>NZ_CP035088.1:2052500-2370625 GCF_004786035.1 Pseudomonas viciae
GCGGTACGCGGCTTCATGCCTTCGACCGGCTTGTTGGTCACGTCCTGGAAGAACAGCGGAACGATCTGGGTCAGGCCGCCGATGCTGACAGCGATGACCATGAAGAAGGCCAGCAGGCCAATATTCTTCTCTACTGCTTCGTGCTTCATCAGTGAGCTCCAACTACGGCGATCTTGGCGGCGGCTTCAGCTTCAGCCGGGTCAGAGGCACGAACGGTGCGATACACGTTGTAGGCCATGAACAGCATGCCGCTGGCGAAGAACGCGCCGCCCAGGGCACGCACGATGAAGCCAGGGTGGCTGGCTTGCAGCGCTTCGACGAACGAGTAGGTCAAGGTGCCGTCGTCGTTGATTGCACGCCACATCAGGCCCTGAGTGATGCCGTTGACCCACATCGAGGCGATGTAGAGCACGGTACCGATGGTCGCGAGCCAGAAGTGCGCGTTGATCAGGCCGGTGCTGTGCATCTGCGCACGACCGAACAGTTTCGGGATCATGTGGTAGATGGCGCCGATGGAAATCATCGCGACCCAACCGAGCGCGCCGGCGTGTACGTGGCCGATGGTCCAGTCGGTGTAGTGGCTCAGGGAGTTGACGGTCTTGATGGCCATCATCGGGCCTTCGAAGGTCGACATGCCGTAGAACGCCAGGGAAACCACCAGAAAGCGCAGGATCGGGTCGGTGCGCAATTTATGCCAGGCACCCGACAGGGTCATCATGCCGTTGATCATGCCGCCCCAGCTTGGCGCCAGCAGGATGATCGACATCGCCATGCCCAGGGACTGCGCCCAATCCGGCAACGCGGTGTAGTGCAGGTGGTGCGGACCGGCCCAGATGTACAGGGTGATCAGCGCCCAGAAGTGGACGATGGACAGGCGATAGGAGTAGATCGGACGCTCGGCCTGTTTCGGCACGAAGTAGTACATCATCCCCAGGAAACCGGTGGTCAGGAAGAAGCCCACCGCGTTGTGGCCGTACCACCACTGGATCATTGCGTCGGTCGCGCCCGAGTAGGCCGAGTACGACTTGAAGAAGCTGACCGGCAGGGACGCGTGGTTGACGATGTGCAGCATGGCCGTCACGACGATGAAGGCACCGTAGAACCAGTTACCCACATAGATATGCTTGGTCTTGCGCTTGACGATGGTGCCGAAGAACACCAAACCGTAGGTCACCCAGACGATGGCCAGCAGGATAGCCAGGGGCCATTCCAGCTCCGCGTATTCCTTGGTGGTGGTGTAACCCAGTGGCAAGGTTACGATCGCACCGACGATGACCGCTTGCCAACCCCAGAAGGTGAAGGCCGCGAGGCTGTCGGAAATCAGTCGCGTTTGGCAGGTTCGCTGCACGACGTAATAGGAAGTGGCAAACAATGCACAACCACCGAAGGCGAAGATCACCAGGTTGGTGTGCAACGGGCGCAGGCGTCCAAACGTCGTCCATGGCAGACCGAAATTCAATTCCGGCCAGACCAGTTGCGAGGCGATGAAGACACCGAGCCCCATGCCAAGGATCCCCCAGACCACCGTCATGATGGCGAACTGGCGGACTACCTTATAGTTATAAGCAGTCGGACTGATTGCTGTGCTCATTCTAAGGTTCCACGGTTTGGGTGTTTTATTAGGATAAAAATCGGTCGCAAGTATGGAGAAAGCGGGGGGTCATTGCAACGCGCCATGACCTGGGTCAATGCTTTCCAAAGCTGATTCTGCGGCCTTTCCATGTTCCGTGTAGGGACAAAATTGGCCCTCGGCAAAATGTCGCAACGAAGGAAACAGGCGAGGGGGTCGGGTCGGTTGTAACGGGGTATGTTCAAACACTGCGTTCGGGGGATGCCAGGCAACTGTCGCAACAGCCGTTGTCTACCTGCCTTTGCGGTCTTTTTTACCGAACGGATTGTCGAACACATCGGGTCGGGTCGACCTGAAACCGGCAATCGCCAGTGCACGCAGAGGCAAGCTTAGACCCGATTAGGGAGAACCGAAAGGCAGACTATGGAAGGGTGCGACAATGCGTCGCGCAGGGGCACGGAACCGCCGCATCCGGATGGATGCGGCTGTTCGTGTGGTCAGGATTTATTCGCTTTTACTTTCAGCTTGCAGGCGTTCGGCGCCGGCGGTGTGGGACAGGCTGTAGACGTAGGCGGCCAGCAGTTGCACTTTGTCATTGCCGAGCAGTTCATTTTGCGCCGGCATATGGCCTTGGCGGCCATGGCGAATGGTCTGCTGCAACTGTGCCAGGCTGGTGCCGTAGATGAAGCCGGCCGGTTGCGTCAGGTTCGGCGCCCCCATGGCTTCGGTGCCCTGGCCGTTGGCGCCGTGGCAAGCCACGCAGGTGGTGTTGAATGCCTGCTGGCCGGCTTGCAGGTCGGCGCCGCTGTCCGCTGGCAGAGGCAGGCCGGCCAGGTCGTGACGCACATACGCCGCCACGTTCTTGACCCCGGCTTCCCCCAACACTTCGCCCCAGGCCGGCATTGCCGCCATGCGGCCGCCCATGATGGTGGTCTTGATGGTGTCGGCAGTGCCGCCCCAGCGCCAGTTGCTGTCGGCCAGGTTCGGGAAGCCGAAGGCGCCCTTGGCGTCCGAGCCGTGGCAGACCGAGCAGTTGGAGGCGAACAGGCGGCCGCCCATCTTCAAGGCCTGTGGGTCCTTGGCAACTTCTTCCACTGGCATGGCGGCGAATTTGGCGAAGATCGGGCCGAACTTGGCGTCGGCCTTGGCCATTTCCTTTTCCCATTCATGGGCGCCGGTCCAACCATTCTCGTAGCCTGGCAGGATGCCTTTCCAGTTGCCCAGGCCCGGATAGAGGACCAGGTAGCCGACGGAAAACACCAGGGTGCCGGCGAACAACAGGAACCACCACTGCGGCAGTGGGTTGTCGTACTCCTCGATGCCATCGAAGCTGTGGCCCATGGTCTGGTCGACGCTGCCCTTGGTCTCGCCCTTGCGGGTGCCGATCAGCAGCCAGGTCAGGCCGATCAGGCTGCCGATGGTCAGTACGCAGATCCACGTACTCCAGAAGGTGGTCATGGCCGGGTACTCCTTGTTGCAGGGTCTTGGGGGGTGGCGAGGTCGGCGGGCGGCTCGTCGGCGAACGGCAGCAGGCGCGCCTGGGCGAATTCCGGGCCGCGTTTGCTGCTGAATACCCAGAGGGTCAGGCCGATGAAGGCCACGAACACCACGACCGTGCCCAGGCCGCGGATCATTCCTGTACTCATTTCAAGAACCATGGCTCACCTCTTGCTCTTGATGGCAGTGCCGAGCACTTGCAGGTACGCCACCAGCGCATCCATTTCGGTCTTGCCCTTGAGCGAGGCCACGCTGCCGGTGATGTCGTCGTCGGTATACGGCACGCCCAGGGTGCGCATGGCGCGCAGCTTGCCTTCGGTATGGCTGCTGTCCACCGCTTGGGTCACCAGCCATGGGTAGGCCGGCATTTTCGACTCGGGCACGACGTTGCGCGGGTTGTACAAGTGGGCGCGGTGCCAGTCATCGGAGTAGCGCGCGCCGACCCGTGCCAGGTCCGGCCCGGTACGCTTGGAGCCCCACAGGAACGGGTGGTCCCAGACGCTTTCGCCCGCCACCGAATAGTGGCCGTAGCGTTCGGTCTCGGCGCGGAACGGACGGATCATCTGCGAATGGCAACCGACGCAACCTTCGCGGATGTAGATGTCGCGGCCTTCCAGTTGCAAGGCGGTGTAGGGCTTCATGCCGTCCACCGGTTTATTGGTCACGTCCTGGAAGAACAGCGGCACGATCTGAGTCAGGCCGCCAATGCTCACGGCCAACACCATCAGCAGCATCAGCAGGCCGACGTTTTTTTCGATTGTTTCGTGTTTCATGGTGGACTCCTCAGGCCATCTGCGCGGCAGCGGCGGCTTCGGCAGGCTGGTAGGCCCGCACGGTGCGCCAGGTGTTGTAGGCCATCAGCAGCATGCCGAGGAGGAAGATCGCCCCGCCTGCCAGCCGTACGACGAAGCCGGGGTGGCTGGCCACCAGGGTTTCGACGAAGGAGTAGGTGAGCGTGCCGTCCTCGTTCACCGCGCGCCACATCAGGCCCTGGGCGATGCCGTTGACCCACATGGAGGCGATGTACAGCACGGTGCCGATGGTCGCGAGCCAGAAGTGCGCGTTGATCAGGCCGATGCTGTGCATCTGTGGCCGGCCGAAGACTTTCGGGATCATGTGGTAGAGCGCCCCGATGGAGATCATCGCGACCCAGCCCAGCGCGCCAGCATGGACGTGGCCGATGGTCCAGTCGGTGTAGTGGGAGAGGGCGTTGACGGTCTTGATGGCCATCATCGGACCTTCGAAGGTCGACATGCCGTAGAACGCCAGGGACACGACGAGGAAGCGCAGGATCGGGTCACTGCGCAATTTATGCCAGGCACCCGAGAGGGTCATCATGCCGTTGATCATGCCGCCCCAGCTTGGCGCCAGCAGGATCAGCGACATCACCATGCCCAACGACTGTGCCCAGTCCGGCAGCGCGGTGTAGTGCAGGTGGTGGGGACCTGCCCAGATGTACAGGGTGATCAGCGCCCAGAAGTGCACGATGGACAAGCGATAGGAATACACCGGGCGCTCGGCCTGTTTCGGCACGAAGTAGTACATCATCCCCAGGAAGCCTGCGGTGAGGAAAAAGCCCACGGCGTTGTGGCCGTACCACCATTGCACCATCGCATCGGTAGCCCCGGCGTACACCGAGTAGGACTTGGTGAAGCTCACTGGCAGTTCCAGGTTGTTGACGATGTGCAGGATCGCCACGGTCAGGATGAACCCGCCGAAGAACCAGTTACCGACGTATATGTGCTTGGTGTTGCGCTTGGCCACGGTGCCGAAGAACACGATGGCGTAGGCAACCCAGACGATGGTGATCAAGATATCGATCGGCCATTCCAGTTCGGCGTATTCCTTGGAACTGGTGTAGCCCAGTGGCAGGCTGATGGCCGCCAGCAGGATCACCAGTTGCCAGCCCCAGAAGCAGAACGCGGCGATTTTCGGCGCGAACAGCTGGGTCTGGCAGGTGCGTTGCACCGAGTAGAACGAACTGGCGAACAGGGCGCAGCCGCCGAAGGCGAAGATCACTGCGTTGGTGTGCAGCGGGCGCAGACGGCCAAAGCTGGTCCAGGGCAAATCGAAGTTGAGCTGTGGCCAGACCAATTGGGCCGCGAGAAAAACCCCGAGGCCCATGCCGACGATGCCCCACACCACCGTCATAATGGCGAATTGGCGGACCACCTTGTAGTTGTAGGCGGTACTGATAGAAGTGTTCATGGTTCCCCATCCACGGTTCAGCCGAAGTGAGCGCCTGCGCAAGGCAGTGCGGCGTTCTTCGCCTGGAGTTATAGGCAGACTAAAAGCGAGATCAGCATGGACAAACAGCACAAGGCCAGTATTGACGGGGATCAATGGGCGCGATGTGTGGCCGAACACGGCTGGCTATGGACAGCCGGACAAGCGGTTGCCAGCGCCAAGGCGCCGACCCTGGTCCTGGCCCATGGTGCCGGTGCGCCGATGGACAGCGGCTTCATGGAAGAAATGGCTGCGCGCCTTGCCGCGCATGGCGTCAACGTGTTGCGTTTCGAGTTTCCCTACATGGCCCAGCGGCGCCTGGATGGGGGCAAGCGCCCACCCAACCCGGCACCGAAGCTGCTGGAGTGCTGGCGTGAGGTTTACGCCACGGTGCGGCCTTATGTCGCTGGGCGGCTGGCTATCGGCGGCAAGTCCATGGGCGGACGCATGGCGAGTTTGCTCGCCGATGAGTTGGGCAGCGATGCGCTGGTGTGCCTGGGCTATCCCTTCTATGCGGTGGGCAAACCGGAGAAACCGCGGGTCGAACACCTGGCGGCGTTGAAGACCCGAACCTTGATCGTCCAGGGCGAGCGCGATGCGCTGGGCAATCGTGAGGCAGTGCAGGGATATGCCTTGTCACCAAGCATCGAGGTGATGTGGCTGGCGGCAGGGGATCATGATCTGAAGCCGTTGAAGGCTTCGGGGTTTAGTCATGAGCAGCATCTGGAGGCGGCGGCGGGCAAGGTGGCGGCGTTTCTTCTTCAGGATTGATAGCGCCTGTCCCGGCCTCTTCGCGAGCAGGCCCGCTCCCACATTTTGAAATGCGTTTGCAGGAGCAACTGCAATCCCCTGTGGGAGCGGGCTTGCTCGCGAAGACGGTTCATAACGCGACACCACTTTTGAATTGGCAATAAAAAACCGGGAAGTATCACCTTCCCGGTTTTTTATTGAACAGGCATCTCTCAGCGGTTAAACCGCTCCACCAACGAATACTGCGTATTGGCCGTGCGGGTCAATTCTTCGCTGAGCAACGCCGAGCTGTGGGCCTGGCCCGAGGTCTGGTCGGCCAGTTCCGAAATGTTGCTGATGTTGCGGCTGATCTCCTCGGCCACCGAACTCTGCTCTTCGGTAGCGGCAGCGATCTGTGTGGTCATGTCGGTGATGTTGGCCACTGCTTCGCTGATTCCCACCAGCGCCGCGTCCGCTTCCATGACCCGCGCCACGCCTTCTTCGGCCTGGCGGTGGCCGGCCTCCATGGTCTGCACGGCATTGGTCGCGGTTTGCTGGAGCTTGGCGATCAGGGCATGGATCTGCCCGGTGGATTCGCTGGTGCGTTGCGCCAGTTGCCGCACTTCATCGGCCACTACGGCAAAGCCACGCCCCATTTCCCCGGCACGGGCCGCTTCGATGGCGGCATTGAGGGCCAGCAGGTTGGTCTGGTCGGCGATGCCTTTGATCACATCGACCACGCCACCGATCTCGTCGCTGTCCTTGGCCAGTTGAGTCACGGTCTGGCCGGTCTCGCCGACCACCACCGACAGGCGCTCGATGGCTTCACGGGTTTCGCCTGCGATGTCGCGGCCGCGACTGGTCAGGCGATTGGCTTCCTGGGTGGCGTCGGCGGTGCGCTGCACATGGCTGGCGACTTCCTGGGTGGTCGCGGCCATCTGGTTGACCGCGGTGGCGACCTGTTCGGTTTCCACTCGCTGGCGTTCCAGGCCGCTGGAACTGTTGTGGGCCAGGGTGTTGGACTGGCGCGCCTGATCATTGAGGTGCTCAGCGGTGTCCTGCAGGCGGGTCAGGCAGGTTTTCAGGCGAGCTTCCTGGCTGAGGATCGACATCTCCAGGCGCGCCTGGGCGCCACGGCTATCGGTATACATCTGGGCAATCAGTGGATCGGAGGTGGTTTGCTCGGCCAGGCGCAGCAGGCGCTTGATCCCGCGTTGTTGCCATTGCAGGCCCATCAGCCCCAGGGGCACTGACAGCGCGGCCGCCAGGGCAAAGCCCCAGGAGGAGTTGAGGAACGCGCCCACGACGAAGCTCAATTGGCTGACCAGGATAAACGGCAGCCAGTCCTGCAGTATCGGCACCCATTTGTCGCTGCCCGGGACCGCGGCCTTGCCTTGGTTGATGCGTCGATAGAGTGCTTCGGCCCGAGCGATCTGTTCGGCGGTGGGTTTGACCCGCACCGACTCGTAGCCGACGACCTGGTTGCCTTCGAACACGGGGGTGACATAGGCGTTGACCCAGTAATGGTCACCGTTCTTGCTGCGGTTCTTGACGATGCCCATCCATGGCAAGCCTTGTTTCAACGTGCCCCACATATGCGCGAACACGGCTGGGGGAACATCGGGATGACGCACCAGGTTGTGCGGCGAACGGATCAATTCTTCCTTCGTATACCCACTGATTTCAACGAACGCGTCGTTGCAGTAGGTGATTACACCCTTGGCGTCGGTGGTGGAAATCAATCGTTGCTGGGCCGGGAAGGTCCTTTCGCGTTGTGTGACAGGTTGATTGTTACGCATGGTGTGTATAGATCCGCAAGGCTTTGAAAGGTTGTCGGCGCCGTCAGGTTTTAATTGAGGCTATTTTTACCTGTCGCTATCACGCCAGCATCGGGTAGGTAAATAGGGCGAAATGAAGCAGATTGAGGCCGAAATGGGTGGTAATCGCGGCGCCCAGGCCGCCAAAACGATAAGCGAGGCCGTAACCGACCCCTGCCAGGCCCGACAGCAGCACCCATTGCCAGCCCGCGCCGATGTGCACCAGGCCGAACAGCAGCGAGGCCAGCAGCAGCGCCAGGTTGTCGCCATGGGTCAAATGTTTGAAGCGCCGGCTCAGGCCTCCCTGAATGTAGCCACGAAACAGCGCCTCCTCCACTAACGTCACCAATAAAAGATTATTAAGCACCCACAGCCAGGCGTGGTCCGGCCACTTCGGTGCCCAGTGGATCATGCCCAGGAGCATCGCTCCGCCGAGGGCCAGCACCGTGCTGAACGCCAGGCCCAGGGCCGTGGCATAGATCGACAAACGCAACGAGCGTCGACCAACGATCCACGGGCAGGCCAGTAGCAGCCAGAAACCGATCAGCGGCTTGTCCTGATTCAAGTACATGGCGAACCGCACGGCATCAGCGGTCAAGCGTTGCGCCGGGATCGCCCGCCCGTTGAAAAAGCCCGGCATCCAGTGCAGCGCCAGCGCCAGGGCCATTACCAGGAAAAGGATATGTCCGAGAAACCGGCCAACCAGCGTTTGCTCCTGGCGAACCGCATACCCGGCAAATAGCAATAACGCGACTGAGATGCCTGCGGTCCAGGCCAGTTGGCCGTAGGCCAAAGCCGAGACATAGCCGATGGAGAGGAGCGCCAGGTACGGCCAGGGTAGGGCAGGCATATCACATCCTTTTGAGACTGAGGAACCGGTGTGGCGGGTCGGGCAGGCAGAGCCGGCGGGATTATAGGCAGGCTCATACAAAAACACCGCCTTTAAGCGGCGGTGTTTTTGTAGGACGGGTCTTTTTAACCTGTAATCAATTGCCGTAGGACGTAATGCAGGATTCCTCCGGCCTTGAAGTATTCCACTTCATTCAAGGTATCGATTCGACACAGTACTTCAATCCGCTCCTGGCGCCCGTCTTCCCGGGTGATGACCACGGGCAGGTTCATGCGCGGTGTCAGTTCGACGTCATTGAGCCCCAGGATGTCGAGGGTTTCCTTGCCCGTGAGGTTCAGGCTCTTGCGATTCTGATCGAGCTTGAACTGCAACGGTAGTACGCCCATCCCCACCAGGTTGGAACGATGGATGCGCTCGAAGCTTTCGGCGATCACCGCTTTTACGCCCAGCAGGTTCGTGCCCTTGGCCGCCCAGTCCCGGCTCGAACCGGTGCCATATTCCTGGCCGGCAATCACCACCAGTGGCGTGCCCATGGCCTGGTACAACATGGCGGCGTCGTAGATTGGCATTCTTTCGCCCGTGGGGATGTAGATCGTATTGCCGCCTTCTTCGCCGCCAAGCATTTCGTTGCGAATGCGGATATTGGCAAAGGTGCCGCGCATCATCACCTGGTGGTTGCCGCGCCTTGAACCGTAGGAGTTGAAGTCTCGCGGCTCGACACCCTGTTCGCGCAAATAGCGGCCGGCCGGACTGTCGGTCTTGATGTTGCCGGCGGGGGAGATGTGGTCGGTGGTCACCGAGTCCCCCAGCAGGGCCAGTACCCGGGCGCCCTCGACATTCTTGACGGCCGGTGGCGGCCCGCCGATGTCGTCGAAGAACGGTGGGTGCTGGATGTAGGTCGAGTCGGCCTGCCAGACGTAAGTCGCCGCTTGCGGCACCTCGATGGCCTGCCATTGCTCGTCACCGGCAAACACGGCGGCGTATTCCTTGTGGAACATGCTGGTGTTCACCTGGGCCACGGCCTCGGCCACTTCCCGGCTGCTGGGCCAAATGTCCCGCAGATACACCGGGTTGCCGTCCCGGTCGTTGCCCAGCGGCTCGCTGCTGATATCGATACGCACCGTGCCGGCCAGGGCATAGGCGACCACCAGCGGCGGCGAGGCCAACCAGTTGGTCTTCACCAGCGGATGCACCCGGCCTTCGAAGTTGCGGTTGCCCGACAATACCGAGGCCACGGTCAGATCGGCCTTCTGGATGGCTTTTTCGATCGGCTCCGGCAACGGTCCGGAGTTACCGATGCACGTCGTGCAACCGTAGCCCACCAGGGCGAATCCCAGTTTGTCCAGGTACTCGGTCAGGCCGGCGGCCTTGTAGTAATCGGTAACCACCTTGGAGCCCGGCGCCAGGGAGCTCTTGACCCAAGGCTTGCGGGTCAGGCCTTTTTCCACGGCTTTTTTCGCCAGCAGCCCGGCGGCCATCATCACGCTGGGGTTGGAGGTGTTGGTGCAGGAAGTGATGGCGGCGATCACCACCGCGCCGTTTTTCAGGCGATGGGTATGGCCTTCGAATTCGTACTCGGTTTCCCCCACCTGATCGGCGTTGCCCACCGCGACCCCACCGCCGCCCTCGCTTTCCAGGCGTCCTTCTTCTTTGCTGGTGGGTTTGACTTGCAGCCCCAGGAAGTCACTGAAGGCCTGGCCGACATTCGGCAGCGAGACACGGTCCTGAGGGCGTTTCGGCCCGGCGAGACTGGCCTCGACGCTGCCCATGTCCAGCTCCAGGGTGTCGGTGAACACCGGTTCCTGGCCGGGCAAGCGCCACAGGCCCTGGGCTTTGCAATAGGCCTCTACCAGTTTCACCGTTTCCGCCGGCCGCCCGGACAGGCGCAGGTAGTCCAGGGTCACATCGTCTACCGGGAAGAAGCCACAGGTGGCGCCGTATTCCGGGGCCATATTGGCGATGGTGGCGCGGTCGGCCAGGGGCAGGTCGGCAAGGCCATCGCCATAGAACTCGACGAATTTCCCCACCACACCTTTTTTACGCAGCATCTGCGTGACCGTCAGCACCAGGTCAGTGGCGGTGATGCCTTCGCGCAGCTTGCCGGTGAGCTTGAAGCCGATGACCTCGGGAATGAGCATCGACACCGGCTGGCCGAGCATCGCCGCTTCCGCTTCGATCCCGCCGACCCCCCAACCCAGCACACCGAGGCCATTGATCATGGTGGTGTGGGAGTCGGTGCCCACCAGGGTATCCGGGAACGCGTAGGTGCGACCGTCTTCTTCGCGGGTCCACACGGTGCGGCCCAGGTATTCGAGGTTGACCTGGTGGCAGATGCCGGTGCCCGGCGGCACCACACTGAAGTTGTCGAAGGCGCTTTGGCCCCAACGCAGGAAGGCGTAGCGTTCGCCGTTGCGCTGCATTTCGATGTCGACGTTCTGTTCGAATGCCTGGCTGCTGGCGAACTTGTCCACCATCACCGAGTGGTCAATCACCAGGTCCACCGGCGACAGCGGGTTGATTCGCTGGGGATCTCCGCCGGCCTTTTCCATGGCGGCGCGCATGGCGGCTAGGTCGACCACGGCGGGGACACCAGTGAAGTCTTGCATTAATACCCGTGCCGGACGGTATTGAATCTCGCGGTCGGAACGACGTTCTTTCAGCCAACCGGCCAGGGCCTTGAGGTCGGTGCCGGTGACGGTTTTTTCATCTTCCCAGCGCAGCAGGTTTTCCAGCAGCACTTTGAGCGACATCGGCAGCTTGTCCAGGTCGCCCAGGCTTCGGGCGGCGTCCGGCAGACTGAAGTAATGGTAGGTCCTGGCGTCGACTTGCAGCGTTTTGAGGGTTTTCAGGCTATCGAGGGACGGCATTGAAATGACTCCTTTGAGTCCGCACGGCTACGGACTGACGGGACGGACAGAGCCTTTAACCTAGCCCTGTTTTGAGCGTATGACTAATCACTGGACTCTATGGGCAGGTTCGGGGTTCCGAAGTCCGCTATCATGCGGCGGTTTTCGTGACAGGCTTTGCTACGGAGTTTCAATGAACACGCTTTTCATGCACTGCCGACCAGGCTTCGAAGGCGAGGTCTGTTCCGAGATCGCCGAGCACGCCGCCCGGCTCAATGTGGCCGGCTACGCCAAGGCCAAACCGGCCAGTGCCTGCGCTGAATTTGTCTGCACCGAAGACGACGGTGCCGCGCGGCTGATGGGCGGCCAGCGTTTCGCCGAACTGATTTTTCCGCGCCAGTGGGCGCGCGGCACCTTCATCGACTTGCCGGAAACGGATCGCATCAGCGTTATCCTGGCCCACATGGCGCAGTTCCCGACCTGCGGCAGCCTGTGGCTGGAAGTGGTGGACACCAATGACGGCAAGGAACTGTCGAACTTCTGCAAAAAGTTCGAAGGCCCCTTGCGCAAGGCACTGGTCGGCGCCGGCAAGCTGGTGGACGACCCGCACAAGCCGCGCCTGCTGCTGACCTTCAAGAGTGGCCGCGAAGTGTTCCTGGGGCTGGCGGAATCCGATAACTCGGCGATGTGGCCCATGGGCATTCCCCGCCTGAAATTCCCCCGGGAAGCGCCGAGCCGTTCCACCCTAAAGCTCGAAGAGGCCTGGCACCATTTCATCCCCCGGGACCAGTGGGACGAGCGCCTGCACAGCGACATGACCGGTGTGGACCTCGGTGCGGCGCCAGGCGGCTGGACCTGGCAGTTGGTCAACCGGGGCATGCTGGTGACCGCTATCGACAACGGCCCGATGGCTGAAAGCCTGATGGACACCGGCCTGGTTCAGCACCTGATGGCGGACGGTTTTACGTTCAAGCCCAAGCAGCCGGTGGACTGGATGGTCTGCGACATCGTCGAGAAACCGGCGCGCAATGCGGCGATGCTCGAAGAGTGGATTGGCGAAGGGCATTGTCGCGAGGCGGTGGTCAATCTCAAGCTGCCGATGAAACAGCGCTATGCCGAAGTCAAACGCCTGCTCGAACGCATCGCCGACGGTTTCAAGGCCCGGGGTATCAAGGTCGAGATCGGCTGCAAGCAGCTGTACCACGACCGTGAGGAAGTGACCTGCCATCTGCGGCGGTTGGATACCAGGAAACCCAAGTCCCGCTAGCGCTCAAAGGCAATGAGATTTGCTTGTGGGAGCGGGCTTGCTCGCGAAAGCGGTGGGTCAGTTAACATTTGAATAACAGGCAGATCGCCTTCGCGAGCAAGCCCGCTCCCACAGGATACGGTGTTAAGCCAGAGGTGACCGAGCGCCGACATTGCGCGACAATGCCGGCCAGTTTCAGGAGTAGAACATGAGTGAAATGAACGATACGCCGGTCGACGGCACACTGGATGCCACCGGTCTCAATTGCCCGGAACCGGTGATGATGCTGCACCAGCACATTCGCGACCTGGCGCCCGGTGGGTTGCTGAAGGTGATTGCCACCGACCCCTCGACCCGTCGCGACATCCCCAAGTTTTGCGTGTTCCTCGACCACGAGCTGGTGGCCCAGCAGGAGGAAGCCGGCACCTACCTCTACTGGATCCGCAAGAAACTCGCTTAACCCACCGTGCGGCTGATGCGGTTCTGCTTGCGTGCGCTGCGGGCCAGGCGGATCGACAGCATCAGCGCCGCGCAGCTCAAGCCCACGATCAGGCCTTGCCACAACCCGCTCGGGCCGCTGGGTGCGCCGAGCCAGTCGGTCAGGCCCAGGGCGTAACCCACTGGCAGGCCAATGCCCCAGTAGGCGAACAAGGTCAGGATCATCGTCACCCGAGTGTCCTGGTAGCCGCGCAACGCGCCCGCCGCCGTGACCTGGATCGCATCGGAAAACTGAAACAGCGCCGCGTAGACGATCAGCATCGATGCCACGTTGATCACCACCGGATCGGCGGTGTAGATCGCGGCAATGGGCCCGCGCAGCGCGAACATCAGGCTCGCCGACAGGCAGGCGTAGGCCAAAGCGCTGCCCATGCCCACGCCTGCGGCGAAGCGCGCTTCACGGGGCAGGCCGCGGCCGAGCGTCTGGCCAACCCGCACCGTCACAGCCATGCCCAGGGAGTAGGGGATCATGAACACCAGGGAGCTGAAGTTCAGCGCGATCTGGTGCCCGGCCACCACCGTGGCGCCGAGGCTGCCGATCAGCAGGGCGATCACTGCAAAAATGCTCGACTCGGCAAACACTGCGATGCCAATCGGCAGGCCGATGCCCAGCAAGCGCTTGATGACCGCCCATTGCGGCCAGTCAAAACGAGCGAACAAGCGGCTTGACTGATAGGCTGGCGCCCAGCGGGCCCAACCGGCCATGCCCAGGGCCATGACCCACATCACGATGGCGGTAGCCCAGCCGCACCCGACGCCGCCCATGGCCGGTACGCCGAGGTGCCCGTAAATGAAGATGTAATTGAGCGGGATGTTCAGCGCCAGCCCGCACAAGCCCAACACCATGGCCGGGCGGGTCCGACCCAGGCCGTCGCTGAAGCAACGCAGTACGTGATACAGCGCCACCGCCGGCAGGCCGGTGCCGATGCCGCGCAGGTATTCCATGCACGGGCCGATCAATTCGGGGTCCACATTCATGACGTGCAGGATCGGCTCGGCGCTGAACAGCGCCAGCGTTGCAGTCAACCCCACCACCAATGCCAGCCACAGCGCCTGGCGCACCAACGGGCCGATCTGGTCGAACGTACCGGCGCCGAAGCGCTGGGCGACTTTCGGCGTGGTAGCCAGCAGTGTGCCGGTCATCAGCAGGAACACCGGCACCCAGATCGAGTTGCCCAACGCCACTGCTGCCAGGTCCCGCGGGCCGACACGCCCGGCCATCACCGCATCGACAAAGCCCATGGCGGTGGTCGCCAGTTGCGCCACCATGATCGGCAGCGCCAGGGCCAGCAGTGTCTTGAACTCCCGGCGAACCCGGGCCGGGCGGGAGAGGGGAGTCGGGGTGTCGATCACAGGATTCACAGGGCAAGCGTCCGAAAAGATTAAGCGCAAGGCGGCGCATTCTACGCCTTGACACAGTGGTCAGGAAAAAACCTGTGTTGGGGATTTGTAATCGCTTTTTCAGTTTGCGAGCACCCGTGGGAGCAAGGCTTGCCCGCGAT
This sequence comes from Pseudomonas viciae, assembly GCF_004786035.1. Taxonomy (NCBI): domain Bacteria; kingdom Pseudomonadati; phylum Pseudomonadota; class Gammaproteobacteria; order Pseudomonadales; family Pseudomonadaceae; genus Pseudomonas; species Pseudomonas viciae. The sequence goes on from NZ_CP035088.1 coordinate 2,067,282, forward strand.
GAAGATGACGCGGTCTCCCAAGGAACCGAGGCGCCTGCATCGCGAGCAAGCTTTGCTCCCACAAGAGCGGGGTAATCCCTTGGCCACAGCATCGTTCGCTCCCGTTAATGCACGGACTTACGGGAACGCCTACACTGCCAACCCCGCCAAAGGAGCTCTGCCATGCTGATCGTCGCTGACGAAAACATCCCCCTGCTTGATGCGTTTTTCCAAGGTTTCGGCGAAATCCGCCGGGTACCGGGGCGGGGCATCGACCGGACGATGGTCGAACAGGCCGATGTGTTGCTGGTGCGCTCGGTCAGCCAGGTCAATCGGGCATTGCTGGAAGGCAGCAAAGTGCGCTTCGTCGGCACTTGCACCATCGGCACCGATCACCTGGACCTGGATTATTTCGCCGAGGCCGGCATCCGCTGGGCCAGCGCGCCGGGCTGCAATGCCCGTGGGGTGGTGGACTATGTGCTGGGCAGCCTGATGACCCTGGCTGAAATCGAAGGCGCGCAGCTTAAGCAGCGCACCTTTGGCGTGGTCGGCGCAGGCCAGGTGGGCGGACGCTTGATCGAGGTGCTAAAGGGGCTTGGCTGGGCCGTGAAGGTCTGCGATCCGCCGCGTCAGGCCGCCGAAGGAGGCGACTATGTAAGCCTGGAGCAGATCATCGAGCAGTGCGACGTCATCAGCCTGCACACCCCGTTGACCCGCGACGGTGAGCAACCGACCTGGCACCTGTTCGACGAAGCGCGTTTGAACCAGCTCAAACCCGGCACCTGGCTGATCAACGCTGCTCGCGGGCCGGTGATCGATAATGCGGCGCTGCGCGAGGTGCTGCTGGAGCGCGAAGACCTGCAAGCGGTGCTGGATGTCTGGGAGCAGGAGCCGACCGTGGACGTCGACCTGGCTGACCTGTGCGTGATCGCCACTCCCCACATAGCCGGTTACAGCCTCGATGGCCGTCAGCGTGGCACGGCGCAGATCTACGAGGCCTTATGCGGTTTTCTGGAACGGCCGGTTGAAGTCAGCCTCAACGATTTGCTGCCGCGGCCCTGGTTGGGTGGTATTACCCTGGATGCCGAAACCGACCCGGCCTGGGCCCTGGCGACGTTGTGCCGTGGTGTGTACGACCCTCGTGGCGACGATGCGAACTTTCGCCGCAGCCTGGTGGGAACAGTCAGCGAACAACGCAGCGCCTTCGATGCCCTGCGCAAGCACTACCCGCCGCGACGGGAAATCGACAGCTTGAAGGTTCGTATCGAAGGACAGTCCCCAACCTTGCAGCAGATCGTCACCGCGCTGGGCGCCACCGCCATCTAGATCGTGGAGTGCTCTTGTGGCGAGGGAGCAAGCGCCCTCGCCACAAGAGCTGCACTACAAGGGCCTGCAAAGTCAGCAGGCATAAAAAACCCGACATCAAGGTCGGGTTCAATTGAAGACGGGCTGTATCACTTTTGTTCGGCAGGCTTGACCAGTCGTTTTTCCAGCTCGCTGCAAGCTTTTTGGATCATGTCTTCGGTGATCGGAACTTCGCGCCCTTGGGCATCGATGAACGAGCAGCCCAGGGACTGGTCCGGTTGCGTGCGGATTACTTGAATCTTGTCGTCGCTGCTGTGTTGCAAGGACATGGCCTGTCTCCTCATCAGGTTGTGTGCCTACTTTAATGTCGCCAGGTGACCGAGCCATGACACTCCTTGTAGGTTCATGGCGACACCTCCACTCAATCAGAAACACAGTTGCGTTTCCAGCCAGACTTTAGACCGATAACATCTAGTCCCTAGTCGTTGTGGTCATATTTAACCTGACTCATTCTGATTCAAACATGGTTGCGCTGCGCTTCGGTGTCGCTGATCGGCCTTTTTCTGCTGCATTATCGGACGTTTCTGATGCTTTCTTCCCAACAGCGCCGGGCTATCCACCTGGCCAGCGGTTTTATCGCACCTTATCGCAAGCAGGTCGTCGGCGCTTTGCTGGCGCTGATTGTTACCGCCGGTATTACTTTGTCCATGGGGCAAGGCATCCGGTTGTTGGTGGACCAGGGGTTCATGACCCGTTCCCCGCACTTGCTCAATCAGTCCATCGGTCTGTTCATGGTGCTGGTGGTGGGGCTGGCGATTGGTACATTTTCCCGTTTCTACCTGGTGTCGTGGATCGGTGAGCGGGTGGTGGCGGATATCCGGCGGCAGGTCTTCAACCATTTGGTCTACCTGCACCCGGGGTTCTACGAGAACAACCGCAGTTCGGAAATTCAGTCGCGCCTGACCGCCGATACCACCCTGCTGCAGTCGGTGATTGGTTCGTCGCTGTCGTTGTTTTTGCGCAACGCCTTGATGGTGGTGGGCGGCATCGTGCTGTTGTTTATCACCAACCCCAAACTCACCAGCATCGTGGTGATTGCCCTGCCGTTGGTGTTGGCGCCGATCCTGGTGTTCGGCCGCCGGGTGCGCAGCCTGTCGCGTCAGAGCCAGGACCGCATTGCCGACGTCGGCAGTTACGTCTCCGAAACCCTCGGCCAGATCAAGACCGTGCAGGCTTACAATCATCAGGTCCAGGATGAACAACGTTTTTCCGTGACGGTGGAGCAGGCCTTCGAGACCGCCCGCAAGCGCATCGCCCAGCGGGCCTGGCTGATCACCCTGGTGATCGTGCTGGTGCTGGGAGCGGTTGGCGTGATGCTCTGGGTTGGCGGCATGGATGTGATCGCCGGGCGGATTTCCGGCGGTGAGCTGGCGGCTTTCGTGTTCTATAGCCTGATCGTCGGCAGCGCCTTCGGTACCCTGAGCGAAGTGATCGGCGAGTTGCAACGGGCGGCGGGCGCGGCGGAGCGAATTGCCGAGTTGCTGCGTTCGGAAAACATCATCCAGCCGCCGGCCGCAGGTCTTGTGACATTGCCTGCACGAGTCAGGGGCGATTTGCGTCTCGAAGGTGTGCGTTTTTCCTATCCGTCCCGGCCGGAAAGCTATGCGGTCGACGGCCTTGACCTGACCATCCACGCTGGCGAAACCCTCGCCCTGGTCGGGCCTTCCGGCGCCGGCAAATCAACGGTGTATGACCTGCTGCTGCGTTTCTACGATCCGGTGCAAGGGCAAATCTTCATCGATGACGTGCCGCTGACGCAGCTCGATCCGCTGGACCTGCGTCGCCATTTCGCCCTGGTTTCGCAAAATCCAGCGCTGTTTTTTGGCACGGTTGAAGAGAACATTCGCTACGGCAACCCCGAGGCGACGTCCGAGCAGGTGCGCGAGGCTGCGCAGATCGCCCATGCCCACGATTTCATCGAAAAAATGCCCGACGGCTACCAGACCCACCTGGGCGACGGGGGCCTCGGGCTTTCCGGCGGCCAGCGTCAACGCCTGGCCATCGCCCGGGCGCTGCTGGTGGATGCACCGATCCTGCTGCTGGACGAAGCCACCAGTGCCCTCGATGCGCAAAGCGAACACCTGATCCAGCAGGCCTTGCCCAGCCTGATGAAAAACCGCACCACCCTGGTCATCGCCCACCGCCTGGCCACGGTGAAAAACGCCGACCGGATCGCCGTGATGGATCAGGGCAAAGTGGTAGCCGTGGGCACTCACCAGGAACTGGTGGCCAGCAATGCGCTGTATGCGCGGTTGGCGGCGTTGCAGTTCAATGTGGGCCTGGAGCCGGCAACTGACTGAGGACTACGCACACCTGTGGGAGCGGGCTTGCTCGCGAAAGCGGTTGTCAGTCAGCATCATCGTTGGCTGATACATCGCCTTCGCGAGCAAGCCCGCTCCTACAAGGTCCAGTAACGGACCAAAAAAATGCCCGTATCTTTCAATACGGGCATTTTTGCTTTCAGGAGCCGCTTGCCGCTAACCCTCACTGATCATCAAAGTAGCGCTCATGCCAGTCCACCAGCGGTTGTGGCGAGTTGAGCTTCTGGCCGTAGATCACCGAGTATGACAACACGTTCTGCACGTATTGGCGGGTTTCATCGAACGGGATGCTTTCGACCCAGACGTCGAAGCTCAAGTGGTCGGCGCCGCGCAGCCACTGGCGTACGCGACCGGGGCCGGCGTTGTAGGCCGCCGAGGCCAGGACGCGGTTGCCGTTGAACTGGCTGTGGACCTGGCTCAGGTAGGCCGCGCCAAGCTGGATGTTTTTGTCCGGGTTCAACACCTGCTGTGGCGAAGCCAGGGGGATGCTGAATTTGCGCGCGGTTTCCTTGGCGGTGCCAGGCATTAACTGCATCAGGCCAGCGGCGCCGACGCCGGAGCGGGCGTCGTCCATGAAGGCGCTTTCCTGGCGGGTGATCGCGAACACCCAGCTCGAATGCAGGCCACGGACCTTCGCTTCGCGCACCAGGGTATCGCGGTGGGCCATCGGGAAACGGATGTCCAGGTCGTCCCAGTACTTGGCCTGGCTGATGGTGCGGATGGCCGGAAAATACCATTTCAGGTCATAGGCCAGCTTCGCCTGGGCGACCATTTCGTCCCGGCTGAAATGACGGCTGACGTGATACCACTCGCGGCGTCCGTCGACGATGTCGCCACGGGCATGAAATTCCAGCGCCCGACGTATTCCGGGCGTGTTGCGCACCTTATTGATCAGCGCCTGGCTCATCACCAGGGGTTTGTTGACGAGCGAGTACGGTGACTGGGAGCGGTCGGCAGCCAGGAAACCATAGAAATCCCGCTCACGGGCCAGATGCTTGTACAGCGTCAGCGCCTCGGGGTTTTGCGGCTGTGCCAGCTCCAAGGCGCGGGCCTGCCAGTAGCGCCAGCGGTTGGTGCTGGCCAGTGACTCGGGCAAGCGACGCGTCAACTGATAGGCGTCGTCCCAGCGGGCCAGGCGCAGCAGCAGGCGCAGGCGCCATTCCGAAACGGTGTCGTCCCGCAGTTCCGGGTCGTATTTGGTCATCACGTCCAGGGCGCGGCTGTCGAAGCGCTTGGCCAGGGTCAGGCCAATTTCCCGGGCAATCGCGACTTTTTCATCCCGGGAGAAGTGCATGGTGCTGGCGTAGCCGTCCAGCAGCGCCATGGCTTTCTCTGGATCCTGACGGGCCAGGCGACGCAGGCCGAGGCTGACGATATCGGCCATCGGTTCATCGGCCGGGGCGAAGCGCGATGGTTGGTTGAGCAGTTCCGGTTTCTGCGCGACGTCCACGAGCAAACTGCCGCGGGGGGCAAGGGTGGTCAGGCCGCTGACCAGGCTCTTGGCCAGCGGGTAATTGCGCGCCTGGGCCGCCAGTTTGGTGCGCTCCCAGCGTTTTTGCTCGGTCAGTTGTCCCTGGGATGCCCACAGGCCGAACAGCGCATCGCATGCCTGCGGCTGGGACTTGCCGGTGAGCCACAGTTTTTCGGTGTTGGCGTAGCCTTCGGCCTTCAGCCCATGGGTGAGCTGGTACTGCGCGTTGAGACAGTCCAGTTCGGTGAAGTTGAGTTTGGGGTCGTAATACTTGACGAACGTTTCCCAGTCGCCGCGCTCGCTCAGCCAGCGCAACCAGCGCAGCTTCATCCAGTTGGCCTGGGGCAGGTCACCGTGTTCGGCGAGGAATTTCTCGATTTCGGCGTTGCTGGCGCTCTTGAGGCGAGCGGTCAGTTCGTCGTAGGCCAGGTAGGGTTCCAGCGGATAATCGCGCAGAGCCTGGCTGTAGCGAAAGTAGGGGGCGGAATCACCCTTGGCCAAGGCGCGCTTGGCTTCATCGTAATACTGGCGTTGTGTGGAAATATCCACTGCCTGGGCGGTCTGAACGGCAGTGGCACATACAAATAGGCAAGATAAAACACTGAAAAGGCGACTGCGCATGATACGTCCGGGCAGAAAAAACATGACAAGCCCAAGGGTTAACCCAGGGTAACTATCTGTAGCTTAGCCTTTTGCCAGCAACCGGCGAAAGCTTTGCAGGGCCGTCGGTGCAAGTTCGCAACAATTATTGTGCAGAGTGCTGCAGTGGCGAAATTGGCGGACTCTTGGGGCCTCATCTCAGGTAGAATGCGCGCCCGGTTTTTGGAGAAGCTCATGACCCTGCTCAAATTCAGCGATGTGTCCCTTGCTTTCGGCGCTATGCCGTTGTTGGACAAGGTGTCCTGGCAGATCGCCCGTGGTGAGCGGGTGTGCATCATCGGCCGCAACGGCACTGGCAAGTCCAGCATGATGAAGCTGGTCAAGGGCGATCAGAAGCCCGATGACGGCTCGGTCTGGCGCGCCCCAGGCCTGAAAATCGGCGAATTGCCCCAGGAACTGCCGGTGGCCGACGAGCGGACCGTGTTCGACGTGGTCGCCGAAGGCCTGGACGGTGTCGGCGCGCTGCTGGCCGAGTATCACCACTTGAGCCAGAACATCGTTACCGATGCCGACCTGGACAAGTTGATGCACGTGCAGCACGACCTTGAAGCCCGTGATGGCTGGCGTCTGCAGCAATTGGTCGACAGCACCCTGAGCCGCCTGCAACTGCCGGCCGACAAGACCCTCGCCGAGTTATCCGGCGGCTGGCGTCGCCGCGTCCTGCTGGCCCAGGCCCTGGTGTCCGAACCGGACCTGCTGCTGCTCGACGAACCGACCAACCACCTGGACATCGGCGCCATCGCCTGGCTTGAAGAAGCCTTGAAGGACTTCCAGGGCGCGGTGCTGTTCATCACCCACGACCGTTCTTTCCTGCAGAACCTGGCGACCCGTATCCTCGAACTGGACCGCGGCGGCCTGATCGACTGGAACGGCGATTACGCCAGCTTCCTGGTGCACAAGGAAGCGGCGCTGGCGGCGGAAGAAACCGCCAACGCGCTGTTCGATAAAAAACTGGCCCAGGAAGAAGTCTGGATTCGCCAGGGTATCAAGGCTCGTCGCACCCGCAACGAAGGTCGTGTGCGCGCGCTCAAGGCCCTTCGCATGGAGCGCAGCGAACGTCGCGAACGCACCGGCAAGGCCAACATTCAGTTGGATACCGCTGATAAGTCCGGCAAGCAGGTAATGGTGCTTGAGAACGTGAGTTTCGCGCACCCGGGCGGCCCGTTCCTGATCAAGGACTTTTCCATGGTGTTGCAGCGCGGTGACCGCATCGGGCTGCTGGGCGCCAACGGCACCGGCAAGACCACCTTGCTCAAGCTGATGCTCGGCGGCCTGGTGCCGACCAACGGCAAGGTGGAAGAGGGCACGAAGATCGACGTCGCCTACTTCGACCAGTTGCGCCATCAGTTGGACCTGGAAAAGACTGTGATCGACAACGTCGCTGAAGGTCGCGACTTCATCGATATCGACGGTCAGAGCCGCCACGTGCTGAGCTACCTCGGCGATTTCCTGTTCAGCCCCCAGCGTGCCCGTACGCCGGTCAAGGCGTTGTCCGGTGGTGAGCGAGCCCGTCTGTTGCTGGCCAAACTGTTCAGCAAGCCGGCGAACCTGCTGGTGCTCGACGAACCGACCAACGACCTGGATGTGGAAACCCTCGAGTTGCTGGAAGAGGTGCTGCTGACCTTCAACGGCACCGTGCTGATGGTCAGCCACGACCGGGCATTCCTCGACAACGTGGTCACCAGTACCCTGGTGTTCGAAGGCGAAGGCCTGGTCCGCGAATACGTCGGTGGTTATCAGGACTGGCTGCGCCAGGGTGGCTCGCCGCGCCTTTTAGGGGTAACCGAGAGCAAGTCCGGCAAGGCTGACCTGAACTCGGCCGTGGTCAAGGCCGAGCCGGCCCCGGTCGCTGCTGCGGCCCCGGCACCGGCCAAGAAAAAGCTCAGCTACAAGCTGCAGCGCGAGCTGGAAGCATTGCCGGGTGATATCGACGCGAAGGAAAAGCAGATCGCAGCGGTGGAGGCCGACATGGCCGACGCTGGCTTCTATCAGCGGCCTGCCACCGAAACCGCCAAGGTGATCGCGCACCTGGAGCAGTTGCAGGCCGAGCTGGATGCACTGGTCGAGCGCTGGGCTGAACTGGACGCTTGATCCACTGCTGTGAAGAATCCCGGTGCTCAGGGATGAGCGCCGGGATTTCTATTTGAAAACGCAAGCCCGCTCCCACACAGGTTTTAGGCGCGCTTGACCAGGTGTACTGCCAATACATCGCAAGGCGCGCCATGCAATACATCGTTGGCGGTCGAGCCCAGCAACAGGGCCAGGCCGTGACGGCCATGGCTGCCGACGACGATCAGGTCGCAACCCTGTTCCTTGGCCAGGTGATGGATCTCCTGGCGCGGTTGGCCGTAGGTCAGGTGGCTGAATTCCTTTTTCAGGGCAGGGTATTTCACGATCAGTCGGTCAAGGCGTTCCTTGGCCTGATCGAATTGCTGTTGCTGCAGCTGGGAAAGGTCCATTGGCACGTCACCGCCAAAGGCCATGGCCATCGGCTCGACGATGTGCACCAGCGATAGCTTGGTGTCTCGGCCCTCGCAAAGCGCGAGGGCGCGCTTGACGACGGGATCGCATTCTTCCGTGAGGTCGACGGCAACCAGAACGTGTTCGTAGTACATGGAAAGCACTCCAGGGAATTGCGATACGGTAAGTATGGCTGGTTTCAAGCGCATTGACGGCGACGTGGGTCAATGGTCAATGGGCTCAGCAGAATTCGGGGAGTACGAATATGACGGTCTGGATAGTGGTGTCAATCCTGTTGGTGGTGTTAAGCCCCCTGGCATGGTTGCGGCCGTCCCGTGTTCAGAGCGGCCGCATGGCCTTGCGCATGGAGGCGCGGCGCCTGGGCCTGGCCATGCAACTGGCGCCGCAGGAGTGGCCGCACTGGCTCGGCCAGCAGCCGCCAAACCCCTGCGCGCAGTACCACCGGCCCCGACGCGGCAAGGAGCCAGCGGTCTGGAGCTATTGGCAGACTGCGCCGGGGGTGTGGGTCAACCAGTGGCGAGAAGTCTGCCAGGATGAGGCGTTGCTCAATCATTTCGAAAAATTGCCGGCCAACGTCTACAAGGTCGAAGCCGATCGACAAATGATCGCCTTGTATTGGGGCGAGAAGGGCGAAGCCAGTGTTTTGCAGGACATTTCCAATGTGCTCAAGGCTCTGGCCTGAGGCGTAAAAAAGCCCGACAGTCTCATCGGGCGGGTTGGCCAGGCAGGCCGGTAACCAAAACACCTATCCGGACGTTCGTTCGTAACGTCCTTTGCTCAAGATTTCAATCGTACCCCCGACAGCGTAGTCGCCTGAGTCAGGCTTGCCTGTAATTAGGGCGACTTTTCTAATTATTGATTCTATGAATGACTACCCATGCAGCGCCGTGTTGCGGATCTGTGCGGTACGGAAATGACCGCGAAGTCGCGTTCAAACCCCTTGTTTAGGGCGATTGACAATTGTCGGAAATTCCGTGAAGGTGACGTACCCAAATCAAACGGGCGTATGAATTGAGCGTTTGTATTATCCGAACGCTCCTACAGAACCCCGACTATCGCGTTGACGGGTGTGCCTGGCGGATTGGCGTAGCATCGACGGTAACGTCAATGCCGAACCAGCAGTCAGCGTTCAACGTGTACTGTTCAGCTTCCATATCGTGGAGATCAGTTGATGATTTACGAAGGTAAAGCCATCACGGTTAAGGCTCTTGAAAGTGGCATCGTCGAACTGAAGTTCGATCTCAAGGGTGAGTCCGTCAACAAGTTCAATCGTCTAACCCTGAATGAATTGCGTCAGGCAGTGGACACTATCAAGGCAGATGCTTCGATCAAGGGTGTGATCGTCAGCAGCGGCAAGGACGTCTTCATCGTCGGCGCCGACATCACCGAATTCGTCGATAACTTCAAGCTGCCCGATGCCGAACTGATCGCTGGCAACCTCGAAGCCAACCGTATCTTCAGCGACTTCGAAGACCTCAACGTACCGACCGTCGTGGCCATCAACGGCATCGCCCTGGGTGGCGGCCTGGAAATGTGCCTGGCAGCGGATTACCGCGTCATGTCCACCGTGGCCAAGATCGGCCTGCCGGAAGTCAAGCTGGGCATCTACCCAGGCTTCGGCGGTACCGTGCGCCTGCCGCGCCTGATCGGTGCCGACAACGCCATCGAGTGGATTGCCGCCGGCAAGGAAAACCGCGCTGAAGACGCGCTGAAAATCGGCGCGGTGGATGCCGTGGTCGAGCCTGGCAAACTCCAGGAAGCGGCCCTTGAAACGCTCAAGCGTGCCATCAGCGGCGAGTTCGACTACAAGGCCAAGCGTCAGCCAAAGCTGGACAAGCTCAAGCTCAACGCTATCGAACAAATGATGGCCTTCGAAACCGCCAAGGGTTTCGTTGCAGGCCAGGCCGGGCCGAACTACCCGGCACCGGTTGAAGCGATCAAGACCATCCAGAAAGCCGCGAACTTTGGTCGCGACAAAGCCCTGGAAGTCGAAGCCGCCGGCTTCGTCAAGCTGGCCAAGACCTCGGCTGCGCAAAGCCTGATCGGTCTGTTCCTCAATGACCAGGAACTGAAGAAGAAGGCCAAGGCCTACGATGAAATCGCCCGTGACGTGAAGCAGGCCGCTGTACTCGGCGCCGGCATCATGGGGGGCGGCATCGCCTATCAGTCGGCGTCCAAAGGCACGCCGATCCTGATGAAAGACATCAACGAACACGGCATCGAACAGGGCCTGGCCGAAGCCGCCAAGCTGCTGGTTGGCCGCGTCGATAAAGGTCGCATGACTGCTGCGAAGATGGCCGAAGTGCTCAACGGCATTCGCCCAACCCTGTCCTACGGTGATTTCGGCCATGTCGACCTGGTGGTCGAAGCGGTTGTCGAGAACCCGAAGGTCAAGCAGGCGGTACTGGCTGAAGTCGAAGACAAGGTCAAAGAGGACACCATCCTCGCCTCGAACACCTCGACCATTTCCATTTCGCTGCTGGCCAAGGCCCTCAAGCGTCCGGAAAACTTCGTCGGCATGCACTTCTTCAACCCGGTGCACATGATGCCGCTGGTGGAAGTGATCCGTGGCGAGAAGTCCAGCGAACTGGCCGTTGCCACCACCGTCGCCTACGCCAAGAAAATGGGCAAGAACCCGATCGTCGTCAACGATTGCCCGGGCTTTTTGGTCAACCGCGTGCTGTTCCCGTACTTCGGCGGTTTCGCCAAGCTGGTCAGCGCTGGTGTGGACTTTGTGCGCATCGACAAGGTCATGGAAAAATTCGGCTGGCCGATGGGCCCGGCGTACCTGATGGACGTGGTCGGCATCGACACCGGTCACCACGGTCGCGATGTAATGGCTGAAGGCTTCCCGGACCGCATGAAAGATGACCGTCGTTCGGCTGTCGACGTGCTCTACGAAGCCAAGCGCCTGGGCCAGAAGAACGGCAAGGGCTTCTACGCCTACGAGACCGACAAGCGCGGCAAGCAGAAGAAAGTCGCCGATTCGTCGGTGCTGGAAGTGCTCAAGCCGATCGTCTATGAGCAGCGCGACGTTACCGACGAGGACATCATCAACTGGATGATGATCCCGCTGTGCCTCGAAACCGTGCGTTGCCTGGAAGATGGCATTGTCGAAACCGCCGCCGAAGCCGACATGGGTCTGGTCTACGGTATCGGTTTCCCTCCATTCCGTGGCGGTGCGCTGCGCTACATCGATTCGATCGGTGTGGCCGAGTTCGTTGCCCTGGCTGACCAGTACGCTGATTTGGGCGCGCTGTACCACCCGACTGCGAAGCTGCGTGAAATGGCCAAGAACGGCCAGAGCTTCTTCGGTTAAGCGCCCAACGACTAGAGCGAGAGAACATTTATGAGCTTGAATCCTAGAGACGTCGTGATTGTCGACTTCGGTCGTACCCCGATGGGCCGCTCCAAGGGCGGCATGCACCGCAATACCCGCGCCGAAGATATGTCGGCGCACCTGATCAGCAAGCTGCTGGAACGCAACGTCAAGGTCGACCCGAACGAAGTCGAAGACGTGATCTGGGGCTGTGTGAACCAGACCCTGGAGCAGGGCTGGAACATCGCCCGCATGGCCTCGCTGATGACCCAGATCCCTCACACTGCGGCCGGCCAGACCGTCAGCCGCCTGTGTGGTTCGTCCATGAGCGCGCTGCACACTGCCGCCCAGGCGATCATGACCGGTAACGGTGACGTGTTCGTCGTCGGTGGTGTCGAGCACATGGGCCACGTGAGCATGATGCACGGTGTCGATCCGAACCCGCACATGTCGCTGTACGCGGCAAAAGCCTCGGGCATGATGGGCCTGACCGCGGAGATGCTCGGCAAAATGCACGGCATCACTCGCGAACAGCAGGACGCCTTCGGCGTGCGTTCCCACCAACTCGCCCACAAGGCGACCGTGGAAGGCAAGTTCAAGGATGAAATCATCCCGATGCAGGGCTACGACGAGAATGGCTTCCTGAAGCTGTTCGACTACGACGAAACCATTCGTCCGGAAACCACCCTGGAAAGCCTGGCGGCCCTCAAGCCGGCATTCAATCCCAAGGGCGGCACCGTGACGGCCGGTACTTCGTCGCAGATCACCGACGGCGCCTCATGCATGATCGTGATGTCGGCCCAGCGTGCCCAGGACCTGGGCATCCAGCCGATGGCCGTGATTCGTTCGATGGCGGTGGCGGGTGTGGACCCGGCAATCATGGGCTATGGTCCAGTGCCAGCGACGCAGAAAGCTTTGAAGCGTGCCGGCCTGAGTATTTCCGATATCGACTTCTTCGAACTCAACGAAGCTTTCGCTGCACAGGCCCTGCCCGTGTTGAAAGATTTGAAAGTGCTCGACAAGATGAACGAGAAGGTTAACCTGCACGGCGGCGCGATCGCCCTGGGTCACCCGTTCGGTTGTTCCGGTGCGCGTATCTCCGGCACCCTGCTCAACGTCATGAAGCAGAATGGCGGCACCTTTGGCGTGTCCACCATGTGCATTGGCCTCGGCCAGGGCATCGCCACTGTCTTCGAACGCGTCTAAGCGTTGCGTTGATGGAAGCCGGGGCCAAGTGCCCCGGTTTTTGTTTTTCCGGGTTTAGTAAAAAAAAGATTTTGTTTTTATTTTGAAAAGATTTCAGTGAGGGCCAAAGCATGCCGATACAACCTGGGCTCTACCAACATTACAAAGGTCCGCAGTACCGCGTATTCAGTATCGCGCGGCATTCCGAGACCGAGGAAGAAGTGGTCTTCTATCAAGCCCTGTATGGCGATTACGGCTTTTGGGTGAGGCCCTTGAGCATGTTCGAGGAGTCCGTCGAGGTTGACGGCGAACAGGTACCACGCTTTGCTTTGGTGCAGGCCGAAGAGAGCCTTTTTTCCAAGCCTTGAGGGCAGGCTGCGGGAAACCCTGCGCTTGACCTCACCTTGTAGCCACTATATATAGCGGTGCCGCGTCAGGCGCCAACCGCCTTTCACTTTTTAGAATTCAGGAATTTTCTGATCCATGGGCAAATCGCTGGTCATTGTGGAATCCCCGGCTAAGGCCAAGACCATCAACAAGTATCTGGGCAACCAATACGTGGTGAAGTCGAGTATCGGCCATATCCGAGACCTGCCCACCAGCGGTTCGGCTAGCGCCAGCAAGGAGCCAGCCGCCAAGCGCGGCAAGGCTGCTGCCGGTGAAGCGCCGGCGCTGTCGCCCAAGGAAAAGGCGCGCAAGCAGTTGGTCTCGCGCATGGGTGTTGATCCGGACCACGGCTGGAAAGCCAAGTACGAGATCCTCCCGGGCAAGGAAAAGGTCATCGAAGAGCTGCGCCGGCTCGCCAAGGATGCTGACACCATCTATCTCGCGACGGACTTGGACCGCGAAGGGGAAGCCATTGCCTGGCACCTGCGCGAAGCCATTGGTGGGGATGACAGCCGCTACAAGCGCGTGGTGTTCAACGAAATCACCAAGAAGGCCATCCAGGAAGCCTTCTCCCAACCGGGCGAGCTGGATATCGATCGGGTCAACGCCCAACAGGCGCGTCGCTTCCTGGACCGCGTGGTGGGCTACATGGTCTCGCCACTGCTGTGGGCCAAGATCGCCCGCGGCCTGTCGGCTGGTCGTGTGCAGTCGGTTGCGGTGAAGTTGGTGGTAGAGCGTGAGCGGGAGATCCGTGCGTTCATCCCTGAAGAGTACTGGGAAGTCCACGCCGACCTCGGCACCGCGAAAGGCGCCACCGTGCGCTTCGACGTGGCCCGGGAGAAAGGCGAAGCCTTCAAGCCGCTCAACGAAGCCCAGGCCATGGCCGCGCTGGAGAAGCTCAAGGCTTCCAGCTACAGCATCGTCAAGCGTGAAGACAAACCGACCAGCAGCAAGCCGTCGGCACCGTTCATCACGTCCACGCTGCAGCAGGCCGCGAGCAACCGCTTGGGCTTTGGCGTGAAGAAAACCATGATGATGGCCCAGCGTCTGTACGAAGCCGGCTACATCACTTATATGCGTACCGACTCGACCAATCTCTCGGTCGATGCCGTGGCGATGGCGCGCACTTATATAGAGAGCGAGTTCGGCAAGAAATACCTGCCGGAGACGCCGAATGTCTACAGCAGCAAGGAAGGCGCACAGGAGGCGCACGAAGCAATTCGTCCGTCCGACGCCAACACCGAGCCAAGCAAGTTGTCGGGCATGGAGCGCGATGCCGAGCGCCTCTACGAGTTGATCTGGCGCCAGTTCCTGGCCTGCCAGATGCTGCCGGCGCAATACCTGTCGACCACCGTCAGCGTCGGTGCTGGCGACTTCGAGCTGCGCGCCAAGGGCCGCATCCTGAAGTTCGACGGCTACACCCGTGTCATGCCGCAGATCACCAAGCCTGGGGACGACGACGTCCTGCCGGACATGGCCCAGGGCGATGTGATGAAGCTGATCAAGCTTGATCCGACCCAGCACTTCACCAAGCCGCCGGCCCGTTATTCGGAAGCCAGCCTGGTCAAGGAAATGGAAAAACGTGGCATCGGTCGTCCTTCGACCTACGCGGCGATCATTTCCACCATCCAGGACCGTGGCTACGTGGCGTTGCACAACCGCCGTTTCTATTCGGAAAAGATGGGTGACATTGTTACCGAGCGTTTGTCCGAGAGCTTCTCGAACCTGATGGACTACGGCTTCACCGCCGGCATGGAAGAGAACCTCGACGATGTGGCCCAGGGCGAACGGGACTGGAAAAACGTTCTCGACGAATTCTACGGCGACTTCAAGAAAAAACTCGAAGTGGCTGAAAGCCCTGACAACGGCATGCGGGCCAACCAACCGGTCATGACCGACATTCCGTGCCTGACCTGCGGTCGTCCGATGCAGATCCGCACGGCATCGACCGGTGTCTTCCTCGGTTGCTCAGGCTACAGCCTGCCACCCAAGGAGCGCTGTAAGGCGACGGTCAACCTGGTGCCGGGCGACGAAATCGCTGCGGACGACGAGGGCGAGTCGGAATCCCTGGTATTGCGTGGCAAGCATCGCTGCCCGATCTGCAGCACGGCGATGGATGCCTACCTGTTGGATGAGAAGCGCAAGCTGCACATCTGCGGTAACAACCCGGACTGCGCCGGCTACGAGATTGAAGAGGGCACCTATCGCATCAAGGGCTACGAAGGTCCGAGCCTGGAATGCGACAAGTGTGGCAGCGAGATGCAGCTCAAGACCGGCCGCTTCGGCAAGTTCTTCGGTTGCACCAACCCGACCTGCAAGAACACCCGCAAACTGCTCAAGAGCGGTGACGCGGCACCGCCGAAAATGGACCCGGTGAAGATGCCGGAACTCAAGTGCGAGAAGGTAAACGACACCTATATCCTGCGTGACGGGGCATCTGGCCTGTTCCTGGCGGCCAGTCAGTTCCCGAAAAACCGCGAGACTCGGGCCCCGTTAGTGATGGAGATCCTGCCGCACAAGAGCGAGATTGATCCGAAGTACCATTTCCTCTGCGAAGCACCGCAGAAAGATCCCGATGGGCGTCCGGCGGTCATTCGCTACAGCCGCAAGACCAAGGAGCAGTACGTGCAGACCGAAGTCGATGGCAAGCCAACCGGCTGGAAGGCGTACTACGACGGCGGTAAATGGACGGTTGAGGATAAGCGCTGATCGCCGGAGCTAATCTGAAGGTAGGGGGGCTCCCTGTGGCGAGGGAGCGTCCCCATAAGCCCCAAGTGAATAAAGGCCGCATGAACACCCAAGGGTTTTCATGCGGCCTTTTTGTTTTTGACTTGCAGTGGCCTCGGTTGATCCACGACACTGTCGCACTTGCGTGAAGCTCTTATTTCGCTGGGGAGAATGCCGCCATGGCCCACGAACTCTACACCCGAACCAATCAGAAAATTTATTTCGCCGGCCTGTCGCTCGAGGCGCTCGCCAGGGCGGAGGATGGCCGCGCAATGAATTCCCCAGCGTTGATCCAGGCAGGGCGCGAATCAGCGCTGTTTCATCTGTACGGTGCGTTGTTGGGGCTGTGCCATGAAATTGCCGGTTTCTATCGTCTGCCACAAGCGAATGCGCCACGGGCTGAGCAGCTGTTGACCCGTGACGTGCTGGATACCATCGCTATTCCTGAGTTGGCTGAGATGGTCGAGCTGGCCCACAACCCGGAAACCTGGTTGGCCAAGCTGCTGGCGGCCCACGCGGCGCTGTTCGAGCCACCAAGGGCTCCTCGCAAACCCAAGGGCGACGTGACCCAGCCGTTGATCGTGGCGGTCAATCTGGATGAGCAAGAACCCGAGCAGGAGCTGAGCCAGGAGGAGCTGGAGAGCTGGCGCCAGAACTTGAAAAGTTTGGCGATCCGCTTTCGTGAAGGTTTGAACGAGTGCTGAATTTTCCTTCAGCCCGTTCTGAACGTTGATAACGCTTGGTCAAGATCCCGAGCGAACCCTGGCCGATGACTATATAATCCTCGCCTTTCGTGGAGAACAGACCTTTATGCCAACGTCCTTTCTAGAAATTGTCGAACTTCCTGATGGCCGCATCGAGCTGCGCAGGGCCGAGGACGAAGGTTCTCTGGTTACCCTGAACTTCTCCGAAGATGCCAAGGTATTCCTTCAAGGTCAGCATGTCGAAGTCGCCAAGGCGATGCTAAGCGTAGGTGTCCAGATGGCAGGTCGCCTGGTTGAAGGTGAATTCAACAAGGAAGAGGGGCCGCGGGTTCTTCATTGATTCCCGTCTGTCGGCTTTTTAAAGATAGTTCTACTGATCGGCTTCTCTGTCCTGAAGAAGCCCTGCGTTTGTCTTAGCCCAATCGAATATTCAGGCTTTGCGCGTCCCCAGTGCGAGCGGCGCTGATCAACTGTTGCCGTGCGGTAGCGGTCAACGGATTGAGCCAACTGACCACTGTATGACTGCGTCCCAGGCGCAAGGCTTCACACGTCAGTTGCTGGGCGCTTTGAGTTCCCCGCGGTTGCAGCAGCAGGATGCGTTCACGGTTCAGGCCGGCGTCCCGCAACCAGGCCTGGGTGACGCTGGCTGGCGGTGCAATCAGGGTCAACCAGCGAGCGTCCTGGTCCTGGCTGAGTTCTCGCAGAATCGGTGCCAGTAGGTTCAGGCAATTCCCGGCCGCACCACGTAACGACAGCTCGCTGAAAGCCTCGGGCTCGACGCCCCAGGGCGACTCGATGACCTCTTTCAGGACTGGAGCCAGCGGTTGGGCCATGAATGCCTCGAACAGCGGAAGTTGTGTGTGCTGTGGTGTGTGTGGGAACTGCATAAAGCCTCCTTTAGCGGCGAATGACGCCGACACTCAAGCCTTCGATGACCAGGTCCTGATCTTTCAGGTTCACTTCGATGGGGGCGAACTCGGGGTTCTCGGCGATCAGCCAGACCTTGCTGCCATCGCGCTTGAAGCGCTTGACGGTCACTTCATCGCCGATTCGCGCCACGACGATCTGGCCATTGCGGGCTTCGCGTGTCGTGTGGACCGCCAGGAGGTCACCGTCGAAGATGCCGATGTCCTTCATGCTCATGCCGTGCACGCGCAGAAGGTAATCAGCTCGTGGGTGGAAGAATGAAGGATTGATGTTGCAGGATTCCTCGACGTGCTGCTGGGCGAGGATCGGCGCGCCTGCTGCTACCCGGCCAATGATCGGCAGGGTGGTTTCGTCGGCCTTGGCTTCGAAGCCTGGAATGCGAATGCCGCGGGATGCGCCCGGCGTCATTTCGATCGCACCCTTGCGGGCCAGCGCCTTGAGGTGTTCTTCAGCCGCGTTGGGCGATTTGAAACCCAGTTCCTGAGCGATTTCCGCACGGGTCGGCGGGTAGCCGTTGTCTTCGAGGCAGCGTTTGATGAAGGCCAGAATCTCTGCTTGGCGTGGCGTCAGCTTTAGCATATTGATCGCTCTGTCTTTTTATACAGTGACTGGGATTATATACAGTGAACGGCGCTTGGCAATCCTCCTTTTTCAACAGCCCGCTGGACGGTCGGTCGGGCCGCTGGAAGCGACATGGCTACAGCCTGTTTAAAGGTGTGGTTAAATACTGACCGGGCGTTCGCAAAACGTCCCGGCAGGCTTGACAATTCCAAGGCTGAAACGTATGTTTCAAACAAGTGTTTGTCAGGCGGAGTAGCCATGGCCCAGTCGGAAACCGTTGAACGCATTCTCGATGCTGCCGAGCAATTGTTCGCGGAGAAAGGTTTCGCCGAAACCTCGTTGCGTCTGATCACCAGCAAGGCTGGGGTCAACCTGGCGGCGGTGAACTATCACTTCGGTTCAAAAAAAGCCCTGATCCAAGCGGTTTTCTCGCGCTTCCTCGGGCCTTTCTGCCTCAGTCTCGATCGCGAGCTGGAACGTCGCCAGGCCAAACCCGACGTCAAGCCAACCCTGGAAGAACTGCTGGAAATGCTGGTCGAGCAAGCGCTTGCCGTGCAGCCACGCAGCGGTAACGACCTTTCCATTTTCATGCGTTTGTTAGGCTTGGCATTCAGCCAGAGCCAGGGCCACCTGCGGCGTTACCTGGAAGACATGTACGGCAAGGTGTTCCGCCGCTACATGCTGCTGGTCAATGAGGCCGCGCCGCGCATCCCGCCGATCGAACTGTTCTGGCGCGTGCACTTCATGCTTGGCGCCGCCGCGTTCAGCATGTCGGGTATCAAGGCGTTGCGAGCCATCGCGGAAACCGATTTCGGTGTGAACACGTCGATCGAGCAGGTGATGCGCCTGATGGTGCCATTCCTGGCGGCCGGCATGCGTGCCGAAAGTGGTGTCACCGATGAGGCGATGGCCGCCGCACAGTTGCGTCCGCGCAGCAAATCAGCCCCGGCGCTCGCCAAGGCTTGAGTTCACGGGTGGGCGCGGCTGTCTACATCCGCTAAGCTAGCCGCCCATGCCGACTCTCGTTTCGAACCCGCTTTATATTTCATCGCAAAACCTTCGCCTGCCGGGCCTGGAGCCCGTGGGTGCGGTCGTGTGTGTGGGGTTCATCGTTATTAAGGAAATGCTATGACTGCTGGCCTGCAAGGCTCGTTGATGGTGGACGTCGCCGGTACATGGCTGACGGCCGAAGATCGCCACCTGTTGCGCCAGCCTGAAGTGGGTGGCCTGATTATTTTCGCGCGCAACATTGAGCATCCACGCCAGGTACGCGAGCTGAGCGCCGCGATCCGGGCCATTCGTCCCGACCTCTTGCTGGCGGTCGACCAGGAAGGCGGCCGCGTGCAGCGCCTGCGCCAGGGATTTGTGCGGTTGCCGGCGATGCGGGCGATTGCCGACAATCCGAACGCCGAATACCTGGCCGAGCAGTGCGGCTGGATCATGGCCACTGAAGTGCTGGCGGTTGGTCTCGACTTGAGCTTTGCCCCGGTGCTGGACCTCGATTATCAGCGTAGCGCCGTCGTCGGCAGTCGTGCCTTCGAAGGCGACCCCGAGCGTGCCGCGTTGCTGGCCGGCGCATTTATTCGCGGCATGAACGCCGCCGGGATGGCCGCCACCGGCAAGCATTTCCCCGGGCACGGCTGGGCCGAGGCTGATTCCCATGTGGCGATTCCCAACGATGAGCGCAGTCTCGAACAGATCCGCGCCAGCGACCTGGTACCGTTTGCCAAGCTGAGCAAGCAGCTCGCGGCGGTCATGCCCGCCCATGTCATTTACCCGCAGGTTGACGCCAATCCAGCTGGATTTTCCCGACGCTGGTTGCAGGACATCCTGCGCGGCGAGTTGCAATTCGATGGCGTGATCTTCAGTGATGATCTGTCGATGGCCGGCGCCCATGTAGTGGGTGATGCCGCCAGTCGTATCGAGGCTGCCTTGACGGCCGGCTGCGATATGGGTCTGGTGTGCAACGACCGCGCCGCTGCCGAGCTGGCCCTGAGTGCCGCCCAGCGCCTGAAGGTTCAGCCATCGGCAAGGATCGCCCGCATGCGCGGCCAGGCTTTCGCCTCCACCGAGTATCGCCAGGATCCACGTTGGTTGACGGCAATCGGCGCGCTGAAAGCCGCTCAATTGATCGATTAAGGACTTTTTCATGACCGTTTACGCAATTATCGGCGGCACAGGCCTGACCCAGCTCGAAGGCCTGACCATCCGCCAGTCCCTGGCGGTGGAGACGCCCTACGGCGCGCCATCGGCCCAGGTGCAGATCGGCGATTATGCCGGGCGCGAAGTGCTGTTCCTGGCTCGCCATGGCCATCCTCATCGTTTGCCGCCGCATCAGGTGAACTATCGCGCCAATCTCTGGGCCCTCAAGCAGGCCGGCGCCGAGGCGATCCTGGCGGTCAACGCCGTGGGCGGGATTCACGCCGCGATGGGAACCGGGCATTTCTGTGTGCCCCATCAGTTGATCGATTACACCAGTGGCCGCCAGCACACCTACTTTGCCGATGACCTGGAAGCGGTCACCCACATCGATTTCAGCTACCCCTACAGCGAGTCGCTACGTCAGCAACTGATTGCTGCGCTGGCCGCCGAAGGCTGCTGTTACAGCAGCCATGGCGTGTACGCCTGCACGCAAGGCCCGCGCCTGGAAACCGTGGCCGAAATCGCCCGCCTGGAGCGCGACGGCTGCGACATCGTCGGCATGACCGGCATGCCGGAAGCGGCGCTGGCCCGTGAATTGGAACTGGAGTACGCCTGCTTGGCTCTGGTGGTCAACCCGGCGGCGGGCAAGTCCACTGCGGTGATCACCATGGCTGAGATCGAGCAGGCGTTGCATGACGGGATGGGGAAGGTGAAGTCGACCTTGGCGCGGGTGTTGATGGCTGGCTAGTGGATGGTTAAGTCCGCTGCCTGATCGTCAGCTATCGCGAGCAAGCTCGGCTCCCACAGGGATCGGTGTGTGTCAGCGCTTTTCCAGCTTATCCGGCAGCGGCGCGAACAGTGCTTCGATATCGTCGCTCTGCAGTTTCCAGTCTCCGGCCACGCGTCCGTCCAGCACGCCGGCGGCGAGGTCGGATTTTTCCTTTTGCAGCAGCTGAATCTTCTCTTCCACCGTGCCGCGGGCAATCAGTTTGTAGACGAACACCGGCTTTTCCTGGCCGATGCGATAAGCGCGGTCGGTGGCCTGGTTTTCGGTGGCCGGGTTCCACCACGGGTCGTAGTGAATTACCGTGTCGGCCTCGGTCAGGTTCAGGCCTACGCCACCGGCCTTCAGGCTGATCAGAAAGATCTGACGCTTGCCGCTCTGGAACTCCTTGACGGGCGTGCGTCGGTCCCGGGTCTGGCCGGTCAGGATCGCGTAATCGACACCGCGTTTTTTCAGTTCATCCTCAATCAGCGACAACATCGACGTGAACTGGGAAAACAACAGCACCCGGCGGCCTTCTTCAAACAGCTCTTCGAGCATATCCATCAGGCTGTCGAGCTTGCCCGAGGTGCTGCCTCGGGCGGGCAGGGCGGCGTCGTTGAGCAGGCGTAGATCGCAGCACACCTGGCGCAGCTTTAGCAGCGCCTCGAGGATGATGATCTGGCTGCGGGCCACGCCTTTGCGGGTGATTTCGTCGCGGACTTTCTTGTCCATGGCCAGGCGCATGGTTTCGTAGACGTCCCGCTGGGCATCGCTGAGTTCCACCCAATGGATGATCTCGGTCTTGGGCGGCAATTCTGTCGCCACTTGCTCCTTGGTCCTGCGCAGCAGGAAAGGTTTTATCCGACCGTTGAGGTGCTGCAGTCGCACGTCGCTGCCGCGTTTTTCAATTGGCACGCGGTAGTCGCGGTTGAAACTCTTGACGTCCCCGAGCCAGCCCGGCAGCAGGAAGTGGAACAATGACCAGAGTTCGCCCAGGTGATTTTCCAGAGGCGTGCCGGACAGGCACAGGCGCTGCCGGGCGTTGAGCTCGCGGGCGGCCTGGGCGGCTTTGCTGGTGGGGTTCTTGATGTACTGGGCTTCGTCGAGGATCAGCACGTGCAGCGGCTGTGCTGCGAGGCGCTCGACATCCTTGGGTAGCAGCGCGTAGGTGGTAAGGACCAGGTCGTATTCGGCCAACCGTTCGAAATGTTTCTTGCGCCCAGCGCCATAAAGGGCCAGCACCTTGAGCTGCGGCGTGAAGTGGGCCGCCTCATCAAGCCAGTTGGGGATCAGGCTGGTGGGCATGACCACCATGCACGGCCGGTCGAGGCGCCCGGCGTTTTTTTCGCTGAGAATGTGCGCCAGGGTCTGTAGGGTTTTACCCAGACCCATGTCGTCCGCGAGGATGCCGCCGACTTCCAGCTGTCGCAGTGATTGCATCCAGCTCAAGCCTTCAAGCTGATAAGGCCGCAGTATAGCGTTCAGGCCTTCTGGCGCGGTGGTCGTGTAATCCTTGATGTCTCGCAGACGCTGGGCGAGGCCACGAATGTGTTCGCCACCTTCCCAGCTCAACGGCATGTCTTGCAGCGGGTTCAGGCGCAAGGCGTCCGCGCTGTTGAGGCGCAGTTTGGTGGTGCCGGGCTCTTGCAGGTAAAACTCGCCCAGGGTCGCCAGCACCGGTTTCAGCCGGCCGTAGGGCAGGGCCACCTGCTGGGGGCCGAACTCGGAATTCGGGCGGTTCGGCAAGTTGACCAGGATGAGTTCGTCGTCGCGGCGCCGGGCCAGGCGTTCGGGATTGAACAACTCGATGTGCGAGCGCATCAGGTTCAGCAGGATCGGCAGCAGGCTCAGGCGTTCACCGTTGACGATGATCCCCAGCTCCAGGTCGAACCAGTCCCGTTCCGGTGTTTCCTCCACCGTGGCGTACCAGTCGTCCACGGCAGTCAGGTCGAAACCGAAGTCCTCGTCGATCTGCAACTCCCAACCTTGGTCACGCAGTTTTGGCAGGTCGTTGAGGGTGAACGTCAGCCAGGCGCTGTCATTGACCATCTCGTACAGCTCGCCGGCACTTTCTGGCAGGGCCTTGCTTTGCCGGGTCGCAATCTTGAAGCCGAGGATTCGTAGTTGTTCGCGGTAGGACTGTTCCACATCGGTATGGCGTTTGATTCGCAGCGTCTGCGTTTCCTGACGAATCAGCACGTCTGTATTGCGCTGGCCGCTGACGTATTCGTCCAGGTAGCTGAAGGACAGGGCGGCGCGGTGCTGAATGTAGCGCTGCATCTTGCCGTTGCGCGGTTCAAAAGCGCTGAATTCGATGCTTGCCAGCCACAGGCGCGGCAGCGGTTGCACGTTGTCCACCAGCACTTGCGGCGGGGCCTTGGGGCTGCGGTTGTCCAGCACTGCCTGGAGTTTCTCCAGTAACTGCGCGTCCTTCTCGGCGGCCGGGTAGGCCAGGGTTTCCTGGACTTGCAGTAGCACCGCCGCGCAGTGTTTGCAGTTGATGCGCACCGGGCAGGAGCACGCGGCCTCAAGCAGAATCAACGTACCCTTGGCTGACTCTTTAAGGCGAATGGTCTGACGGTAGATGTTGCCGCCAGAGCCTTCGCAACTGGCGGTGATGGTGCTGTCGCCAGCCTCGACGATTCTGACGCGGTTTTCCAGCGCATAACGGCGCCCGCGCTCCAGGCTCTGTTCCTTGAATCGATTGACCCAGGAAGGTGCCAGGGGTTTGCTCAGGGGCGAGGGCATAGGCGCGCCGATCAGTCCGGAATGGCTTCAGGCGCCTGCCGTGGCGCGGGCGCGGTCAGCGAGGTGATCTTGATCAGCAAGCCGAGATGGCCGTTGTCGAGGAAGTTCAGTTGGCCATTTTTGGTATGACTCTGCTGTTTGAGGCGCTCGCTGGACGTCACCAGGCCGTTGGCGTCGATCTGGTTGATCCAGAAATCGGCATCCACATCGGTGAAGCGCCCCAGTTTCAGCTCCAGGGTGCCTTCGATGGGAAATTGACCGAACTGTTCGGTGCCGTCGCTGATGGCAACTTTGCGACCCTGTTCACCGAGGTTCTGCTGCCAGGCCTTGTGCATCAACACCGTGTATTGGCCGCTGGCAGTGAGTTTCTCCACGATATTGCCCAGCGCCGGTGTGCGCTGGCTGTTCGTATCCAGGCGTTGCACGCCGGCATCCCAGTCCTCCGGCGCGGCGCGGCTGACAATCGCCGGCTCGGCGTTCTGACGCACCAGAATCATTTCAACCTGATACAGGTCGTCGGCAAGCGCCAGGGGAGCGACCAGGGTCATCAACAAGGTCAGTGAGCGAAACAGGCGCATGTGGCGTCCTTCAAGCAGTGGTCGGAGTGAGGCGCTCAAACAGCGCTTCTACGGTATTGAAGCGCTCTTCAGAGCGCTCCATGGGCACCATGAATTTGAACATCGTGGCACCTTCGAACTTGTAGCGTTTGGGCTGGCCCTGGATCAGTTTGATCAGCACCAGTGGATCGACCGGCGTCTGGGCCTCGAACTCGAGACGGCCGCCGTTGGGCCCGCCGTCGACTTTCTTGATGCCCAGTTGTTCGGCCTTGAGCTTGAGCAACGTGGTGCGCACCAGGTTCTTGGTCGGTTCGGGCAGCAGGCCGAAGCGGTCGATCATCTCCACTTGCAGATCCTTGAGGCCTTCTTCGTCGCTGGCCGAGGCAATGCGTTTGTAGAGGATCAGCCGTGCGTGGACATCCGGCAGGTAATCTTCCGGGATCAGTGCCGGCACCCGAAGGTTGATTTCCGGCCCGCCGCCCAGGGGCTGATCGAGGTTCGGTTGTTCGCCCTTGCGGATCGACTTGACCGCCCGTTCGAGCATTTCCATGTACAGGGTGAAGCCGACGGCCTGGATCTGGCCGCTCTGGCCATCGCCGAGCAATTCGCCAGCGCCACGGATTTCCAGGTCGTTGGTGGCCAACACGAATCCGGCACCGAGGTCCTGGGTGTTGGCGATCGCTTCCAGGCGCTTTTCCGCATCCGGGGTGATCTGCTGGCGTGGCGGCGTCAACAGGTAGGCGTAGGCCTGGTGGTGACTGCGCCCGACCCGACCGCGCAACTGGTGCAACTGGGCCAGGCCGAACTTGTCGGCGCGCTCGATGATGATGGTGTTGGCGCTCGGCACGTCGATGCCGGTCTCGATGATGGTCGAGGCGATCAGCACGTTGAAGCGCTTGTGGTAGAAGTCGCTCATCACCTGTTCGAGTTCGCGTTCGCGCATCTGCCCATGGCCGATACCAATGCGGGCTTCCGGCACCAGTTCGGCGAGGTCGGCGGCGCACTTCTCGATGGTCTTCACGTCGTTGTGCAGGTAATAGACCTGGCCGCCACGCAGCAGCTCGCGCAGCAAGGCTTCCTTGATCGTGCTTTTGTTCTGCTCCATGACGAAGGTGCGCACCGACAGGCGCCGGGCCGGCGGTGTGGCGATGATCGACAGGTCGCGCATGCCCGACACCGCCATGTTCAGCGTGCGCGGGATCGGCGTGGCGGTCAGGGTCAGGATATCGACTTCGCTGCGCAGGGCCTTGAGCTGTTCTTTCTGGCGCACCCCGAAGCGGTGCTCTTCGTCGATGATCACCAGCCCAAGGTTTTTGATCTTCACGTCGTCCTGCAGCAACTTGTGCGTGCCGATGACAATGTCGATCTTACCCTCGGCCAGGTCGGCCACGGCGGCATTCACTTCCTTGGTGGATTTGAAGCGGCTCATCACTTCCACGGTCACTGGCCAGTCGGCGAAACGGTCGCGGAAACTGTTGTAGTGCTGCTGGGCGAGCAGGGTGGTCGGCACCAGGATCGCCACCTGCTTGCCGCCGTGTACGGCAATGAACGCGGCGCGCATGGCCACTTCGGTCTTGCCGAAACCCACGTCGCCGCACACCAGGCGGTCCATCGGCTTGGGCGCGAGCATGTCGGCGCGCACGGCTTCGATGGTGGTCTGCTGGTCGACGGTTTCTTCGAACGGGAAACCGGCGCTGAAGGTTTCGTAGTCGGCTTTCGGATCGGCGAAGGCGTAACCCTCGCGGGCAGCGCGGCGGGCGTAGATGTCCAGCAGTTCGGCGGCCACGTCACGCACCTGCTCGGCGGCCTTGCGCTTGGCTTTCTGCCAGGTTTCCGAACCCAGGCGATGCAGCGGGGCCAGGGCGTCGTCGCTGCCGGTGTAACGGGCGATCAGGTGCAGGTTCGCCACGGGCACGTAGAGTTTGGCGCCCTCGGCGTACTCCAGTGTGAGGAATTCGGCGGCCTGGTGGTCGATTTCCAGAGTCGCGAGGCCCAGGTAGCGGCCCACGCCGTGGTCGATGTGCACCACCGGCGCGCCTTCGCGCAGCTCGGTGAGGTTCTTGATCACCGCATCGTTGGCGGCGTCGGCGCGTTTCTCGCGACGGCGACGCTGCATGACGCGTTGGCCGAACAACGGGCTTTCGGCGACCAAGGCAAGGGCTGGGTCATCCAGGACCAGGCCGTCGTTCAGTGGCGCGATGGTAATCGCCAGGCGCTCTTTACCCGCGACGAAATCCGGCCAGCTGTCCACTGTCTTCGGCCGCAGCTTCAGGCGTTCGAGCAGTTCCAGCAGCACTTCGCGACGGCCGGCGGACTCGGCGGTGAACAGCACGCGGCCGGGAAATTCGTCGAGGAAGCTGGCCAGTGCCGCCAGGGGTTGCGTGGCCTTGGCTTCAATGGCCAGGTCCGGTAGAGGCTTGGCCGGGAAACGTTCACGGCCAACGCCGGTTTCCACGTCCTGTTGGCTCGCCACCACCCGTGGCCAATTCTTGAGGCGGGCAAAGCAGTCTTCCACCGGCAGGAACAGCTCGGCCGGTGGCAATAAAGGACGGGAAGGATCGACGCGGCGTTCTTCGTAGCGGTTGCGCACGTCGTTCCAGAAGTTTTCCGCCGCCTGTTCGATGCCCGGCAAGGAAAACACCTGTGTGTCCTGGGGCAGGTAATCGAACAGGGTGGATGTTTCTTCGAAAAACAGCGGCAGGTAGTACTCGATGCCGGCAGGGGTGATCCCGCTGCTCAGGTCCTGGAAGATCGGGCAGCGGCGGAAATCCACATCGAAGCGCTCGCGAAACCGCGCCTTGAAGCGGGTCACGGCGTCTTTCTGCAGCGGGAACTCCTTGGCCGGCAACAGGCGGATCGACTGCACCTTATCGATGGAACGCTGGTTTTCCGGATCGAAAGTGCGCAGGGTTTCGATCTCGTCATCGAACAGGTCGATGCGATAAGGCAGTTTGCTGCCCATCGGAAACAGGTCGATCAGGGCGCCGCGTACCGCGAATTCGCCATGCTCGTACACCGTGTCGACGCAGCGATAGCCGCTGGCCTCAAGCCGGGTGCGCATTTGTTCGACGTCGAGCTTCTGGCCGATGTCCAGCACCAGGCTGCTGCCGAGCAGGAATTGGGTCGGTGCCAGGCGATGTAGGGCTGTGGTGATCGGCACTACCAAAACGCCATGACTGAGCTCCGGCAGCCGATATAGGCTGGCGATTCGCTGGGAAATGATGTCCTGGTGGGGCGAAAACAGATCGTAGGGCAGGGTTTCCCAGTCCGGAAAATGCAGCACGGGCAAATCCGGGGCGAAGAAACTCAGCTCCTGTTCCAGCCGCTCGGCGCTTTGGCTGTCGGCGGTCAGCAGTAGGGTAAAGCGCTTTGCAGCGCTGGCAGCCTCGGCAATGGCCAGGCTCAGGGCGGCACCGGGCAGGTTGCCCCAGTGCTGTTTACCTGCCGCGGCAGGGAGAAGCGGAAGACGCAGAACGGGCACGGAAGATTGAGCTCCAGCGTTGCGACAAAGTCGACAATTGTAGCGGGGGAAGGGGGCGGCTGTCAGTCGCAGACTACCGCGGCAGACAGGAAAACCACGGTGCGACAGGCGCGCATTGCTCCGCAGTGGACTCGGCGGCATAATGTAGCCCCTTTTTTCAGCCCCTACATGTGGAAGGTTACCGTGACTCAGAAGCCCGACCAGTGTCTTGGTGAATGGATTGATCGTGAAGCTCTCGCAGAAGCGATGATCCCTCTCATCGGTCAGCTCTACCGCAATAACAACGTGGTGAGCTCGATCTATGGCCGCAGCCTGATCAACCAGTCTGTCATCGCGATCCTCAAAGCCCACCGCTTTGCGCGCCACCGTTCTTCCGACGACAGCGAACTCTCCGTCCACGAAACATTCCCTCTGCTCAAGGCCATGAGCGAGCTCAAGCTCGGCGCGGCTTCGGTGGATCTGGGCAAGTTGGCGTTCAAATTCCGCAACGAAGGCAATGGCCGTAGCGCCGAGCAGTTCGTGCGTGAAGAGATGGCGGATGTGGTTGGCCAGCAGAACGTTTCGGCTCGCAAAGGTACTGATGTGGTCCTGTACGGCTTCGGTCGTATCGGTCGTCTGCTGGCGCGTATCCTGATCGAAAAAACCGGTGGTGGCGACGGCCTGCGCCTGCGCGCCATCGTGGTGCGCAAGGGCGCCGAGAATGACCTGACCAAGCGTGCCAGCCTGCTGCGTCGCGATTCGGTCCATGGTTCGTTCAACGGCACCATCACCATCGACGAAGAAAACAACACCATCACCGCCAACGGCAACCTGATCCAGGTGATCTACGCGAAGAACCCGACCGAGGTGGACTACACCCAGTACGGTATCAAGGATGCGCTGCTGGTGGACAACACCGGTGTATGGCGTGATGCCGACGGCCTGGGCCAGCACCTGACCTGCCCGGGCATCGATCGCGTTGTTCTGACCGCGCCTGGCAAGGGCAAGCTGAAGAACATCGTTCACGGCATCAACCACGGCGAAATCACTGCTGACGACAAGATTGTCTCCGCCGCCTCCTGCACCACCAACGCCATCGTGCCGGTGCTCAAGGCTGTGAACGACAAGTTCGGCATCGTCAACGGTCACGTTGAAACTGTTCACTCGTACACCAACGACCAGAACCTGATCGACAACTTCCACAAGGGCGATCGCCGTGGTCGCAGCGCCGCGCTGAACATGGTGATCACCGAGACCGGTGCCGCCACTGCCGCCGCCAAGGCCCTGCCTGAACTGGCCGGCAAGCTGACCGGCAATGCGATCCGTGTGCCGACGCCGAACGTGTCGATGGCCATTCTCAACCTGAACCTTGAGAAAGCTGCCACCCGTGAAGAGATGAACGAGTACCTGCGCTACATGGCGCTGCACTCCGATCTGCATAAGCAGATCGACTTCGTCAATTCCCAGGAAGTGGTGTCCACCGACTTCGTTGGCTCGCGCCACGCCGGTGTAGTGGATGCTGAAGCCACCATCAGCCAAGACAACCGCGTTGTCCTGTACGTCTGGTACGACAATGAATTCGGTTACAGCTGCCAGGTGGTTCGTGTGATGGAAGACATGGCCGGTGTAAACCCGCCAGCGTTCCCGCGCTAAGCTTTAGCCGCACATGAAAACGCCCCGACTTGTCGGGGCGTTTTTTTTGTCTGGGTTTTTGTGGTGACTGGGCTGGCCTCATCGCGAGCAAGCTCGCTTGTATGTTTAGACTTGAAGGGGTGGGCGGGACTAAAAGCTCGATTCCGACTCTAGCCAGTACGGACCGTGGGAGACTTCTCGTTCCGCCCTTTCTACCTAAAGCGCCGATAAGGAATTCATCGGTAAAACCGACGATAGAGGCAAGCCAGCGCAAAGGTAGACCCCGACAAGCACCTAAACCCTAGCTCCGAGGATTCGTCATGACAATCCTTAACTCACCAACGGTTATTGGTATCGATGTAGCGAAGGCCGAAATCGTCGTTTACCGCGAAGACCTGAAAATCACTCAAGCCATCGACAACAATCGAGAAGCTCTTGGCCGGTGGCTCAAAACACTACCAGCCCAAAGCTCGATTGCGCTGGAAGCCACCAGTTTTTATCACCTGGACACAGCTGAGCTGGCCCATGGAATGGGGTTTCATGTTTACGTTGTGGATCCTTATCGGGTGGCTCATTACCGTGAAAGTATTGGTCTGCGGGCTAAAACTGATCCTTGTGATGCGCGTTTGCTGGCTCGTTATCTAACGAACGAACAAGCAAGGCTGCGTATCTGGAGCCCACCTCCAGAAGCCTACAAAGTGTTAAAAAGCCTGCTTAGAAAACGTGCGGCACTCATCAAGGCCCGCGTCAGCATCGTGCTGAGCTTTTCGAACGAACCGCGTCTGAAGGACATCTTGGCCCGGCAGTTGGAGGTCTTCAAAGAGTCCGATCAGGCCATTCAGAAACTAATGCGTGAGGCCAGCCAAGCGGCAGGGATCACTGAAAACATCAACCGCTGCAAAGCCATTGAAGGGATTGGTGAACTGACGGCCATTGGCTTGGCGACCGCATTCATGCGCGGTCACTTCGTCAGTGGCGATGCATTCATTGCTTTCTTGGGGATGGATTTGCGTCCAAAAGATTCAGGGAAGAAGCACAGTCCTCGTCACTTGAGCAAAAAAGGGGACGGGGAGCTACGACGCTTGGCGCACAACGCCGCGATGGCGGCCTGTCGGTCTCCTGCCTGGAAACCTTACTATGAGGCCTTCTTGGCACGAGGCCTGGCCAGAACTCAGGCCTTGGTTATCCTCGCTCGCAAGTTGTGTCGGGTAGCATTCGCCCTGATGAAAAATCAGAGCGAATACCAACCAAATTCAGGGTTGCAGGGTTCCCCTGCAACATAGAATCTCCCACAGGGTATGCGCGGTCAACTGTGGGAGCGAGCTTGCTCGCGATAGCGATGTGTCAGGCGCCGCCGACGACTGAAGCTTGTGCAGTCCGCAGCTCATGCCGATTACCCTTGAACAACACCAAGGTCGCAATCAACCCCAACACCGCCGCGCCACTGAGCCAGATCCCTGGCGCTGCCTTGTTATCCAATACATGAATCAGGTAAGTGCAGGCGGCAGGCGTAAACCCACCAAACGTCGCTGTCGCCAGGCTGTAGGCCAGGGAGAAGCCGGTGGTACGCACCTCGACCGGCATGATTTCCGTCAAGGCCACCACCATGGCGCCGTTGTACGATCCATACAGGAACGACAGCCACAGTTCGACGATCAGCAGATGACTGAAGCTGGGGTTTGCCACCAGCCAGGACAGTGCCGGGTACGCCGTCAGGACCGCCAGGATAGTCGCGCCAAGCAGCAGGGGTTTGCGTCCTATCTTGTCGGAAAACGCGCCCATCACCGGCAACCAGAAGAAGTTCGACAGGCCGATGCACACCGTGACCAGCAATGCGTCCAGATCCGACAGGTTCAATTCGGCTTTGCCGAAGGTCGGCGTGTAAGCGGTGATCAGGTAGAACGACACCGTGGTCATGACCACCAGCGCCATGCCGGCCAAGACGATGCCGAAGTTCTGACCGATGGAGCGGATGATTTCCGATAGGGTAGGGTGATGTTTTCTCGCCTGGAATTCAGGCGTTTCTTCCAAGGAGCGACGGATCACGAATATCGCCGGCACGATCAGGCAGCCGACCAGGAACGGGACGCGCCAGCCCCAATCGCCCATCTCTTGGGGGCTCAGCCAGTGATTGAGGCCAACCCCCAGCAGGCCGGCAAATACCACGGCGGCCTGTTGGCTGGCCGATTGCCAACTGACAAAGAAGCCCTTGCGCCCCGGCGTGGAGATTTCCGCCAGGTACACCGACACACCGCCCAGTTCGACACCGGCGGAGAAGCCTTGCAGCAAGCGACCCAGCAGCACCAGCAGCGGTGCCGCCACGCCCAGGACGGCGTAGCCCGGCACGCAGGCGATCAGGATGGTGCCCATGGCCATCATCGCCAGGGTGATGATCAAGCCTTTGCGACGGCCGTGACGGTCGATGTAGGCGCCGAGGAAAATCGCCCCCAGGGGGCGCATCAGGAACCCGGCGCCGAACGTGGCCAGGGACAGCATCAGCGAGGCGAAAGCACTGTCGGTCGGAAAGAACGTCTTGGCGATGGCCGTGGCGTAGAAGCCATAGACCATGAAGTCGAACATCTCCAGGAAGTTGCCGCTGACAACGCGAAAGATCGCCTTGCCGTTGCTCGTGGTGGAAGGCATTTGTAGGTACTCACTCTGACTATCTTGTATGAAAGCGCTGCACCTGTGAGAGCAAGGCTTGGGGGGCCAAAGCCCGTGGGAGCAAAGCTTGCTCGCGATGCAGGCGATACGGTTCACCTGCTATACCGCGTCATCGTTTGTCGCGAGCAAGCTTTGCTCCCACAGGTTCGCGCAGGCACGCACTGAAGCCCATAATGGCTTGCGCGGTTTTGAGGGGAGATGAAGATTTGTTAACTGGACGATGGATTGGGCTTGTGGTGCTGGTCAGTGTGTTGTCCGGCTGTGGCAACGACGACACCCTGGAGCGCTTCGACGGCCCGACCATGGGCAGTCACTACTCCATTCAATACGTCAGGCATTCCGCCACGCCCGGTCCGAAAGGGGTGCAGGCCGAGGTGGAAAACATCCTTGCCGAAGTGGATCGGCAATTCTCCACTTATCGCAGCGACTCGGACGTCGAACGTTTCAATGCGTTGCCGGCCAACGGCTGCCAGGTCATGCCAGGTCCGGTCCTGGAGTTGGTCCGGATGGGTGAGCAGTTGTCTTCACAAAGTGACGGCTCTTTCGACCTGACGGTGGAGCCGCTGCTGAACCTGTGGGGCTTCGGCCCCCAGTCCCGAGCCGAGAAAGTACCGACTGCAGAAGCTCTGGCCCTGGTGCGTCAGCGCGTCGGGCATGGTCATCTGCGTATCGACGGCGACCGGTTGTGCAAGGACGCCGCAGTGGAGGTCGACTTCAACAGTATTGCCGCGGGCTACGCCGTCGACCGGATCGCCGCCCGGCTCCAGGCCTTGGGCATCGACAGCTACCTGGCCGAAGCCACCGGCGAGCTCAAGGCTGTCGGGCGCAAACCCGATGGTTCGGCCTGGCGCATTGCCCTGGAGGAACCACGGGACGACCGGCAAGTGGCCGAGCGTGTCATCGAGGTCAATGGCTACGGGGTTTCGACGTCCGGTGATTACC
Source organism: Pseudomonas viciae (assembly GCF_004786035.1). Lineage (NCBI taxonomy): Bacteria > Pseudomonadati > Pseudomonadota > Gammaproteobacteria > Pseudomonadales > Pseudomonadaceae > Pseudomonas > Pseudomonas viciae. The sequence goes on from NZ_CP035088.1 coordinate 2,100,280, forward strand.
GTCGTTATTTCGAGCAGGACGGCGTGCGTTATTCCCACGCCTTCGATGCGCGCACCGGTGCGCCGGTCCTACACAGCTTGGCGTCAGTCACGGTGATTCATCCTTCGGCGTTGATGGCCGATGGACTGTCGACGCTGTTGTTGATTCTCGGGCCTGAACGGGGTTGGGACTATGCCCAAGAACACGGTGTCGGGGTATTTTTCGTGCTGCGCGACGGTAATCGTTTTGTCACCCGTACCAACGATGTGTTTGAACGGATGAGCAACGGAAAAAGCCAATGATGACAGCGTTACGAAAGCGTACCTGTTGCGAAATAGCGCAGGCAAAGGGGGCGTTCTCAATTAGTTTCCCCACCGCGCCGGGTCTGCTGTTGTGCAGGGCAAGGCGCGAGAAGCGTGGTTTGGTCATTCCAAATAAGCTTTGAGCAACGCAGCCCTGCACAACAGCAGGCCCGGCCCTCCGGGTTGCGCCTTAAAGCGGGCCATGCTGCGTTGCAGGCCTTGGAAAGGGAACACCATTCCCAGCGGCCTGCGCCTTGCCTGGCCCGCTTTAAGGCACAACGCGGTGGGGAAACTAATTGAGAACGCCCCCTAGCCTCCGACGCGACCAAGGGGTAATGTGCGCGGCGTTGACGCTTCTATAGACTGTGGCCGGGCTCGTGAACCGGCCCCAAATTGTTCCTTCATGCCGCAGGCCGGCATGATTTAGCCGTTGGTGCCAAGTGAGGCACCACGGCCTGTTCTGAGGAGTACGCATGGCTGTCTACAACTACGACGTGGTGGTACTGGGTTCTGGCCCGGCGGGTGAAGGCGCGGCAATGAACGCTGCCAAGGCAGGGCGCAAGGTGGCGATGGTCGACAGCCGTCGGCAGGTCGGCGGTAACTGCACCCACTTGGGCACCATCCCGTCCAAGGCCTTGCGTCACTCGGTCCGGCAGATCATGCAGTTCAACACCAACCCGATGTTCCGGGCCATCGGCGAGCCGCGCTGGTTCTCCTTCCCGGACGTGCTCAAGAGCGCCGAGAAGGTGATCTCCAAGCAGGTCGCCTCGCGCACTGGCTACTACGCCCGCAATCGCGTTGACGTGTTCTTTGGCACCGGCAGCTTTGCCGATGAGCAGACCGTCGAAGTAGTCTGCGGCAACGGTGTGGTCGAAAAACTGGTGGCCAAGCACATCATCATCGCCACCGGCTCGCGCCCGTATCGCCCGGCCGACATCGATTTCAACCATGCGCGTATCTACGATAGCGACACTATCCTGAGCCTGGGCCACACCCCGCGTAAGCTCATCGTCTACGGCGCCGGGGTGATCGGTTGCGAATACGCCTCGATCTTCAGCGGCCTGGGTGTTCTGGTGGAGTTGGTGGATAACCGCGGCCAGTTGCTGAGCTTCCTGGACTCGGAGATCTCCCAGGCCCTGAGTTATCACTTCAGCAACAACAACATCACCGTGCGCCACAACGAAGACTACGACCGTGTCGAAGGTGTGGACAATGGCGTGATCCTGCACCTCAAGTCCGGCAAGAAGATCAAGGCCGACGCCTTGCTCTGGTGCAACGGTCGTACCGGTAACACCGACACCCTGGGCCTGGAAAACATCGGCGTGAAGGTCAACAGCCGTGGCCAGATCGAAGTCGATGAGAACTACCGTACTTGCGTGCCGAATATCTACGGCGCCGGTGACGTGATTGGCTGGCCGAGCCTGGCCAGTGCCGCCCACGACCAGGGCCGTTCGGCCGCCGGCAGCATCGTCGACAACGGCAGCTGGCGCTTCGTCAACGACGTACCGACCGGTATCTACACCATTCCGGAAATCAGCTCGATCGGCAAGAACGAGCAGGAACTGACCCAAGCCAAGGTGCCTTATGAAGTGGGCAAGGCCTTCTTCAAGAGCATGGCGCGGGCGCAGATCGCCGGTGAGCCGCAAGGCATGCTGAAGATCCTGTTCCACCGCGAGACCCTGGAAGTGCTGGGCGTGCACTGCTTCGGCTACCAGGCTTCGGAGATCGTTCACATTGGCCAGGCGATCATGAACCAGCCGGGCGAGTTGAACACCCTGAAGTACTTCGTCAACACCACGTTCAACTACCCGACCATGGCTGAAGCCTATCGGGTAGCGGCCTATGACGGGCTCAACCGGCTTTTTTGAGCGGCTCCGGCCGGTGGCCTGAGCCGGCCGGGGAGACCGATTTCAGCAATTCTCGAGCGTGGCAGTGGCCAAACCGGGAAAGTCTGTAATCAGGCTGTCAGCGCCAAAGTCGGCGAGCCTGCGCATCAGCGCGGGTTCGTTGACGGTCCACACCGACACGTGCAGCCCCTGACGCTGGGCCTTGACCAGGCGTTCGGGCGTGCACAGCGTCCAGTTCAGCGCCAGGATTTCACAGCCATAACTCTGGGCGACCTTCAACGGGTCGAGCCAGGCGTACTCGGCCACCAGGCCGCGCGAAATGTCCGGCGTCAGGTCCAGGGCCGCCTTGAGCACTTCCCGGGAGCTGGAGGTGATGGTGATTTTGTCCAGCAGTCCGAAACGCTGGGCCATTTCGCGGATCCCCAGCACGGTGGCGGCGGCGCGGGTGCGCGAGGCGCTCTTGACCTCCAGTTGCCAATGCTCGAAATCACATTTTTCGAACAACTCCTCCAGGCGTGGAATCGGGCATGGTTTGATCCAGCCCGGGCCACCCTTGCGCGCATCGTAGGTGACCAGTTCGGCGGCGGTGTGCTCGACCACCTTGCCCCGGCGATCGGTGGTGCGCTTGAGGGTCGGGTCGTGGATCACCATCAACTCGCCGTCCATCGAAAGATGCAGGTCCAGCTCGCAACGGCGCACGCCGTGCTTGAGACACTCCTGAAAACCGGTCAGGGTATTTTCCGGCGCTTCGCCCTTGGCGCCGCGGTGGCCATAAATGAGGGTCACGGTTGTTCCTTATTGATACCTGATTCGTTCAGTTCCCGAGCCAGGCGACGTTCTTGCGCCTGTTTCTGCAGGATATAGCGGGCCAGTAGCTGACGCTGGGCGTCGGTGGGGTGTTCGAATTCGGTGCCCACATCGTAGCCGTCGCCCTTGGGGTCGCAATGCGTGACGCGTGCCCGGAGTAACAACCCGAGGGCCTGCGGCATCAGTACCAGCTTGATTGACAGATGTGTACCGACGGCGACGGGCGTGGGGTATTGGAAGTCGATGCCGCCTTCGGAAATGATCACCGGTTTGGGTTCGCCGATTTCGCCAAGCGCAGTGAGGGCGATGACCTGACTGAGCAGATCGATGCGTTTGTTCATCGCCTTGAGGTACGCGGCGATGCTGCGTTCGCGCTCGCTGATCTGGCGCAGCAGGTGCTGGGACTCAAATTCGCTCAGGTGCAGTTCACTGAGCAGATTGAACAGTGGAGAAGCATCCTGCAACACTTCCTGGCCAGCAGCTTCAGGAATGGAGAGGGGCCGAATTTCCAGTGCGATCGTGTCCTCGATACGGTAGTATTCGCGGCGATCTTCTTCATCTAATGTCGACATGGCGAACCCATGGTAGCGGCGGTGGTCTGAGTGTAAAGCTGGTTTGTGACCCCCGCCACAAGGACGTTCCTTTTCCCTCCGAACAAGCCCCGACATGTTCAGACCTCTCTTCGTATTTATCGGCACGCGTTATACCCGTGCAAAGCGTCGCAATCATTTCGTATCGTTCATTTCCCTGACTTCTATCATTGGGCTGGCCCTCGGCGTGGTCGTGATGATCGTCGTGCTGTCGGTGATGAACGGCTTTGATCATGAAATGCGCACCCGCGTGCTGGGCATGGTGCCCCACGCGACCCTCGAATCCGGCGAGGCCATCAGCGATTGGCCGAGCCTGGCCGCCAAGGTCAAGCAGAACCCGCAGGTGTTGGCCGTTGCGCCTTTCACTCAGATGCAGGGGCTGCTGACCAACAATGGCAAGGTCTCCAAGGTCTTGCTCAATGGTATCGACCCCGGGCTTGAGCGGCAGGTGTCGATCATCGACAACTTCATGCAACAGGGAAAACTCGACGACCTGGAGCCGGGCAGTTTCGGCATCGTCATCGGCGACAAGGCCGCGGCCAAGCTCGGCGCCGCCATCGGCGACAAGCTGACCTTCGTCGCACCGGAAGTCACCGTGACGCCGGGCGGCATGTTCCCGCGCATGAAACGCTTTACCGTGGTCGGCATTTTCCATGTCGGCGCCGGTGAGCTGGACGGTTACCTGGGCGTCACCAATCTCCAGGACCTGGCTCGACTGCATCGCTGGAAGCCGGATCAGGTCCAGGGCCTGCGGCTGAAGTTCGACGATCTGTTCCAGGCGCCGCGCGTCGCGTGGACCATCGCCCAGCAGCTCGGCGAAGACCGTTACTACGCTCGCGACTGGACCCGCACCCACGGCAACCTGTACCAGGCGATCCGCATGGAAAAAGCCATGATCGGCCTGCTATTGCTGCTGATCGTCGCCGTTGCCGCGTTCAACATCATTTCCACCCTGGTGATGGTGGTGAACGATAAGAAAGGCGACATCGCCATCCTGCGCACCCTTGGCGCTACGCCGGGGCAGATCATGCGGATCTTCATGGTCCAGGGCACGGTCATTGGGGTGATCGGCACATTCGTCGGCGCCCTGGTCGGGATGTTCGCCGCGCTGAACGTCAGCGCCGCCATCGCGGCCCTCGAAGGCCTGATCGGGCACAAGTTTCTCAACGCCGACGTGTATTTCATCGACTACCTGCCATCGCAATTGCAGGCAGATGACGTGTTGATGGTCTGCGGCGCCGCGTTGGTCCTGAGTTTCCTCGCCACCCTGTATCCAGCCTGGCGTGCCGCGCGCACCCAGCCTGCGGAGGCGTTACGTTATGAGTGAGTCGGGCATGAGTGAAAAAGCGATTTTGAGCTGCCGTAACCTGGGCAAATCTTACGAGGAAGGCCCGGAGTCGGTGGTGGTGTTGTCGGGCCTGCAACTGGAGCTGCATCCGGGCGAGCGCGTGGCGATTGTCGGCACCTCCGGGTCGGGCAAGAGTACATTGCTCAACCTGCTGGGCGGCCTCGATACGCCGACCGCCGGCAGTGTCTGGCTGGCGGGCGAAGAACTTTCGGCGCTGAACGAGAAGGCCCGTGGCCTGCTGCGCAACCGTTCCCTGGGCTTCGTTTACCAGTTCCACCATTTGTTGCCTGAGTTCACCGCCCTGGAAAACGTCTGCATGCCGCTGTTGATCGGTCGCACCGCGATTCCTGAAGCGCGTCAGCGCGCCACGGCATTGCTGGAGCGGGTAGGGCTGGGCCATCGCCTGGAGCATAAGCCGGCCGAACTGTCCGGTGGTGAGCGCCAGCGCGTGGCGATTGCCCGGGCCCTGGTCAACAAGCCTGGCCTGGTGATGCTCGATGAGCCGACCGGCAACCTCGACTCTCACACCGCCCAAGGCATCCAGGACCTGATGCTGGAACTCAGCACCTCGATGCGCACCGCGTTCCTGGTGGTGACCCACGACATGAACCTGGCCCGGCAGATGGACCGCGTCCTGCACTTGCAGGAAGGTTGCCTGACGCCCATCTGACCGACCGAAACCCGGTGTTTGCTACACACGCCGGGTCTCTTATTTTTATACGGTGCCCCGCGAATGTTCAGACCGTTATCGATTTTTATCGGCACGCGCTATACCCGCGCCAAGCGCCGCAATCGCTTTGTTTCGTTCATCTCCATGACTTCGATGATCGGCCTCGCCCTGGGTGTGCTGGCGATGATCGTGGTGCTGTCGGTGATGAACGGCTTCCAGCGCGAAATGAGTTCGCGCATCCTCGGCATGGTGCCCCACGCCACCATCGTCGGCGTCAATCCGATCGACGACTGGCAACCGGTGGCCGCCGCAGCGCTGAAAAATCCGGAAGTGGTCGCCGCCGTACCGTTCACCGAAATGGAGGGCATGCTCAGCCATAAAGGTTCGATGCAGCCGATTCAGATCAGTGGTATCGATCCGGCCCAGGAAGGCAAGGTGTCCATCGTCGCCCAGCATATCGTCCAGGGGCGTCTCGATGCGCTGAAGCCGGGTGAATTCGGCGTGGTGATCGGAGAAATCACCGCCCGGCGCTTTCGCCTCAACGTCGGCGACAAACTGACCCTGATCGTGCCGGAAATCAGCACCGCGCCGGGCGGCATTACCCCGCGCATGCAGCGGCTGAACGTGGTGGGTGTGTTCAAGGTCGGCGCCGAGCTGGATGGCTCCATGGCCTTGATCCACTTGGCCGACGCCGCGCAGATGCAGCACTGGCAGCCGAATCAGGTGCAGAGTGTGCGCCTGGCGGTGAAAGATCTGTACGCCGCGCCGCAAGTCTCTGGCGACATCGCCACGGGGCTTGGCGCGAAGTACAAGGCCGACGACTGGACCCACACCCAGGGCAGCCTGTTCAGTGCCATGAAAATGGAAAAAACCATGATTGGTTTGCTGTTGCTGATGATCGTCGCGGTGGCGGCGTTCAACATCATCGCCACCCTGATCATGGTGGTGAATGACAAGGGCGCGGACATCGCGATCCTGCGCACCATCGGCGCGACACCGCGGCAGATCATGGCGATCTTCATGGTCCAGGGCACGGTGATCGGCATCGTCGGCACACTGATTGGCGGCGTGCTGGGGGTGATTGCGGCGTTGAACGTCAGTGCCCTGGTGGGCTGGTTGGAGCGGGTCAGCGGTCAGCACATCTTCAGTTCCGATGTGTATTTCGTCAGCAACCTGCCATCGGAGCTTCAGCGCGGCGATGTGGTGTTGATCTGCTCCGCCGGGTTCATCCTGAGTTTCCTCGCCACGGTTTACCCGGCGTGGCGTGCGGCGAAGATCGAACCGGCGCAGGCGTTGCGCTATTCCTGAGAAACTACAAAATGGGTTTGCTGAGCCACTGCAAGCCCAGGGGCAAGTGGCGATTGCCCCTGTGGCGAGGGAGCTTGTGTCGGCCTTAATCCCCCTTCGGCAACTCAATCACAAACCGCGTCCAGCCATCGGCCGATTCACATCGAATCTGCCCGCCATGAGCGCGGATGATCGAGCGGGTAATCGCCAGCCCGAGCCCTGCGTGCTCGCTGCTGCCTTCCTGGCGAGCCGGGTCGGCGCGGTAGAAACGGTCGAACAGGCGCGGCAGCAAGTCCGCTGAAATACCCTTGCCACTGTTTTCCACGCTTACGCTCACCATGTGAGCCTCATCGACAATTCGCACCCGCACTTCACCGCCACCGGGGGTGAAGCGCAGGGCGTTGTCCAGCAGGTTGGACAGCGCCCTGCGCAACATGCTGCGATCACCCTCGATGTGGCCTTTGCCCTCACGGCTCAAGCGGACATCGGCGTCTTCAGCCAGCGGCGCGAAAAACTCCAGCAGCAGGTCCACTTCCTCCGCCAGTTCCAGCGGCTCGCGGTTGGGTGCCAGTAGGCCGTGGTCGGCCTTGGCCAGGTACAGCATGTCGTTGACCAACTGCGCCATCCATTGCAGTTCCTCGAGATTACTGTGCAGCGCTTCGCGGTAATCCTCCAGCGAACGCTCGCGGGTGAGGGTGACCTGGGTGTGGGTCAGCAGGTTCGACAGCGGCGTGCGCAGCTCATGGGCGATGTCGGCAGAAAACGCTGAGAGACGCTGAAACGCATCGTCGAGGCGTCCGAGCATGGCGTTGATGCTGTGGGACAATTCCGCGAGTTCCGCGGGCATTTGCTCTTCTGGTAGTCGGGCGTTGAGGGAGCGGGCCGAGACACTGCCGGCGATGGCACCCATGCGTCGCAACGGTCGCAAGGCGCGTCGGGCGGCCCAGGCACCGAGCAGGGCGGTGGCCAGGGCCGAGAGGCCGACGGTCAGCCAGATCAGGCGCTGCATGCGTTGCAGGAAGTGCTGATGATGGGTGATGTCCAGCAGCAGCGTCAGTTGTGGCGAATTGGGTTGCTCGGGATACAACGGTGCGTTCAGTACACGGTAATCGCTGTCGCCATCGCTGAGGGTCGACAGCCCCGGGCGCTCGGGCAATTGCGCCGGAATCCGGATCGAGCTGTCGTACCAGCGCACCCCATCTCTGCCCTTGATGCGCAGCGCCAGGTCGGCCTGACGGCTCAGCTCATCTTCCAGGCGACTCTGGGCCTGCTCGGCATTGAGGTCCTGCAGGGCGCGGCGCAGTCCGATCAGTTTGCCTTCCAGCAGTTGCTGGTCCAGCTCGATGAAATGCGCCTCGCTGCCACGGCTGAACAACACCCCGGCAAACAGCGACACTACGGCGGTGCAGGCAGCGAACAGCAGCGCCAGCCGGCTGCTCAGTGACCACTGGCCCCTCACAGGCTGCGCTCTTCAAGCACATACCCCATGCCCCGCACGGTGTGGATCAGCTTGCTGGGGAAGTCATCGTCAATCTTGATTCGCAGGCGCCGTATCGCGACTTCGATCACGTTGGTGTCGCTGTCGAAATTCATGTCCCAGACCTGGGACGCGATCAGGGATTTGGGCAGGACTTCGCCCTGGCGCCGCAGGAGCATTTCCAGCAAGGCGAATTCCTTGGCAGTGAGGTCGATGCGTCGGCCGCTGCGTTCGACGCGTCGGCGGATCAGGTCCAGGCGCAAGTCGGCCAGTTGCAGGCTGGTTTCCTGGGGCGTCGAGCTGCCCCGGCGCAACAGGCTGCGCACCCGTGCCAGCAGTTCGGAAAAAGCGAAGGGTTTGACCAGGTAATCATCGGCGCCCAACTCCAGGCCGTGCACCCGATCCTCTACCGCATCCCGCGCCGTGAGGAACAGCACCGGCGTATCCAGCCCGGCCCCGCGCACGGCTTGCAGAATCTGCCAGCCATCGCGGCCGGGTAGCATCACGTCGAGGATCAGCAAGGCGTATTCGCCGCTCAAGGCCAGTTGCTGACCGGTGATGCCGTCGGCCACCAGGTCGGCATTGAACCCGGCTTCGCCCAGGCCCTGGCGCAGGTATTGGCCGGTTTTCGTTTGGTCTTCGACAATCAGCAGTTTCATGGGCAACTCAAGGCATGGTTGGAACAAGGGCGTTATACCGTGGCAGTCAGTGCCGTGGCGCAACCTGACAAAGTTGTAATCGAGCCGTCAGCCGTCTGGCAGGCGGGCCAGGATAGAGTTTCCCACAAGCTGAATCTGATTGGAGTATGGACATGTTGATGGGAAAACGCTTGATCCTGGCCGCCTGCGCACTGGTTTTCAGCGCGCCATCCTGGGCGTCACCCGGCCATTTTGATTTCGGCCAGCCTGCGCCGGCGGCCAAGGCCAGTCGCAGCATTGATGTGGTGATGGGGGATATGACGTTCGATCCCGGCGCGCTTGATATCAAGGCAGGGGAAACCGTTCGTTTTGTGCTCATCAACAAAGGCCGGTTGCTCCACGAGTTCAACCTGGGCAATGTCGCGATGCATGCCCAGCATCAGCAGGAAATGCTCAAGATGCAACAGAGCGGACAGCTGACGCCGACTGCGATGAAGCAAGGCATGGACCATGCCTCCATGGGGCACGGCCAGGCGGGCATGGGCCACGACGACCCTAACAGTGTGCTGGTGGAGCCGGGCAAAACCGCCGAGCTGACCTGGACGTTCAACAAGGCTACGCGCCTGGAATTTGCCTGTAATGTTCCCGGCCATTACCAGGCCGGGATGAAGGGCGAGCTGACAGTCAGTCAGTAAGCACTCAAAGGCTGCGGCAAAGGCTGATAGAATCGGCTGATTCTTCAGTCAGGTTTCCGTCATGCATCCCGCAGCCGAACATTCGCCGCTGGGCAAGTCCAGCGAATACATCGCCACGTACACGCCGTCACTGCTGTTCCCGATCCCGCGTACCGCAAAATGGGCGGAGTTGGGCCTGACGGCTGAGAGCCTGCCGTACAAAGGCGTGGATTTCTGGAATTGCTTCGAACTGTCGTGGCTGTTGCCGTCCGGCAAGCCGGTGGTGGCTATCGGCGAATTCTCGATCCCTGCGGATTCGCCGAACATCATCGAGTCCAAATCCTTCAAGCTTTACCTCAACTCCTTGAACCAGACGCCGTTCGCCGATATCGAGAGCCTGGAAGCGACCCTGCGCCAGGACTTGTCCGCCGCTGCTGGTAAACCGGTGGGCGTGCGCGTTCGCAGTCTCAAGGACGTGGAGTGTGAAGGCATCGTGGCGCTGCCCGGCGTGTGCATCGACGACTTGGACATCAGCGTCGACTCCTACGAGCACCCGCGCCCGGAACTGCTAAGTTGCGATGATTCGCGCATCGTCGAGGAAAGCCTGCACAGCCATCTGCTCAAGTCCAACTGCCCGGTGACCAGCCAGCCGGATTGGGGCAGCGTGGCGGTGCAATATCGCGGTGCAGCCCTGGACCACGCGAGCCTGTTGGCCTACATCGTCAGCTTCCGCCAGCATTCGGATTTCCATGAACAATGCGTGGAGCGGATCTTTCTCGACTTGCAGCGCTTGCTCAAGCCGGAGAAGTTGACGGTGTATGCGCGGTATGTGCGCCGTGGCGGGTTGGACATCAACCCGTATCGCAGTACCGAAGACGTCCAGCTGCCGAACCACCGTTTGGTTCGCCAATGAATAACCCCTGTGGGAGCGAACTTGCTCGCGATGAGGGCGGCACATTTAACATTGATGTTGGCTGACAAGCCGCTATCGCGAGCAAGCCCGCTCCCACAATGGGTTGCATTTCAGCTCGTGAAATTAAAAAGCCCCGCTATCGACAGCAGGGCTTTTGGCTTTTGGCGGGTTCAGATCCCCATATTGCCCAAGGCTTGCACGATATTGCGTAACGTCCCGGCAAGGGTCGGGTGTTCCAGTTCGAAGCGTTCGACGGCCAGGTTCACATTGTCGGCGAGGTTGGTGTCCGGTGTTTTGGTTTCCAGCTCAAGCTCAAGTTCGATCTGTTGCATCAGCGCGTGCAGGTCGTCGCGCTCGACTTCGGAAAGTGGTGGATTCTGTTCCAATTGCTCGCGCAGTTTATTGAGCTGTTCTTGCAATTCGCGGGCAGGCATTGGCGTACTCCCTTTATTGATAGGCACAGCCATGGACCGCGACGGTTCGTCAAAAGTCCATGGCTTGCCTTAAGAGTAATCCACCCTCACGCACCCTGCATGATCCCGGTCATGGCTTCTCGCCTTTGAGTCGGCGCAGGCTGATATCGGCCAGGCAGGTGTCGAGTTCGCCCAGGTGATCGATCACCGAATGCACCCCCAGGCCGAACAATTGCACGGTGGCCTTGGCGCGCTTGGTTTCCCGTTCCTGTTTGCTTAGCGCCTGCCATTCATCCGGCGTCAGGCCACACAGCGAGCCGCAGGACGCCAGCCCGATGGTCCACAAACCGGCGTTGAGCCCCGATTGCAACAGCCTGGGTTCGCCACTGACCAACACGCAGCCGTCCAATTGCTGGACGTTCAGCGTCATCAAGGCTTGCCAGCAGGCATGCGGTGCCGGCCACGGATTATTTGTTGCTGGAAGTTGCGGCGGTTTGATCCAGGTCGGTAACGAGGCCGCCAGGGCATGACTGACAGCAGGTGGCAATTCATCGAGCCAGGCGCAGGGAATTTCCTGTCGCTGTAAGTGGTGCAGGCTCTCAAGGGCGCCAGGTGTCGGTTGCGCATGCTCGGCCGGCGCTGCCCCTGGCTGACGAATGCGTCCCCCGAAATCCACCAGGCATCCGCTCAGGCCAAACAATACAGCGGTCAGGCTGGGAGCGGGGAGGGGCAGGGCTTCGGCGCGGGGCATGGGAACGTCCTTGAAATACCCTGCAGCCTAACGTGCATCAATGACAGTCCAGTGACAGTGACATGAAGGCGTCGGGTGGTGGAAACGTCCTACGGTTTGCGCGTTTTTCAGTGCTGCCTATCTACGCGTTCCGTCTTATACTAGCCGCCTTACCGCCTGGGCTCGGCGCCCTTGCCTGATTAATCCAAGGAGTTTCCCCTTATGCGCTGGAGCCATTGTCTAGCTCAGCTGTGTTTGTCTGCCAGCGTCCTGCTGGTTCCGTTCGCTGCCCAGGCCGCCACGGAAGAAGATCCTTGGGAAAGCATCAACCGTCCGATCTTCACCTTCAACGACACGGTCGATACCTATGCGCTCAAGCCGTTGGCCCAGGGTTATCAGTATGTGACGCCGCAATTCCTCGAAGACGGCATCCATAACATGTTCCGCAACATCGGTGACGTGGGCAACCTGGCCAACAACTTGTTGCAGGCCAAGCCGGCCGCTGCCGGGACTGATACTGCACGGCTGATCTTCAACACCACCTTCGGTCTGTTGGGCTTCTTCGACGTGGGCACTCAGATGGGCCTGCAGCGCAGCGATGAAGATTTTGGCCAGACCCTGGGCTACTGGGGGGTGGGCAGCGGTCCCTATGTGATGCTGCCGCTGTTGGGGCCAAGCACCGTGCGTGACGCGCCAGCCAAGCTGGTCGACGACTACACCGCTCCGTATCGTTACATCGATAACGTTTCGGTGCGTAACTCTATCAGGGGCCTGAACATCGTAGACACCCGCGCCAGCCTGTTGTCGGCCGAGAAAATGGTGAGCGGCGACAAGTATGTGTTCCTGCGCAACGCGTTCCTGCAAAACCGCGAATTCAAGGTCAAGGATGGCCAGGTCGAAGACGATTTCTGATTTCGTCCGGTAAATCAGGAAGGCGGCCTAAAAGGCCGCCTTCCGTGCTTTGGCGCCGTGTTTGAGCGGGTTTGATCCTTCCATTGAGTTACGCTCCGCTCGGTTCTTATAACTCTCTGTACTTTGACAAATAAAGACGGCAAGCGGCTATCTGCCTGAGCTTGAAACGCCCCGCGGATGGGAGTACCGTCTGCGCCTTAGAAGGGCACCTCTGATGTAACTGTGTGTAGGGCAAAGGCCGGAAGCAGGTACGACAGAGAGGCTAGAAAGCGAATCCAGTAGTGCGCGCCAGGCCCAAGTGCCCAGCCCGCTACGCCAACCTAATTCTGGCGCCGTTTGCCCACATGCCAAAAACCAGTGCCACGCTGCTGATAATCGATGATGACGAAGTGGTGCGAGCCAGTCTCGCGGCCTACTTGGAAGACAGTGGTTTCAGCGTCCTGCAGGCCAGCAATGGCCAACAGGGTCTTCAGGTATTCGAGCAAGACAAGCCCGACCTGGTCATCTGCGACCTGCGCATGCCGCAGATGGGCGGACTCGAACTCATTCGCCAGGTCACCGAGCTTTCCTCGCAGACCCCGGTGATCGTGGTTTCGGGCGCGGGCGTGATGAACGACGCGGTCGAGGCGTTGCGCCTGGGCGCGGCGGATTACCTGATCAAGCCCCTTGAAGACCTGGCTGTGCTCGAGCACTCGGTGCGTCGGGCCCTGGACCGTTCGCGCCTGCTGGTGGAAAACCAGCGGTACCGCGAAAAGCTGGAAACCGCCAACCGCGAACTGGAAGCCAGCCTGAACCTGTTGCAGGAAGACCAGAACGCCGGGCGCCAGGTGCAGATGAACATGCTGCCGGTCAGCCCTTGGGCCGTCGACGATTTCCGTTTTGCCCACCAGATCATCCCGTCGTTGTACCTGTCGGGAGACTTTGTGGACTACTTCCGGGTCGATGAGCGGCGAGTGGCGTTCTATCTGGCGGATGTTTCCGGTCACGGGGCTTCGTCGGCATTCGTCACGGTGCTGTTGAAGTTCATGACCACGCGCCTGCTGTTCGAATCCAAGCGCAACGGCACATTGCCCGAGTTCAAGCCATCAGAAGTCCTTGGGCATATCAACCGAGGCCTGATCAGTTGTAAGCTGGGCAAACACGTCACAATGGTCGGTGGAGTCATCGACGAGGAGACGGGTTTGTTGACCTATAGCATCGGCGGTCACCTGCCGTTGCCTGTTTTGTACACGCCAGACAGTGTTCGTTATCTGGAAGGGCGTGGTTTGCCGGTCGGCCTGTTCAACGAGGCCACCTACGAAGACCACGTGCTGGAATTGCCGCCGACATTCAGCTTGACGTTAATGTCTGATGGCATTTTGGACCTTTTGACAGAACCTACACTCAAAGAGAAAGAAGCGGCCTTGCCTGAACGGGTGAGTGCAGCGGGCGGCAGCCTGGAAGGCTTGCGTCAAGTGTTTGGATTAGCCACGCTCGGGGAGATGCCGGATGATATCGCCCTGTTAGTGTTGAGCAGGAATCTTTGATGAGTACTGGTAGAATCCAGTTCGCCGAGCAGGACGGCACCTTTGTCCTGAAGTTTGTCGGTGAAGTGCGCCTGACTCTATGTTCGGCGCTGGATGCGACTATTGAGCGGATCTTCACCGCGCTGAACTTCAGCGCCATCGTGATTGACCTGACCGAAACCCGCAGCATCGACAGCACCACCCTTGGCCTGCTGGCCAAGCTGTCGATCCTGTCGCGGCAAAAGGTCGGCCTGCTGCCGACCGTCGTCACCACCCACAACGACATCACCCGTCTGCTGCAGTCCATGGGCTTCGATCAGGTGTTCAACATCGTCGGCGATCCCGTGCCATGCCCTGAATGCCTGGACGACCTGCCTGACCAGGACCAGTCTGAAGAAGAGGTGCGGATCAAGGTGCTTGAAGCCCACAAGATCCTCATGGGGCTGAATGACTCCAATCGTGAAGCGTTTCATGACTTGGTTAATGCGCTGGAGCGGCCTTGAGCCTTGGGCTTTATGTAGGCTGCGCCCGCCTCATCGCGAGCAAGCTCGCTCCCACAGGTCTTGTGGCGTTCTCTTAATCGAGCCCAACCGACATCCCCCTGTGGGAGCGAGCTTGCTCGCGATAGCGTTTGTCGAGCCGCCACATCGCTTAAGCCAAACCGCATAAAAAAGGGCGAACCCACCAAGGTTCGCCCTTTTCACATCCCTGAATCAGCTCAAAGCTTGGCTTGCAGCAACGCTTCCAGCTTCTCCTGGTCCCGGGCAAACTGACGAATGCCTTCGGCCAGTTTCTCAGTCGCCATGGCGTCCTCGTTGGACAACCAGCGGAACTGCGCTTCGTTGAGAATCAAGCGCGCTTCCCCGGCTTGGCCTGGCGCAAGCTTGCGCTCAAGCTTGCCTTCATCGGCGGCCAGTTTTTCCAGCAGTTCCGGGCTGACGGTCAAGCGGTCGCAGCCGGCCAGTTGTTCGATCTGGTTGAGGTTGCGGAAGCTCGCACCCATGACCACGGTCTTATAGTCATTGGCCTTGTAGTAATTGTAGATGCGCGTCACCGACTGCACGCCCGGGTCATCGGCACCGGTGTAGTCGTTGCCATTGGCTTTCTTGTACCAGTCGTAGATCCGGCCCACGAACGGCGAAATCAGGAACACCCCGGCATCGGCACAGGCCGCAGCCTGGGCGAAGGAAAACAGCAGGGTCAGGTTGCACTGGATGCCTTCACGCTCCAGCTTCTCGGCGGCGCGAATGCCTTCCCAAGTGGAAGCGATCTTGATCAGCACGCGATCACGGCCAACGCCGGCTTTTTCATACAGATCGATCAGACGATGCGCACGCTTCAACATGGCTTCGGTATCGAACGACAGGCGCGCATCCACTTCAGTGGAAATACGCCCTGGAATCACCTTCAGGATTTCTTGCCCAACCGCCACGCCGAAACGGTCGCTGGCCAGGCCTACGTCACCCTTGCAGTCCGCGACGCAGGCGTTCAGCAGCTCGGCATAGCCTTGGATGGCCGAAGCCTTGAGCAGCAGGGAAGGGTTGGTGGTGGCATCCACGGGTTTAACGCGGGCGATGGCTTCGAAGTCGCCGGTATCGGCCACTACGGTAGTGAATTGTTTGAGTTGTTCCAGCTTGGAAGTCATGAGCGTGCTCTGTCCTATGGGTCTGTTGACATTACCCGAGGGCCGGCAGCCACTCAAGGGCGTGAAGAGGTATCAAATGGCCCCGGTGGCAACAACCTGAAAACGGCTGTTTGAAAGGTCGGGGCGGGTATCGGTAGATACGATTCCAAAACAGGCCGCAGGTTCAAAGCAAGTGACGGTCAGCGCCCTTCCAGCAACTGCCCCGCCTGATCCAGCAACGCCAACGGATCCTTGGTTTTGTGAATATCCACCGACAATAACTGCCGAAACCGCCGTGCTCCCGGAAAACCGGTGCCCAGCCCGAGCACGTGACGAGTGATGTGATGCATCGCGCCACCAGCGGCCAGATGATTGGCGATATACGGCCGCAACTGCGCCAATGCCTCGGCCCGGCTGATGATCGGTGCGGTGCTGCCAAACAGCTGTTGGTCCACCTCGGCCAGCAGATACGGGTTGTGATACGCCTCGCGACCCAACATTACGCCATCGAAGGTCTGCAAATGCTCATGGCACGCCTCCAGCGTCTTGATTCCGCCGTTGAGCACAATCTCCAACTCCGGAAAGTCCGCCTTCAACCGCGCGGCCACGTCATACCGCAGCGGCGGGATGTCTCGATTCTCCTTCGGCGACAACCCCTCCAGAATCGCAATCCGCGCATGCACGGTAAAACTCGTGCACCCGGCGTCACGCACCGTCCCGACGAACTCACACAACTGCTCATAACTGTCCCGCCCATTGATCCCGATCCGATGCTTGACCGTCACCGGAATCGACACGGCATCACGCATGGCCTTCACACAATCGGCCACCAACACCGGATGCCCCATCAGGCAGGCACCAATCATGTTGTTCTGCACCCGGTCGCTGGGGCAGCCGACGTTGAGGTTCACCTCGTCGTAGCCGTGCTCCTGGGCCATCCGGGCGCACGCGGCCAGGTCGGCGGGAACACTGCCGCCCAGTTGCAGGGCCAGGGGGTGTTCGGACTCGTGGTGGCGCAGGAAGCGTTCGTGGTCGCCGTTGAGTAACGCGCCGGTGGTGACCATTTCGGTGTAGAGCAGGGCGTGTTTGGAGAGGATGCGTAGGAAGAACCGGCAGTGGGCGTCGGTCCAATCCATCATCGGGGCAACGGAGAAGCGGCGGGACAGCGGGGCAGTTTGTAGGGGCATTGGGAATCTGGGTCAGCGAGGCGAGTGGCACAGTTTATCAGGGAAGGGCAGGAGGTGTTGGGAGAGCAATATTGCGCCGACTTCACCATTTGGTACGGGGGCGTTGTCGAGTGTGAAATACGCCGAGTATTTGGAGGCGATCACCGTGTACTCCAGCGCCGAGCACGCATAGCTGCCACTTGGTCACCGGTAACAAATTTGCCTTGATCAGCTTCCTTTACGGCAAGTTCGATCTGCGTGGTCAGAGCTTTTTCGTGTTCGATGTAGTCGCGAAGAACGTCTCGCGTCAGGTAGTTCGCACTTTGACCGGTGGTCTTGGCCAGATCGGCGAGGGAGTTTGATAGCTCTTCAGGCCGATTTAGCGTTATACCGGACAAGGCTGTCTCGATGGGGGAGGTTTGTCAGGCATCTTATACCGTTGAACGCTCGCTTTAATCCTTAGACCGTCGCTAGGTGTATCTCGACGTGAGTTGTTCCCCTCCTGCGCAGACACGAAGAGTTTCGCCGATGCTGTCGTCAAAGGGTACATTTCTGCGGGGGGAGTGTGGTTTGGAGCAGGCCGGTCCAACGACTAAAATCGCTCGACTCTTACTCTTATTGCCTTCTTGATAGGGGATTTAATAAAACGGGCCCCTTTCTTTAATTTAGCAAGCGAGATCGGCAATGTAGCAACTGGGCACGATCACATCGCGTAAGTGCCAAGTCAACTTGACGGCCTACAAAGCGCAGATACGGATTAATCGGGACGGGAGGACAGTTTATTAGTAAAACTAGCCCTTCCACCGCAAGCAGGTCATCCGGGTCCGGATCTAACGCCGCGAAACGGAGCTGGCGGAATCTGTTAGCAGCGAGCGCGCAAACCGAAAAGCTGTAACGATCAGGGGATGATCCAGCCGTGCCTGGCAAGGCGCGCTTGGCTGCGTTTAATCACAGTGCTACCGAGGTTCGCCTGGAAATGGCCGGGCCCGAGATCCCCACGTTTTAGCCTGTCCTTGTGGTGGGGCGTCGTTGGAAAAAACTAGCGGCTACCTCCCCAAAACTAATGTAGATAATTTGTAAGCTAATACTTACAATGCTTCCGTAAGTCTATGGCCGTCATGCCTCTGAACGGGGCAAAAATAATCCATGCGTCAGGACGTAACTTAAGTAGGGACACGTGTTGTGATTAAGAGCTTGACCATCGGGCAATCGACCATGCTCAACCTCATACGAGCGTTGGCTGCCTTCTCAGTCTTGGTAGGTCATACCCTTGTAGGAGTGGTTCCGGTAAGTTGGTTTGGAAAGGTAGTTCCCTTTCAGAGTCTGGCCGTTGTTGTTTTTTTCTGGCTATCAGGGTTTCTGATCGCTTATCAATGTTTGAATAAGGTCAAATATAGTTTTAGTGAATATATGATCGATCGCTTCAGCAGGATTTATGTTCTGTATATTCCGGCGCTGATTATTTCATATGTTGTTTTTATAATGGTGTTAGGTCGTGTACCTCCAGCAACTTGGGACTTGGTCGGGCACCTTCTGCAGCTTCAGCATACTCCGTTTGCTCGGATGATTGAAGGCGTGCCGCCGATAAAGGTTTACGGTGGTAACAGTGTTCTTTGGACGATAGCCATTGAATGGTGGTTGTATGTATTTTTCGGCATTGCTTTTTTTTGGCGGTCGATGTCCTTGACTGAAAGAGTCTTTGCAATTGCCCTTGCTGGACCTGCGGTCCTCGTTGTGGGGTATTTTACGGTATGGGAGTCTGTTGCATGGGAGTGGTTTCTTGGGGCCGCCTGTGCTGCGATTTATGTTTATGCACCGCAGACTAACTGGAAGCAAATTCTTGTACCGCTTGCCGCCGTTGTAGTTGGAATGTCGTGGCGGTTTCAGAAGCTTTCGCTAGCGAGTCAGATAAATATGTATGATTTGCAGCTTATGATTCTAGTCGGTGTGGTATTGATGTTTGTAGTGTTAGCGAGCACGAATCTTCCCGTCGTCTCGTCAGTCAGGTGGGTAGTGGCGAAAGGTGCATATGTCTCTTATGCAATGTACCTAACGCATGAGCCGATTCGCGTGTTGATCAGCAAGTATATGAATGTGTCCCAAATGGCCAATGCGTGGCTGTCAATCTTCCTGTGTGTGCTGTTTGCGGCTGCTTGCGCATGGCTTCTTGAAGACAAACATCTGGACCTGCGTCGCTGGCTGAAAAAGAAGCTCATTGCTCCCGAGCGAGAGCTGATTACGGTCCAGGCCAATAAGCTGAGCTAGGTTCAACCATCATAGCCCGCCATGTGCGGGCTTTTTTACATTTGAATTTGTCCTTCGCCAAGCAGGAAGGCCACTGCAGCGATAGTCGCCGAATATTTGAACGCACCACGTTGAAGCGCGCATCATCACTGGAAGAGGTTCTAAATATCCGTGCCCCCGCACGCTTATCTGGTCTCTATCGCAAGGGAGAGCAAGCAAGGGGCGGGCATTCTCGAGGGGATCTCGCGAGTGGATCGAACAATGGAGTTTGCGCAGGGGCACATCGTTGTCAGTGCGGCTGAACAACGAGCCCGTATGTAAACGGCTAGGCATGCGGGTAGTCTGGGAGCGAGTACGACTGATCCCTTAACTCATTGTGTCATGCTGATGTCGGTGATGGTTTCGGTTTTGATCTCTACGAGGCTTAACGCCCCATCGGAAAATGAACAGCCGGTGTCGGTATATATGACGTTGCCCAGACGTGTGACGCTCGACACTGTTGAGTGGCCAACGTAGAGCTGGTTTATTCCTTTTATTGGAGTGTGGTCTTGTCGCTCGATTTTTTCTCTGGCATACAGCGCTGTTTTCAGGGCCAACTGCTGATTTTGTTCCCCGAGTTTTCCAGTTATTGCGTCCTTTGCTTCCTGCCAGCCATCGTGATGTCTGCTGATAGGCGCTTCGGCATGCACAATGCCAATTGTTCGATCGCTTGCCAAATTGACTTCAATGATTAGTGGGAGTTCTTGCAAGGACTTTAAAAGTTCATGCTGGGTGGCGGGTTGTAGTGTATAGAGCCAAGCGCCGCCGTTTCGGATATGCCGGGGGATATCTCCGTGGCCGGAGATACAGTCAATAAGCATCTGCTCATGATTGCCGCGCACCGCATGGAACCACGGCTCCTTAAGCCAGTTCAACACGTCTTCGGAATCGGGGCCCCGGTCGATGAGATCGCCCACGGAAAAAATACGATCCAGATCAGTATTGAAGTTTAGTTTGTTTAAGGCTGACGTTAGAAGCTTGAAGTGCCCGTGAATGTCGCCCACTACAAAGTCTCGACCTTCTTTGTTGATTGGGAATGACTTTGTCTTGTACATGTTCAGTGCTTCAGCAGATGTTAATTGGCGGCAACTGTATCACTTGGCGGAGTAAATCGTAAGGCGGTGAGGGTGAGTACAGTCGGCTGGTCAAGGCCGAATCGGCTGTCCGATACACTTTTCGAATACCAGCTCCATCGGTCCAGGGACGCAGTTGTAAGCCGCGATATTTGCGCAGATCCACTCATCTTTCTCAATTCCCCACCAGCTGATTTCAAATCCGGCATTCATGATGAGGTGTTCAAACAGGATGCGTTGCGCACGGCCATTGCCTTCGCGGAAGGGGTGTACGACGTTGATATCGGAATAGGCTTCTGCAACGGCGACGATCAGGTCAGCCCGGCTCATCCCCTCGAACCAGTTTGCCGCCGCCATGTTGGCGAATATTTTATTGGCTTCCTTTTCCATGTACTCGGGTTGGCAGAAGCGGGTGGTTTGTTTGGACATGCCAACGGTGCGCAGCTCCCCAGCCCACTCGAAAAGGTCCGAAAAGAGAATTCGATGAATGTTCTGCAGATCAGCCAGGCTGTAGGGAGGAGGGCTGAATTCGACGTTGTCCGCCGCGATGGCCGAGAGCTGTTGTTCGGCTGCGCTTAGGGTCAGTTCGTCACGGATGTCGAGTTTGTTGCGAAGGACCGTGGAGCCGGGATAGCAATAAGCGTCCTCGCCGACTCCATATTTGTCAGGCATTAGTTCTGGTCTGGGTGAAGGCCTTCAAGACCTCTTCACGCGTTGGCATTTTGCATTCGCCGTCCGCGAGGGTCACTTTGAAGCCTTCAAGACGGAGGCTGGCCGCGTAGTTGGATCTACGCGTCCTGGCGGCATAGGCCTTTTTGGTTTCAAGGCTGACATTGCCCATGGGGCTGGACCTCAAATCACGCTGGTGGGCGGATTATAGCCCATCCCGCAGGCATGGCCTATGTTGCGACCTGGACGAAAGGCGTTGAGCGCTCATTCGTTTCGAGATTTGTCCTTGCCGCCCATAGTTGCGCAGCCCAATCCATCGCCGGACGCCCCCATCGGAAATTTCCCTCAAGCTGTGTCGCTCCCCGCTGACTATTCACCGAATCACCCCGTGCGCTAAGTTTTCTCCGTCGCTGCAAATTCAGCGGCAGGGTGTGGAAGCCCTAATGCCTGGGATTTTTTCAATTAATCCTGAGATCACCCAATGAAAAAAGGTACAGCTATTGCTTTAAAACTGTGTCCGCAAGGCACGCATTATCTCAACCTCATCCAATCTGTGTTCCATTACATCAACTACCACCTCCTGCTCAACCTACGAATTCCGACCTCGGATTCGGTCCTTCATCCGTGGCATCCCTATCTTCAACCCAGCACTGACCTCCCATCCCCGCAGGAGTAACCCCTCATGTCCCGTTACATGCCCATCACCGGTATTGAAAACAACCTCCACGCGCTCCTGATCGACACAGAAGCGCCGCTGGACGTGCTGCACGACACCGCCGCTTACCGCATCGCCGCTGTCACCCAGTTGCTGGAAAACCTCGCCATGCGTTCCGACATCAGTACGGACGCGGTGGTACGCCATGATTTTGCCCAAGTGCTAGCGATTCCCCTGCGCGATGGGTGTGATTTGCTGGATGTGGTTGGGCGGCGATTGCAGGCGCAGGTTTTGGCGTCGTAAGGGAAGTGGGTGATCTCATAAGGTCTCCTGCCTGACTCACCATCCTTTGCAGGCAGCGATTTGTGGGAGCGGGCTTGCTCGCGAAAGCGGTGTGTCAGTTTGCAGGATGCTGGCTGTGCCGACGCCTTCGCGAGCAAGCCCGCTCCCACAGGTTAATCAGCGTTTCGATGGGTTTGCTTGTATCCTCCCTGGGGGGATAGGATGGCGGTGTTGATTCATCGAAACCCAAGGCTCAAGTCATGAGTGCGCACGACCACGAACATCCCCACCAAAGCCATGCAGCGATCATCAAGCGCCTCAAGCGTGCGGACGGTCATTTGCGCAGCATTATCACGATGATCGAAGAGGGTCGTGAGTGCGTGGATATCGCTCAGCAGTTGCATGCGGTGGAAAAAGCGGTGTGCCAGGCCAAGCGCACGTTGATCCAGGATCACATCGATCACTGCCTGGAGGACACCGTTTCGTCGCTAAATAAAGGCGAGCGCGCGCCCCTGGAAGCCTTCAAACAAATCACCAAGTACCTCTAGGCCCGACATGCCCAATTTTGCTGAGTTGCTGCAACAGGGGGGCGCTCACGCCTGGCTGTATTTTCCCAGCGCTATCTTGCTGGGCGCCTTGCATGGTTTGGAACCGGGCCATTCAAAAACCATGATGGCGGCGTTTATCGTGGCCATCCGTGGCTCGGTAAAGCAAGCGGTGTTGCTGGGCTTGGCGGCTACGCTTTCCCACACGGCCGTGGTGTGGCTGGTCGCCATTGGCGGCATGTACCTCGGCCAGGGGCTGGATGCCAAGACCACCGAGCCCTATTTCCAACTGGCGTCTTCCGGGCTGATCATCGCCATCGCGCTGTGGATGTTGTGGCGTACCTGGCGTGGCGAGCAGGTGTTCAAGCTCGAGCATCGTCACGATCACACTCATCATCACGATCATCACGACGACCACAACCACGACGAGCTGAAAGACCTGGCGCCGTCCCTCGATGGCTATCAGGATGCCCATGAGCGGGCGCACGCCAACGATATCCGTAAGCGCTTCACCAATCGGGAGGTCACCACGGGCCAGATCGTCGTGTTCGGCCTGACGGGTGGTTTGATTCCTTGCCCGGCGGCCATTACCGTCTTGCTGCTGTGCCTTCAGGTCAAGGAAGTCGCGCTGGGCGGCATGCTGGTGCTGAGCTTCAGTATCGGCTTGGCAATCACCCTCGTGACCGTGGGCGCGGCTGCGGCCATAGGGGCAAGGCAGGCCTCCAACCGCTGGCCTTGGTTGGGCAGTGTTGCGCGGCGCGCACCTTACCTGTCCAGCGTGTTGATCATCGGTGTTGGTTTGTACGTCGGTATCCACGGCTGGAACGGTTTGAACGCGTAGCCGAGCGCAGATCATTCAGCCGTTGGTTTCCGCTAGCGCCGCAGACGCATTGCCAGGTCGATGCAGTGAAGCCCCCTCCAACGTCTTCCACAGCTTACGCATCGTCGGATTCCGATTGGCGATCGCACAATACGAGCGGATCTCCAGCCGCGTGCTCCATTCCTCGCTGCCAGCCCGGACCAACAACCCACGCTCCAACTCATCAGCCACCGCGCTCTGTGGCAACCAGGCCACGCCATAGCCTTCGATGGCCATGCGCATCAGCAGCATCGCCATGTCGGCCTCGTAACAGCGCTCCAGCTCAGTCGGTGCCGGGCCGTTCTTGATGACGATATCCGCCACGCGACCCAGGAATGTCGTGGCCGTGTAGGCCAAGTAAGGGACGGGTTTGCCGGAGCGGCCCGGCAAGGGGAACAGCGGTTCGCCTTTAGGGTTGGGGGCACACAGAGGGATGAACGCATCGTGGCCGAGGGTCAGGCTGCCGAAGCGCTCGGCGTCCAGCAGGATCGGCGCCAGCGGATGGTGGTAGACCATCATCAAATCGCAACTGCCTTCCTCCAGCGCGATAACGGCGTCATGAATATTGGCGGCGACCACCCGAGCGTTGAACTGCTCGGTGTTTTGCTGGAACTGCGAAAGCCATTTCGGCAGAAAGGTCATCGAGAGGCTGTGACCTGCGGTGATCTGGATGGAGCGTCCCGGCATCCGCTCTACGTCACGCAGCATCGAGCGCAATCTCAGTAAACCGGCGAGGGCTTCTCTGCTTTCGTCGCAGAAGGTGATGCCTGCGGCCGTGAGCTGGACGGGGTAGGTGCCACGGTCCACCAGCTTGACCCCCACCCATTCCTCGAGGCACTGGATTCGGCGCGACAAGGCCGATTGCGTCACGCAGCGGACTTCGGCGGCGCGGGAGAAGTTTTTCCATTCGGCGATCGCCAGTAGATCGTCCAGCCACTTGAGTTGCATATCAGGATCTCCCGCTGTGAGAGCGCCATTTTACGTCGCAACTGCCCGGCCCAGCGTGGCTTTTCGTTAACTATTCCAAAAGCGCATGGAGCTAGCAGGATTACTCATCATCTCCCCGGATCCGCTCCTTAGAATCATTACCGTAGTACCCATGCCGCCAAGAGTATCGGTACATCCACTTGATCCCTGCCAAGTAAAAAACTCCAATAACTACTTGAGGACAGCACCGTGAAGAAGAATAAGCTCCCACGTCGAATTGCAATGGGTATCGCCCTCGGCGTGCTGGTGGGTTGGGCGTGTCACCATTTCGCAGGGAGCGAGCAAAGTGCCAAAGAGATAGCTTCTTACTTTTCGATGGTCACCGATATTTTCCTGCGCATGATCAAGATGATCATCGCGCCGCTGGTCTTTGCGACGCTGGTCGGTGGTATCGCCAGCATGGGCAATTCACGTTCCGTCGGCAGGATTGGCGCTCGGGCGATGGCCTGGTTCGTTACCGCTTCGGTGGTATCGCTGCTGATCGGTATGGGCCTGGTCAATCTGTTTCAACCCGGTGCCGGGCTGAATATGGACGTGGCCCAGCAAGCGACGGCTGCCGTGCCGGTCAACACCGGCGATTTCAGCCTCAAGGCGTTCATCGGTCATGTGTTCCCTCGCAGTATTGCTGAGGCGATGGCCAACAACGAGATCCTGCAGATCGTGGTGTTTTCGCTGTTCTTCGGCTTTGCGTTGGCGGGCGTGAAACGGGCGGGCTATACGCGGATCACCGACTCCATCGAAGAGCTGGCGAAGGTGATGTTCAAGATCACCGACTACGTCATGGCCTTCGCGCCGATTGGGGTTTTTGCCGCCATCGCCTCGGCCATCACCACCCAGGGGCTTGGCTTGCTCGTCGATTACGGCAAGCTGATTGCCGAGTTCTACTTGGGGATCCTGATCCTATGGGTGCTGCTGTTCGGTGCCGGCTACCTGTTTCTCGGTCGCTCCGTTTTCCACCTCGGCAAGCTCATCCGCGAGCCGATCCTCCTGGCGTTTTCCACCGCCAGCAGCGAGTCCGCCTACCCGAAAACTATCGAAGCGCTGGAGAAGTTTGGCGCACCCAAACGCGTGTCCAGCTTCGTGTTGCCCCTGGGTTATTCGTTCAACCTGGACGGTTCCATGATGTACCAGGCGTTCGCCATCCTGTTCATCGCCCAGGCCTACAACATTGACCTGAGTTTCACCCAGCAACTGCTGATTCTTCTGACATTGATGATCACCAGCAAGGGCATGGCCGGTGTCGCACGCGCCTCGGTCGTCGTGGTCGCGGCCACGTTGCCGATGTTCAATCTTCCTGAGGCGGGACTGTTGTTGATCATTGGCATCGACCAGTTCCTGGACATGGCCCGCACGGCCACCAACGTGGTGGGTAACAGCATCGCGACGGCGGTGGTCGCCAAGTCCGAGCCTTTCGAAGAGGCCGCTGAAGACGAGGGCGCGCATTCCCCCGTTCGGTCCCGATCCGAACCGGTTCCGGTTGTTTGAGGAGAGGGTCATGAAGGTTAAAGCGAAGGTGAGCCACCAGGCCTCTGTTGTCCGCAAGTTGGGCATTGTCGGTGGGCTTGGGTCACTGGCCGGGGGCGATCTGTTCTACAAGTTGGTCAAGTCCCGTGCGGTGCTCGAGGATCAAGGGCGCTACCACTTTCTGTTCGAGCAGCACCCCTTCAAGGATGTGCTGTTGCCGCTGGACCAAGGCGCGAGCATGACGTCGCGCAAGTTCTATGTGTTCCAGGTGTGCAAGTCGTTCGAGGAAAGTGGCTTCGATGCGGTGATGCTCCCGTGCTTCGCCAGCCAGACTTTCCGTGCGGAGATAGAAGATGAGCTGGGTATTCCCGTGCTGGACATGATGGCCGCCTTGACCCGGCACGTCAGCCACACGGTGCCACCCCAGACGACCCTGGGCGTCATCGCCTCTGACTTCGTGCGTCATTGCGGATTGTTCGAGCGGCATTTTGGGAAAGACTTCCAGATTGTCTACCCCGACGCAGATGCTCAAGCAGGGTTGATGGACGCCATGTACGGCCTCAACGGCATCAAGGACGGTCACCTCGACGGTGTGCCGCTTGAAGCGGTCTACCAGGCGTGCCTCTCGTTGCAAGCCCAGGGTGCGACGGTGGTCCTGCCCGGCATGACCGAGCTTTCGCTGGTGTGTGCCGACTTGCAGCGCCGTGGGATCGCGGTGCTGGATATCAACGAGATCTACGCGGACTTCGCGACGCTGGATCAGCAACAGCCCAGGCGGCCGCCCTTCAAATTGGGCATCGTCGGCGGCGTTGGGCCTGCCGCCACGGTGGATTTCATGGCCAAGGTGGTGGCCAATACGCCGGCGGGAAAGGACCAGGACCACATCAAGATGGTGGTCGAGCAGAACCCGCAGATACCGGACCGGACGGCGAACCTGCTACGGGATGAAACCGATCCGACCATGGCGATGTACGCCACCTGCAAACGCCTCGAAAGCGCGGGTGCCAACGCCATCGCGATTCCTTGCAATACCGCCCATGCCTTCGTCGAGCGCATCCAGGCACACCTGAGGGTGCCCATCGTCAACATGCTGACCGAGACGGTGGAGTGGGTCGTGCACACCTACGGTTCGGGCAAGGCGATTGGTCTGCTGGCGACCTCCGGTACCGTGCAAAGCCAGGTCTATCACCAGGCGGCACGCCGCGCCGGGCTTCAGATCCTTACGCCGGGTGTCGATTATCAGGCGATGGTCATGGACGCCATCTACGGGCCGCGGGGGGTCAAGGCTGGTTTCACAGAAGGGCTTTGCAGGGAGCAACTGTTGCTGGCGGCGGAGCATTTGTGTGAGTTGGGGGCGGGGGTTCTGATTTTGGGGTGTACGGAGTTGCCCTTGGTGCTTGGGCATTGCGAAGCGTTCGACATCAATGGGCACACCGTGGCGCTTGTTGATCCGACGATGATCTTGGCGTTGAAGTGTGTTGCCTTGGCGCAAAGGCACGGCCTCGTGGGAGCAAGGCTTGCCCGCGATGAAGCTAACGCGGTCTCCTGAAGGCCAAGGCGCCTGCATCGCGAGCAAGCTTTGCTCCCACGGTTAATCCATGCGCGATGATGAATCAAACAGCCTTGGCCGGGCTACGCAACGCCGCGATATCCCGCTTGGGTGGCGCGCCAAACAGGCGGGCGTATTCACGGCTGAACTGCGAGGGGCTTTCATAACCCACTTTGAAGGCCGCACTCGCCACGTCCACATAGTCGTTGAGCATCAAGCGTTTCGCTTCGTTCAACCGCAGCCACTTCTGGTACTGCAGCGGGCTCATCGCGGTCAGTTGACGGAAGTGGTGATGAAACGTGGGCGCGCTCATCTGTACCAGCGCCGCGAGGTCGTCCACGCGGATCTGCTCGGTGTAGTTCAACTTCAACCAATCGATGGCCTTGGCGATCCGGTGACCCTGGCTGTCCACCGAGGCGATCTGCCGCAGTCGGGCAGCCTGGTCGCTCATCAACAGCCGGTAGTGAATCTCGCGCTGGATCAGCGGCGCCAGTACCGGGATCGCTTCAGGTTCATCGAGCAGCATCAGCAGGCGCACGAACGGCTCCAGCAGTTCGGGCGTTACCGTACCGATCCCCGCGCCGATCCCGACGGGGCGATCACGACACGGCGCGATCTCACCCTGGGCGACCAGATCGGCCACCAGGCGCAGGTCGAGCCGCATGACCAGGCCCAGGCAGGGCTGTTCCGGGGCTGCCGCGATCACTTCGGAATTGGCCGGCAAATCCAGTGACGTCATGAAGAAACGCGTGGTGTCGTACCCATAGGCCTGGCCACCGATCCATACCTGTTTCACGCCTTGGGCCACGAGCACGATGCTCGGCCCGATCATGCAGGTGGCGGGCGGTGCAAGGGCTTCGCGTCGGAAGAAGGCGAGGCCGGCGATCGAGGTTTCGAAGTCGCCGGTTCCAGTGGTGCGGGCACCAATGAGGTCGGCGAGCGTCTCTTGTGGGGATCTGCGTTGAGTGGCCATATTGGGTTCAGGTGTCATCTCAGGTTAATAGCTCTGGGCAGAACATTAACCCGCCAAGCGAAGCGCTGCCTATATGCAGTCTGTGAAGTCACAGGATCAGGCAAGAACTCCAGCGAAATGCACTACCGGATATCGGGGGGGATCCCCGAAGATGCACATCAACGGTGACGTCAAGTATCGCTTCGTGATCGATAACGCGACCTTGGCTAGCTGATCTTCGAGGCCCGGTTGAGCAACGTTGACCGGGTTCTCGCACAACAATCTGAAGCAACCGCTGATGCTCCTGTTCTGCGGCGCCGACCCTCGGTGCCGCAGTGCGCCTCTTTGAGCCCTGAGTGTCCCGACGTTCAAGTCCATCCAGAAACACAGGATTCCCTCCGATGACCGATACCTCTTTGCCGAAATCAAAAGGCCAACCCGCATGGAGCGCGGTATTCGCCATGTCACTCGCCGCGTTCGCCCTCGTTGCATCGGAGTTCATGCCGGTCAGCCTGTTGACGCCGGTCGCGAGCGATCTGCAGGTCAGCGAAGGGCAAGCCGGCCAGGGCATTGCTGTTTCCGGCGCGTTCGCCCTGATCACCAGTCTGTTCATCGCATCAATTGCCGCCCGGGTCGACCGCAAATGGTTGTTGTCAGGTCTGACGCTGCTGATGATCGTTTCCGCAACGGTGGCCGCACTGGCGCCCAACTACGCCACCTTCATGGTCGGTCGCGCGTTGATCGGGGTGGCGATTGGCGGTTTCTGGTCACTGTCGGCGGCCACGGCGATGCGGCTGGTGCAGGACGATCAGGTCCCGCGGGCATTGGCCATCGTCAACGGCGGCAATGCCTTGGCGACCGTGATCGCGGCGCCGTTGGGCAGCCTATTGGGGGCGATCATCGGTTGGCGTGGCGCGTTCTTTTGCATCGTGCCTGTTGCAGCCGTTGCGTTGGTCTGGCTGCTGTTGCGCATGCCCTCCATGCATTCGCAGCCGAAGGAGGGCAGCAATAACGTCTTCCGGTTGATGACCCGTGCTCCGGTCGCGCTGGGCATGTTGGCCGTCAGCACGTTCTTCATGGGCCAGTTCATGCTGTTCACTTACCTGCGACCGTTCCTTGAGACGGTGACGCAGGTGAGCGTGTCGATGCTTTCCTTCATGTTGCTGGTGATTGGCGTGGCGGGTTTGCTGGGTACCTTCCTGATCGGGGCATTCTTGAAGAACGGGCTGTATCGGACGCTCATCGTCATTCCCCTGTTGATGGCCGCCATCGCCATGGCTCTTGTGTGGTTCGGCGGGTCAGTGATGATCACGACGTTCCTGCTCGGTCTCTGGGGCCTGGTGGCCACCGCTGCCCCCGTAGGCTGGTGGACCTGGCTGGCGCGCACGCTGCCGGATAATGCCGAAGCCGGGGGCGGATTGATGGTGGCGATCGTCCAACTTGCCATTGCGGCGGGTGCAACGGTGGGCGGCATACTGTTTGACCTGAGCGGGTATCAAGCGACCTTCGAAACCAGCGCGGCCGTGTTGGGCATGGCCGCCGTGCTGACTCTTCTGGCTGCACGTTCCGCCGTTCGGGGGGCGTCACTGACTCCGAGCGCGACGACATGTAGTACGGCGGGTTAAAAACAGCTGGCACCCGTGACAATGGCAACTTTCCCCGTGAGTCGGTTCCTAACCCGTTCCCCGCGCGCGCAAAGCCAAAGGCTGTTGAATGGACGACCGTTGAGCGCGCCATGGTCGGTGGCACATTGATGGCATGGTATGCTCTGCACTTGTTTAACCATCAAGTTGGCGAGTTGTGACTACCGAGCGAATTTCCCAGTTAGAGCAAGCCCTTATGGCCGTGATTGCTGCTGCGGGAAAGGTGGGCATCAGCAGCGACGAGCTGTGCGCACAAGCGGTGGGCGGGCTGATGTCTGATCCTTACTGGTGCTGGGTAGATGCCCGATGCGCACAAGGCGCGGCGGACGAAATCGACAACGCCTTGAACAGTCTGGTGGGAAGGCAGACGGTGCCACTTACGCCGCCACCGATTGAAATCGCGTCTGATGGAGTCATTGAGTCAGCGGCGCAGATCAGCGGCTGATCAGTTTGACTCAATACAAATGGGCGACCTCAAGAGGTCGCCCATTTGCGTTAAAGCCCCAGGCCTTCTTCTACCAGTGCAATCAGAGCGTCTTCGTTCAGCACCATGGGCTCGGGTTGCTGTTGCCCGGTCGAGCGGAGCGCCTGGGTGTGCCACAGTGATTCACCATGCTCACCCACGGTTCGCACAATGCAGCGTTCCTGCCCCGTCATATGGACTTCAATACAGCCTTCTCCCTTGGAAGAAAAGCGGGCGATCGGGTCGAGTTCGATGCGCCGGTGGTTGCCTTCAATCACCAACTGATCGATGGCGTAGCTGTAAGTCGAGCCGCTGAAGTGACTTTCGAATACGTGGGTGGGGTTGTGCCGGATGTCCAGGCCGGCCTCGCAGACCGGCGCCAGCCAGGTCTCGATCTGACGGTATAACTCGTAGACCTGAGCGGGCCAGTGTTCGATGGCCAGGTCGGCACAATGATCGGTATCGGCCGGGGTCCGTTGGGCTTGCCTCAGTTTGGCCGCCAGCTCGTCTGCTTTGCTCATGTCGATTTTCCCTGTCGTGATGATTGGGTTGAGCGTAGCTGAAGGACAATGGGGATCGTCTTGCGCTGGGTCATGAGCTGGCGCTTTGTTGAGTCTTGCTGGCATTGGCTGGCGTTTGCCTTGGACGATTTCATCCATCTGTTGCACGCTGTCCATCAGCTCATCGAAGAATTTGCTCACGGTTATCTCCAGTACTCGACGATGAGCAATGCTATGGACTCCATTCCCCGATTCACCCTATGGTTTGTAACCCAATCTGGGAGTCGGACAGGACACAGGACGGAGCAACAGTCATGCGCATGACAGCACTGAGTAATGACGATCTTGAACCGTTACGCCACGCGCTCACCTTGGCTGGCTTGCCCGTGGATGACCTGGATTACCCAGGCCGGCAGTTTTTCAGCTTCAGTCAAGCGGGTTTCGACGTGGCGTTCGCTGGGATCGAGGGGGAGGGAACCGACCGATTGCTGCGCTCGCTGGTTGTCTTCGAGGGGCAACGCGGGCGAGGCACCGGTGCGGCGGTGCTGGGCGCTCTTGAGGTGTTTGCGAAAAGCGAGGGGGTAGAGCGGCTCCATCTGCTGACCGATAGCGCCGCCGCGTTCTTTATCGCCCAGGGCTACCAGGAACAAGACCGTTCGCTGGCGCCCGCTTCGATCAGCGCAACGGCGCAATTCAAGACGTTGTGCCCGGCCTCGGCGACGTATCTGAGCAAGAGCCTCGCTTAGCGCAGCAGGTACACCGCCAGCCCGGCCAGCCCGCAGGCCAGCAACACCTGGATCACCCCGCGTTTGTAGCGAAACAGCGCAATGGCCGCCGAGACTGCGATGATTGCCGACGGCCAGTCCAGGGCACTTGAAAAACCGTTGGGCCAAAGCACGTGGTAACCGAAGAAACAGGCCAGGTTGAGGATCACCCCGACCACGGCCGCGGTAATCGCTGTCAGCGGGGCGGTGAACTTCAGCACGTTGTGGGTCGACTCCACCAACGGGCCACCGGCCAGGATGAACAGGAACGAAGGCAGGAACGTAAACCAGGTCACCAGCGTGGCGGCGACGGCACCGGCGAGAAACGCCTGTTCGGGACCGAATACCTGCATCACGTAGCCACCGACGAAGCCAACGAACGCCACCACCATGATCAGCGGCCCGGGGGTGGTTTCGCCCAAGGCCAGGCCGTCGATCATTTGTGTCGGTGTCAGCCAGCCGAAGTGTCCGACGGCGCCCTGGTAGACGTAAGGCAACACCGCGTAGGCACCGCCGAAAGTCAGCAAGGCGGCCTTGGTGAAGAACCAGGCCATTTGCGTCAGGGTGCCTTCCCAGCCGAATGCCGCGGTCAGCAGCCCCATCGGCAATGCCCATAGCAGGGTACCGATAATTGCCAGCCGAGCGAGTCTGAAGGCGCTGAACCGGGCATGCTCCGGGGGCGGGGTGTCGTCGTCGATCAGGGCCGGGCCGAAGGATTGGTGCTGGGTGCCGTGACTGCCCTGGCTGAATTTTTCCGGTGCCCAGCGACCGCCCAGGTAGCCGATGATGGCTGCACCCAGCACGATCATTGGGAAGGGGACGTTGAAGGCGAATATCGCGGTGAACGACGCGGCGGCGATCGCCCACAGCCAATTGTTCTTGAGCGCGCGGGAGCCTATCCGGTGGGCGGCGTGCACCACGATTGCTGTCACGGCGGGCTTGATGCCGTAGAAAATCCCCGCCACCACCGGCACTTCGCCAAAGGCGACATACAGCCAGGACAGCGTAATGAGGATGAACAGCGAAGGCAGCACGAACAGCGCCCCGGCAATGACCCCGCCCCAACTGCGGTGCATCAGCCAGCCCAGGTATGTCGCCAATTGCTGGGCTTCCGGCCCCGGCAACAACATGCAGTAATTGAGTGCATGTAGAAAGCGTCGCTCGGAAATCCAGCGTCGGCGTTCCACCAGTTCCTGATGCATGATCGAGATCTGCCCGGCCGGTCCGCCGAAACTGATAAAACCCAGCTTGAGCCAGAACCAGAAGGCTTCACGCAGGCTAACGGCCGAGGGTCTGGCGAGGGCCTGTTCGTCGACGATTCGGGTGGGGGTGTTCATGGTCGGTGGGTACTTAACAGTCCGGGGCACTCTACGTTAGGGGGCATCACGCAATTTAGATAGCCCCTGCAAGGTTTGCTTGTAAAAGGCAGCGGCGGGTTAGCTGATAAATTCCCTCGCCACAACAATATTCGACTCAGGAATAT
This sequence comes from Pseudomonas viciae, assembly GCF_004786035.1. NCBI lineage: Bacteria > Pseudomonadati > Pseudomonadota > Gammaproteobacteria > Pseudomonadales > Pseudomonadaceae > Pseudomonas > Pseudomonas viciae. The sequence goes on from NZ_CP035088.1 coordinate 2,133,333, forward strand.
CGGAGTGGCTTCCCTCAGGTTGGCCTGTCGTTTTCAGCCGGTTTGAGTTCGGTTTTTGGATCCATCCAGCCACCTATCGGCTGCGTGACACGGGCAAATTGCCGCCCCACAAGCGGTAGGCTAAGCTCACGAATATTGGGGGCTTTGAGCCATTTACTCATGCTTTGCCCTCCTCAGGAATTCGCTTGCCTATCCCCATTTTCGATCCGTTCCATACCCCCGGCGGAGCTCTGAAGCGCGTGCCGTTGCTGAAGGCAGCGGTAGCGTTCATTGCGGCGGTGTGCCTGTGCCTTTGCGGTTTGCTTTATCTGCAACTGGAGCAGTCGCGCCGCTATGACCTGGAGTCGGCCCGTGTCGCCTCGGCCAACCTTACCCGGGCCATGGCCCAGCAGGCCCAGGACACGTTCCTGCAGACCGATCTGGTCCTGGCCAGCCTGGCGGACTGGATGCAGATCGACGGTTTCGGTCCGGCGCTGCAACCGCGCTTGCAGGCAACCTTTTCCCGGCGAGTGCAATCACTGGAGCAATTGCATGGCCTGTTTCTGTTCGACAAGCACGGGCAATGGGTCATCACCTCCTTTGAAAACTTGCACAGAGGGCCTGGAATTGCGGACCGGGAGTACTTTACGTTCCACCAACAGAACGCGTCTCTGATCGCCCATATCGGTCCGGCGATCCGCAGTCGGCAAAATGGCGAGTGGATCATCCCGGTTTCCCGGCGCTTGAATGATCAGGACGGCAACTTCCAGGGCGTGCTGTTGGCCGGGATAAAAATGTCCTACTTCGACCAGTTCTTCAAAAGCTTCAGCCTCGACGACAAAGGTGAGATGGTCCTGGCCTTGTCCAACGGGATCTTGCTGGCCCGTCGGCCCTTCGATGAGGCGAAGATTGGCCGCTCTCTGCTCCAGGACCCCGTCTTCCAGCATGAGTCGCAGAGCATCACGTCCGACAATACGGCGATTCGTTCCGTCGTCGATGGCGTCCTCAGGCTTTATGATCATCAACATTTACAGGCCTACCCGCTGGTGGTCACCGCCGCGATGTCCGAAGAGGCGATCCTGGCGAGCTGGCACGACAGGGCGTTCCAATCCATCTTGATTGTGGCCCTGGTGGTTTTGGGCATTTGCCTGTTCGGCTGGGTATTCCTGCGTCAGGTGCGCAATAGCGAGCGGATCGAAGCGGACCTGCGCAAGGCCCAGGAAGCCCTGGAGCTGATTGCTACCCATGACAGCTTGACCGGGCTGGCGAACAGGCGGCTGTTCGAACGGGCCCTGGACATCGAGTTCGGCCGAGGCGCCCGCCAGCGCAGCCCCTTGAGCCTGGTGATGGTCGACATCGATTTCTTCAAGCGTTACAACGACACCTACGGGCACGTGGCGGGGGATCATTGCCTGGCGGAAATGGCGAAGGTGCTCAAGAGCTGCTGTCACCGCAAGGCTGACCTTGCCGTGCGTTATGGCGGTGAAGAATTCGCGGTGCTGTTGCCCGATACCAACTTGCAGGGGGCCATGGCGTTGGCCGAACAGATCCGGCAGAGGGTCATCGACACGCACATCACCCATTCCGGTTCCCCGATCGGTTACCTGACGGTGAGCCTGGGTTGCTATGCGTTTGTGCCCAGCAGCCTGGACAGCATTGAAGTCTTTATCCAGCGGGCCGATGCCGCGCTTTATCAGGCCAAGCACGGCGGCCGTAACCGTGTCGCGGCCTTGTCGAGCGAAGGCGGACTCGACCCACTGGAACGCTCGGATCGTTGAGGTTGAGTGCAAACATCGACTCATCGGCCACGGGCGCTTGCTCAGGTTGAAAACCGGTTCCTGAGGATCCCGTGCAACCACCGCGACCGATTGCAGGTCACAGCCAGTGTCCTGGCATTTCGAGTGGGCCCCCATGAAAAACCTGCGGATCGCGACCTTCAATATCAATGGCATCCGCGCCCGGCTGCCTAACCTGCTGGAGTGGCTGGAGCGGGAAAAACCCGACATTGTCTGTTTGCAGGAGCTCAAGGCAGCGGACAAGGACTTTCCGGCGGCGGAGCTGGAGTCGGTGGGGTATGGCGCGATCTGGCACGGGCAGACGTCGTGGAACGGCGTCGCTATCCTGGCCCGTGATGCAGAGCCGCTGGAGAGCCGCCGTGGCCTGCCCGGCGGGGAAGAGGACAGTCACAGTCGCTACCTGGAGGCGGCGGTGCATGGGGTGCTGGTAGGGTGCCTGTATTTGCCCAATGGCAACCCGCAGCCTGGCCCCAAGTTCGACTACAAACTGGCGTGGTTCGAACGGCTTATCGACTATGCCCAAGGACTCCAGGCCAGCGATCACCCGGTGGTGCTGGCGGGTGACTACAACGTGGTGCCCACCGACATGGACATCTACAACCCGCGTTCCTGGCTCAAGGATGCGCTGTTGCAGCCCGAAAGCCGTGAGTGCTATCAGCGCCTGCTGGACCAGGGCTGGACGGATTCGTTACGCCATCTGTACCCGCAAGAGCGGATCTACACCTTCTGGGATTATTTCCGTCAGCACTGGCAGAAAAACTCCGGGCTGCGCATCGATCACCTGTTGCTCAACCCGGTGGCAAGCCCCTACTTGAGTGAGGCGGGCGTGGACGCCTGGGTCAGGAACCAGGCGCACCCCAGCGACCATGCTCCAACCTGGATCCGGCTGGCTTCGCGAAAGCGGCGTTGAGGGGCGCAGGGCCCATGCCGCTTATTGTCTCTGAAAGGGGAATGCCTTATACCTGGCGCCCAGCAGCAGGGTGCTTTCTGCCAGCCCTGCATGGACCAGGAAAAGGACACCCTAATGAGCCAACCCCGACTGAGTGATACCGGCCGCTATCTGCGCCGACTGGGCTTCGATACGCCGCCAGCCCCGACCCTTGACACGTTGCGTCAGCTTCAATGGCGTCACACGGCCGAATTTCCCTTTGAAACCCTCTCGACGCTGCTGCGCCAACCCGTGGCCATCGACCTTGAGTCGGTCGAGCGAAAAGTCTTCGAGCAAGGACGCGGCGGCTATTGCTATGAGCTCAATCAACTGTTCCTGGCGCTGTTACAGGCGCTGGGCTTCGAGGCCCGAGGCATCACCGGACGGGTAGTGATCAATGCCCCCGAGGGCGCCTGGCCCGCGCGAACTCATCGCCTGAGCCTCGTGACGTTCGACGGTGTGCGCTACATCACCGATGTGGGCTTTGGTGGCATGGTGCCGACCGCGCCGCTGCTGTTGGACAGCCGAGACATCCAGGTCACCCCCCACGAACCGTTCCGAATCGAAGACAACGAGGACGGCTACCTGCTGCGAGCCAACGTCGCCGGCGAGTGGCGGCCCATGTACCTGTTCGATCTGCAACGCCAGCAAGACATCGACTACACCCTCGGCAATTGGTACGTCTGCAGCCACCCTGAGTCGCCGTTCATGGGCCGGCTGATGGTGTCCCGCACCGGTGACGGCTTGCGCAAGACGCTGAATGGCAACAGTTACGCCGTGCACAAGATGGGGCAAGAGAGTGAGCGACGCTCGATCACCGACGCGGACGAATTGATCGACCTGTTGGAAAATGAGTTTGGCCTGCGCGTACCGCCGCGGGAACTCTTGCGGCCTGCGGTTGAGGGCCTGTTGCAGCTATGAAATAGGGCTTTGCGGCTGCGCGGCGGTGCTCTGTTCGTCGCGCGATGCGCAACAAGTTGTATACAACTCTATGGACATTTGTCTTTAGTTTTGAATACAGTGTGCGCATAACAAAAAACAGGGAACCCCCGAACCATGAAAACGCCCCATGTTTCACTCCCACGGCCCGAGGACGAAAACCTTGGCGTCGGCGCGAATATGGCTTACGGCCTGCAACATGTGTTGACGATGTACGGTGGCATCGTCGCCGTGCCGTTGATCATCGGCCAGGCGGCCGGGCTCTCACCGGCGGACATCGGTCTATTGATTGCGGCGTCCTTGTTCGCGGGTGGCCTGGCGACGTTGTTGCAAACCCTTGGCCTGCCATTCTTTGGCTGCCAACTGCCACTGGTTCAAGGGGTTTCGTTTTCAGGCGTCGCCACCATGGTGGCGATTGTCGGCAGCGGCCCAGAAGGGGGCTTTCAGGCGATCCTGGGTGCGGTGATTGCCGCATCCCTGATCGGTTTGCTGATTACCCCGGTGTTCTCCCGAATCACTCGGTTCTTTCCGCCGCTGGTCACCGGCATCGTGATCACTACCATCGGCTTGACCCTGATGCCGGTGGCGGCGCGCTGGGCCATGGGCGGTAACAGTCACGCCGCCGATTTCGGCAGCATGGCGAACATCGGCCTGGCTGCCGTCACGTTGGTGCTGGTGCTGCTGTTGAGCAAAATGGGCAACGCAACCATCTCTCGGTTGTCGATTCTGCTGGCGATGGTCATCGGCACAATCGTAGCGGTGTTCCTGGGCATGGCGGACTTTTCATCGGTCAGCGAAGGCCCGATGTTCGGCTTCCCCACACCGTTTCACTTCGGAATGCCGACCTTCCATATCGCGGCGATTCTGTCGATGTGCATTGTCATCATGGTGACCCTGGTGGAAACCTCCGCCGACATCCTCGCCGTGGGTGAGATCATCGACACCAAAGTCGACTCCAGGCGTCTGGGCAACGGTTTGCGGGCCGACATGCTGTCGAGCATGATCGCGCCGATCTTCGGCTCTTTCACCCAGAGTGCCTTTGCCCAGAACGTCGGGTTGGTGGCGGTGACCGGGATCAAGAGCCGTTTCGTGGTGGCCACCGGCGGGGTGTTCCTGGTGGTGCTCGGCCTGCTGCCGTTCATGGGCCGGGTGATCGCCGCAGTGCCGACTTCCGTGCTGGGTGGGGCCGGTATCGTGCTGTTCGGCACCGTTGCCGCCAGTGGCATCCGAACCTTGTCGAAAGTCGATTACCGCAACAACGTGAATCTGATCATTGTCGCCACTTCAATCGGCTTCGGCATGATCCCTATCGCCGCACCGAACTTCTACGATCATTTCCCGAGCTGGTTCGCGACGATCTTCCACTCGGGTATCAGTTCTTCGGCAATCATGGCGATCATCCTGAACCTGGCGTTCAACCACTTTACCGCGGGTAACTCTGACCAGCAGTCAGTCTTCGCCGCCGGCACCGAGCGAGTGTTGCGCTATCAGGATCTGGCGGCGTTGCGTGAAGGTGATTACTTCAGTGACGGCAAGCTGCACGACTGCGATGGCAATCAGATTCCCGTGGTGGCGGAGCCTTCGCACGCACCGGAGGAACATGGTCCGGTGCGCCTCAAAAGCAGTGAGCACGTCTGACACTGCCAGCCCAATGAAAAAGCAGCCTGTGATCCTCGATCACAGGCTGCTTTTTTGTGTCACCTAAGAGGCTGATTACCAGCGACCGTAATGACCGCGAGGTGGGCCATAGTAATAGCCCCGTGGTGGCCCGTAATACACCGGTGCCGGGCGGTAGTAGATCGGTTGTTCAACATACACCGGCTGTGGCTGGTAATAGACTGGTGGCGGTTGCTGCACATAGACCGGCTGCGGCTGGACGTAGACCGGTTGCTGCTGCACATACACCGGACGATCACGGTTGATGATGGCTGAGCCGACGATGGCCGAACCGACGATCGCGCCAAACACTGCGGGCCCCTCCCAACCACCACGACCGTGGGCGGATGCCTGGCCGGTGACCGCGAGTGCCCCCATGAGCAGGGCAATGATGGGAAGTTTACGATTCATGGCTGTTCCTCGTTTCGGCCCCGGCGCCTGTGGTCTGTAACAGACCCGATGAGGGTCGCGGGGATACTTGCTCTGACAGCGATTTTTTCAAAATTTGCCGCGCCGTTGGGTAAATATTGTGTAAGGTCTGTAGCGTTTTCTTTACCGCGTTGCGCCATTCATCCGGTCTGAGGTCGGGCTGGATAGGGCCGTATCATCATCGAGTAAAACCTTTCGGGACGGGGATTCCGTTTGTCAGAAAGTGACTGCAAGAGGACCCAGCATGCAGATCAATCCCAACAAAGACACCCAACTGTGCATGTCGCTATCGGCACGCCCCGGGAATTTCGGCCTGCGTTTTCATAATCACTTGTATGAACAGCTGGGCCTGAACTTCTACTACAAGGCCTTCAGTAGCCAGGACCTGCCCGCAGCGGTGGGGGGGATTCGTGCCCTGGGTATCCGCGGGTGCGGGGTGTCGATGCCGTTCAAGGAAGCCTGCATTGCCCTGGTCGATGAACTGGATCCTTCCGCTGCGGCGATCCAGTCCATCAACACCATCGTCAACACCAATGGCCATTTAAAGGCCTACAACACCGACTACATTGCCATTGCTCAGTTGCTGCAGACCCACGCCGTGCCCAAGGACTCGACCTTTGCCCTGCGCGGCAGCGGCGGCATGGCCAAGGCTGTGGCCAGCGCCCTGCGCGACGGCGGTTACAAGAAGGGGTTGATTGTTGCCCGCAATGAAACCGCCGGACGCGCCCTGGCCGAGTCCCTGGGTTTTGAGTGGCAAGCTGAGTTGGGTACGCTGCGGCCACAGATGCTGATCAACGTCACGCCGATCGGCATGACCGGTGGCGCGGAAGCCGACCAGCTGGCGTTCGAACCCGATACCATTGCAGCGGCCGATACCGTGTTCGATGTGGTGGCGATCCCCTCGGAAACGCCACTGATCGTGCGGGCCCGGGCTGAGGGCAAGCGGGTCATCACCGGGCTGGAAGTGATTGCGATCCAGGCCCTGGAGCAGTTCGTGCTATACACCGGCGTGCGGCCAAGCCCGGAGCAGTTCGACAAAGCCGTGGCGTTCGCCCGGGCCTGAGGCGGTTATTCCAGGCGCGCCAGACGCTCCTCCAGCGCCGCGATCCGCGCTTCGAGCTCTTCGATGCGCTCCAGCGGCACGCCGCTGCCGGCACCGCGCTCCACGGGATACTGGCGCGCGGCGAGGATCGTCTCGATGTCTGCCGGGTCGCCCATGGCATGCATATAACGATCTTCGCGTTGGCCAGCCTGGCGCGGCACCAGCAGCGCCAGCCCACGGGCAATCAGACGTTCAAGCTGATGCACCACTTGTTCGGTATCTTCAAAGTCGTGCATGCGACCGCTGCGGGTCAACAGTTCATTGACGGTTTGCGGGCCGCGCAGGAACAGCAACCCCATCAGAATCACCTGGGCCGGCACCAGCTCCAACGCCTTGTCGACCCGATGCTCCCAGCGGTCGGCGCGACTGCCCATCACCAGTTTGGTAAAGCCGCGACCTTCCAGCGCTCGCAGGCTTTGGCCGACCTGGCCCGGGTTGAGATTCATCACCGGTTCACGGCTGGTTTTCTGGTTGCAGGCCAATACCAGGGCGTTGAGGGTCAGCGGGTAGGTCTCAGGGTTGGTCGCCTGTTTCTCGACCAGCGCGCCGAGGATGCGAATTTCTGTGCTGTTGAGCCGTGGTTCTTCAGCCTGGCTTTGTTCTTCGATACTCATCGCGCGTTCCCTATGCTGTGGAAGCCGCCTAGCCTAATCCTTGCGCAATAAAAGACAAGCTGCGCAACGGCCGTGGCTATAATCGCTGCACATTTTGATGTGTCCTTTTCCACCTCCTGCATGAGATCGCCATGACTATTTCCCTGTACGCCGCTTCCGTCCCGGTTTTCAAGCAGATGCTCAACGCCCTGAGTGATGTCCTGAGCAAGGCCGAAGCCCACGCCAGCGCGAAAAACATCGACCCGAACGCCTTCCTGCAAGCCCGCCTGTACCCGGACATGTTCCCCCTGGTGCGCCAGGTGCAGATCGCCGTGGACTTCGCCAAAGGTGTGTCCGCGCGTCTGGCCGAGATTGAAGTGCCGAAATATGACGACAGCGAAACCACTTTCGCTGAGCTGCAAGCGTTGATCGCCAAGGTCCTGGCCTTCATCGACGGCATCAGCCCCGAGAAGATCGATGGCAAGGAAGGCATTGAAATCGTCACCCGTCCAGGCACGCCGAAGGAAAAACGCTTCACTGGTCAAAGCTACCTGCTGACCTATGGCCTGCCGCAGTTCTTCTTCCACGTCACCACCACCTATGCACTGCTGCGCCACAACGGTGTGGAAGTGGGCAAGCGCGACTACATGGGCGCGTTCTAAACCCGCCGGCATGAAAAAGCCCGGGACGGTGTGGGCCGTTCCGGGCTTTTTTGTGGCTGTAATATTTGCGCAGTTCTGATGTACCGAAGCCTGCTTCGCGAGCAAGCCCGCTCCCACAGGAAATATTTGGGCAGACATAAATCCAATGTGGGAGCGGGCTTGCTCGCGAATGCGGAAGATCAGCCAACCGCATAGGCCAAGTTTGCCCCGATCGTTACGCCGTGCGCGCGAGCCTCTCTTCCTCACCCAAGCAAGCCGCCGCCGTAAACAGCACATCCGTAGACGAATTCAACGCCGTCTCCGCCGAGTCCTGCAGCACACCAATGATGAACCCCACCGCCACAACCTGCATGGCAATCTCACTGGGAATACCGAACAGGCTGCACGCCAGGGGAATCAGCAGTAGCGAACCGCCAGCCACGCCAGACGCACCGCAGGCGCAAATGGCTGCAACGACACTCAGCAGCACCGCCGTCGGTATATCCACCGCGATACCCAGGGTATGCACGGCCGCCAGGGTCAGTACGGTAATGGTGATGGCGGCACCGGCCATGTTGATGGTCGCACCCAGTGGGATCGACACCGAATAGGTGTCTTCATGCAGGCCCAGGCGCTTGCTCAGCTCCAGGTTCACCGGAATATTCGCCGCCGAACTGCGGGTGAAGAACGCGGTGATGCCACTCTCGCGCAGGCAAGTGAATACCAATGGGTAGGGGTTGCGACGCAGCTTCCAGAACACAATGAGTGGGTTGACCACCAGCGCCACGAACAGCATGCAGCCGATCAGTACGGTGAGCAGATGCAGGTAGCCGAGCAGGGCACCGAAGCCGGAAGTGGCCAGGGTCGAGGCCACCAGCCCGAAGATCCCCAGCGGGGCGAAGCGGATCACCAGGCGCACGATCACGGTCACGCCATTGGACAAGTCTTCGAGCACGGTGCGTGTGGTTTGGCCAGCGTGGCGAATGGCGATGCCCATGCCGATAGCCCAGGCCAAAATGCCGATGAAGTTACCGTTCATCAGGGCCCGGACCGGGTTGTCCACCACGCTCAGCAGCAAGCTTTGCAGCACTTCGCTGATGCCGCCCGGAGCGGTGACGGCGACGTCGTGGGTCGTCAGCACCAGGCTGGACGGAAACAGCGTGCTGGCAACCACCGCGACCACGGCTGCGGCGAAAGTGCCCAGCAGATAGAGGAAAAGAATCGGGCGAATATGGGTTTCCTGGCCGTGCTTATGGTTGGCGATCGACGCCATGACCAGCACGAACACCAGGATCGGCGCCACGGCCTTGAGCGCGGAGACGAAGACCTTGCCGATGAATTCGGTGGACTTCGCCAGCTCCGGAGCCAACCACGCCAGGGCGATACCGGCGATCAGGCCGATGACGATTTGTGTGACCAGGCCAGTGCGTTTGAGGCGTTGTAAAAGGGACGGTGACAAAGCAGTCATAACGGCATCTCTGTTTTTTTTGTGTGCAACGGTCGACGAACTCAGGGCAACAAGCGGGCAGGCCACATGAGCGGGACCGAGAGGATGTACAGCATTCGCAGGGCGCGGACTTTATCACAGCTCGCTGAAAAATCTGACGGACCTGTGACGATCCGTCACCCTTATCCGGGTCATTCGGCGCGTTTTGTCTGGCCTGCAGATTCTGTTAGGCTTTGTCCTTCCCTCATTTCTCTATTTGCCAGCGAGCCCTCGGGCTAACGCTGGTATCGTCGTTTTGCTGGAGTTGTGCATGTTGTTACCCATTTTCCTGTTGTCGGCCGCCGGTTTTACCGTGCTGACTACGGAATTCATCATCGTTGGCCTGCTGCCATCCATCGCCCGCGACCTGCAAGTCACCATTCCCCAGGCCGGTCTGCTGGTCACGTTGTTCGCGTTTACGGTGGCGGCGTTCGGGCCGTTCCTGACTGCCTGGTTCGCTCGCTTCGAACGGCGCAAACTGTTTATCAGCGTGCTGGTGATGTTCGGCCTGGCCAACGTGCTGGCAACGTTCGCCCCCAATATCTGGGTGATGGCCGTTGCCCGGTTGATTCCGGCCCTGGGCTTGCCGGTGTTCTGGGCGTTGGCCAGTGAAACCGCGGTGGACATTGTCGGCCCCGAGTACGCGGGGCGGGCCATTGCCCGGATCGGCTTCGGCATCGTCTGCGCCACGGTGTTCGGCATTCCGGTGGGCACCCTTATTTCCGACGCATTCGGCTGGCGCAGCGCTTTTGCGATCCTGGCGGTCATTGCCTTCGCCAAGGCGCTGCTGCTGTTTATCTACCTGCCCAGAACCAACCTGCACCAGCATCAAGTGAGCTTGCGTTCGCAATTCAAGATCCTGCGCAGCCCGTTGATGCAAGGGCATGTGCTGCTGTCGATCCTGGTGTTCAGTGGCATGTTCACTGCCTACACCTATCTGGCGGACATTCTCGAACGCCTGGCCGGGTTCAACGGCACGTTGGTGGGCTGGTGCCTGATGGGCTTCGGCGCCGTGGGGTTGCTCGGCAACTCCTTGGGCGGCCGAGCGGTGGACCGGCATCCGTTGATCGCGTCGATGGTGTTCTGCCTGTTCCTGATCGGCGGCATGGTGGCGGTGGTACCGGCTATCCATTCGACCTTCGGGTTGGCGGCGGCGATGGGCATCTGGGGCGTAACCCAGGCGGCGTTGTTCCTGGTCAGCCACGTGCGGCTGATGAAGGCTGCGCCCGAAGCCCCGGCCTTTGCCGCGTCGCTGAACATCGCCGGTGCCAACCTGGGGATTGGCCTTGGCGCGATGGTCGGCGGCCGGGTCATCGATACCCTGGGCCTGGGCAGCGTCGGTTTTGCCGCCGCCGGGTTCATCCTTGTATCGATCCTGCTGGCGATGTTGCTGATGACCTTCAAGCCTCGCGCCACCTGCACGAATAGCTAAGCGCTGAACAGTTCGCGCCGCGCCCCTTCGGCGATCGCTACGATGCCTGGGTGGCTGACCTTGCGCTCCACGGAAATGGCGTAGAAGGATTCACTCACTGCGTCGGTCTGGCCGATCACTTCTACGCCGTACTGGCGCTTCACCTCTTCGGCAATCACGCTTGGGCCGATGAAAATCCCACTGCCTGACTGGCCGAAGGCCTGCATCAATGCGCTGTCGTCGAACTCACCGACGATGCGCGGTTGGATCTGTTGCTCGGCGAACCAGCGTTGCAGGCGGCTGCGCACCACGGTTTCCGGGCCTGGAATCAGCAGCGGGGCGTCATGCAGGCTGTGGGGGAAATCCTGCCCGTAGCGTTCGGCCAGCGCGGCGGTGGCGAAAAAACTGATCCCACATTCCCCCAATTTCTGGCTGTAGCCCTTGATGTCCAGGTGAGTCGGCATCGGGCTGTCGGAAATCACCAAGTCCAGGCGCTGGATCGCCAGGTCCGCCAGCAGCCGTTCGAGCTTGTCCTCGCGGCAGGTGATGCGCAGCGGTTCACTCAGTTCCATGGTCGGCGCCAGTAGCCGATAGACGATGGACTTGGGTACCACATCCGCTACCCCGACCCGGAACAGCGTCTGCTGCTCGTTGGGCTGGGCGCGCAGCATCAGCTCGAGTTCGCCGCCCAGTTGGAACATGTGTTCGGCGTAGGGCAGTGTTTGCCGGCCAGCCTCGGTCAACTCCAGCTGCCGCCCGACGCGGCGAAACAACTTGATGTTATAGGTCTGCTCGAACAGGGAAATCTGTCCGCTGATGGTTTGCGGGGTGAGGTTCAGTTGCTCGCAGGCCCGAACGATGCTGCCCGTTTTCGCCACCACCCAGAAGTAATGCAATTGTCGGTAATTGAGCATGGGTGCACACCGATTCGTAAAAACCGAAGTATAACCGCTGAAAATACGAATTTTCCTGAAGTATCGTCGTCTCTAGAATGCCTTGCCATTGGCGAGCCACCTTTCGTGCTCCGTCTAATCTCTTAGAGGCATTTACTCCATGACATACAAATCCCTGGGGCTTGCAGCTTTGTTGGTGATCTCTTCAATGACGCTGGCGGGTTGTGAACAGGCCGAAAAAAGCGCCCAGCAATTGATGGGGCAGGCAGCAGAAACCGCCAAGCAAGCAATCGACGACACCCATAAGGCCGCCGAACAGGCTATCAGCGAAGCCACCGGTGGGTTGATCAGCCCCAAGAAAAAACCGGCGGACGACGCTGACGAGTCAACATCCTCCAACCAAACCATCTAAACCCGTCACATCAGTCAGGACTGACCCATGGATTATCTTTTACAGCTCGCCGCCAGCCCCACTGCGTGGATCGCCCTGGCAACTCTGGTCGTCATGGAAATCGTGCTTGGCATCGATAACCTGATCTTCATTTCGATCCTGACCAACAAGCTGCCCGAACAGCACCGTGCCAAGGCGCGGCGGATCGGTATCGGCATGGCGCTGATCCTGCGCCTGGGCTTGTTGAGCACCATTGCGTTCATTGTGCAGTTGACCGAACCTGTCATCGAGATCCTTGGCCAGGCGTTCTCCTGGAAGGACATGATCCTGATCGCCGGCGGCCTGTTCCTACTGTGGAAGGCCACCACTGAGATCCACCACAGCATGGATCCGGCGCCGAACGATCCCAAGTCGGCCACGTCCGGCGTGACCTTGGGCTTTGCCGCCGCGATCGGTCAGATCCTGATGCTGGACCTGGTGTTCTCCATCGACAGCATCATCACCGCCGTGGGCATGACCGAGCACTTGCCGATCATGATCATCGCCGTCGTGGTGTCGGTACTGGTGATGCTGCTGGCAGCCGAGCCGTTGGCCAAGTTCATCAATGACAACCCGACGGTGGTCATGCTGGCCCTGGGCTTCCTGATCATGATCGGCATGACGCTGATCGCCGAAGGCTTCGGCGCTCATGTGCCTAAAGGCTATATCTACGCCGCCATGGCGTTCTCGGCGGCGATTGAGACGTTGAACATGCTGTCCCGTCGCGCCAGGCAGAAGACGTTGGCTGAAAGCGCCTGATTCCAGGCAGACAATAAAGCCGCCCGGGTCTACATCCCGGGCGGTTTTTTTTTGGGGATTTTGAACAGTCGGTGCTCAGTGTGCGGTTGCGTGGCGCCGGGAGGCTTTCGTGGTTTTTTCCGATAGAGCGGGCGGTGCGTGATGATGGCGGCGGGTAATTCGCAACACACCCCATAACATGGCGGTCGCTACGCTCAGCCAGCCGAATATCAGCATCAGAATTGTCGTCGTTAGGCTCATCTGTGCCTCCTTCTGCCCCGGTTCAGGGCGCGCAATCAGTACAGTAGACAGTCTAGTCGAGCCAGTGTTGCAGGCAGTCGATCGGTAGCGCCCGGCACGGGCCGATTCGTTCTATCGCGACGGTGCGACCGTTGTTTAAGGCTATACCCAGGCTTGTGCGCACCTTATGATCGACGGCCCAAGCATGGCCCGAATATCGGGTACCTGAACTAGAGAGTCATAATGTTGCCGGTAATTTCCTCTTTTCGATCACTGGTACTGGCGACGGTTTGCCTGGCGACCCTGGCGGGTTGCGCGGGCAGCGTGTCGCCTCAGATCCAACGCCTGCCCGAGCGGGTTGAGCTCAACAGCGTGCCGTTCTTTCGGGGCGAAATGTACCAGGGAGCCCCCCAATCGCTGGCGGCCCTGCTGACGTTGCAAGGCACAGTCATTACGCCGGGGCTGCTGGAGAAACCTCTGCACCTGCCGGGCGGAGAAGCTGCTTTGCAGCAGAATATGCAAACCCTGGCGCGAGAGTATGGGCTGGTGGTGTATCCCCTCGACAACGCGCTGCCCGCATTGCTGGAGCAGGTTGCGGCGGGTTACCCCGTATTGCTGCGTTATACCGAGGGGACGGCGTTCTGGTCCGCGCCGCGCTACGGGATTCTGGCCGGCTATAACCGGCAGAAGCAGACCGTCTTGTTGCGATCAGGCATGAATCGGCGACAGTTGATGAGCTTCAGTTCGTTCGAATCGGCCTTCAAAGATGCCGGTGGCTGGGCGGTTCTGGTCCAGCGTCCTACGCAGCTTCCGGCCAATGTTGACTCGCAGCGCTGGCTGAAAGCGGCGAATGAGCTGGCCGGGGCAGGGCAGGAGCACGAGGCGGCGCGGGCCACCAAAGCCCTGGGCACCGCCCACTGATCGCCGGTCCCGTTCGTCACTCGCCGGGCACGACTTGGCTGGCCCGGGGCTCTTATCGTCAGGGTTCGGAATTTTTCCGACCATGATTCCAGGAGGCAGGTATGGCACAGCCAAAAGCACCTACGGGGCCACATTCTTCCGAGCATTCTTCCGGTGACAATGATCTGGGCTTCGATCCGGACTCTCCGGATCTCGGCGACCCACAAGTCGATCCGGTAGGGCCAGCCAAGGCGCCTCTGGACGAGAAAGACGAGCAAGAGAAGTCCAAGCCCTATGATCCGCTGGGTGATCTAAAGCCGTGAACAAAAAAGCCCCGACAAATCGGGGCTTTTTTTGGGAGGGTGGATTACTGGGACGCTTCCACCACGCCACTCTGACGGCTCTTGAGGTTCTTCGCCGCCTTGTATTGGAGGGCCACCGATGGCACGTTGGCGCTTTTGCCGGTTTCTACCCAACTGCGAATTCGGCTGGCATCAGCGAAGTGGGTGTATTTGCCGAAGGCATCAAGGATCACCAGCGCCATTGGACGATTACCCATTTTCGTCACCAGCACCAGGCAGTGGCCGGCCTGGTTGGTGAAACCGGTCTTGGTCAGTTGAATGTCCCAATTGGCTTTGTGGACCAGGTGGTCGGTGTTGCGAAAGCCCAGGCTATACACCGGTTTGCGGAAAGTGACGGTTTTTTCCTTGGTGGTGCTCAGTTCGCTCAGCAGCGGATACTTGCGGGCCGCGATCAGCAGTTTGGTCAGGTCCCTGGCGGTAGAAACGTTCCGGACTGACAGGCCTGTGGGTTCGACGTAATGAGTGCTGGTCATGCCCAGCGATTTGGCCTTGGCGTTCATGGCTGCGATGAATGCCGCGTATCCGCCTGGATAATGATGCGCGAGGCTGGCGGCTGCGCGGTTTTCCGAAGACATCAGGGCGATGAGCAGTACGTCCCGGCGCGACAATTCACTGTTGAGCTTGACCCGGGAGAACACACCTTTCATCTCTGGCGTGTTCGCGATGGTGATGGAGATGTACTCATCCAGGTTCTGTTTGGCATCCAGTACGATCAAGCCGGTCATCAATTTGGTCACCGAAGCGATCGGTACTACCACGTCCGGATTGCTGGAATAGACGACTTTATCTGTCTGCAAGTCCAGCAGGATCGCGCTGCCTGAGGCAACCTGCAGTTTTGAAGTGTCTCGTGGGGCCGCGATGGTTTCCTGCGCGTCGACATTTTGCGTGATGAAGGTGCCTGTGAAAGCGATGAACAGGCTAAGGATCGAAAGACGGATTTTCACGCGAGTAGGCTCGATGGAGTTGAAAAGGTGCCGTTGGCAACGGTTTTCTAAAAAAACGTTGCATTTTATGAGTATGGGCGACAACAGCGCTATATGCCTGTGCCGCCGGGGCTTGTGAATAAATAAAGTTTAATGAAGGGGGATTTTGGCGAATCGGATCTGAAAAATTTGTAGTTTGGGGGATTCAATAACAACCGCCGACGGCTGCCTGTCGATTCAAGAACAGGCGACCAAAACATCTGTGGGAGCGAGCCTGCTCACGATAGCGGTATGTCAGCCACCATTGATGCTGGCTGATCCGAGGCTATCGCGGGCAAGCTCGCTCCCACTGGGGGGGGCGGCTGGATTGAAACGGTGTATCAGCTATGCAGCGTTTCTGCTGCGTACAACGTGTTTTCCAGCAGGCAGGCGCGGGTCATCGGGCCTACGCCGCCTGGTACCGGGGTGATCCAGGCGGCGCGGGGCAGGGCGGTCTCATAGACCACGTCACCTACCAGCTTGCCATCGTCCTGACGGTTGATGCCCACGTCGATGACGATGGCGCCTTCCTTGATCCACTCGCCCTTCACCAGGCCGGGTTTGCCGGCGGCTACCACCACCAGATCGGCGCGGCCGACGTGGCCGGCCAGGTCCTTGGTGAAACGGTGGGTCACGGTGACGGTACAGCCGGCCAGCAGTAACTCCATGGCCATTGGGCGGCCGACGATGTTGGACGCGCCCACGACCACTGCATCAAGGCCATAAAGGTCCACGCCGGTGCTTTCCAGTAGCGTCATGATGCCTTTTGGGGTGCAGGGGCGCAGCAACGGGATGCGCTGGGCCAGCCGGCCGACGTTATAAGGATGGAAGCCATCGACGTCTTTGTCCGGGCGGATACGCTCCAGCAGCTTGGAGGCATCCAGGTGCTGGGGCAGCGGCAGTTGGAGCAGAACGCCGTCGATGTTCGGGTCGTCGTTCAGGCGATCGATCAGATCGGCCAATGCTTGCTGAGTGGTTTCGGAAGGCAGGTCGTAAGCCTGGGAAAGGAAGCCGACCTCTTCACAGTCTTTACGCTTGTGCGAGACATAAACCTGAGAGGCAGGATCGCTGCCGACCAGAATCACCGCAAGGCCGGGCGTGCGCAGGCCTTGCTGGCGGCGCTCGGTGACTCGTTGGGCGATCTGCTGGCGCAGGCTGGCGGCGATCGATTTGCCGTCGATAAGTTGTGCAGTCATTGCGCGTGGTTAACCATCGAGAGGGGGAAAAAAGAGAACGCATTCTCGCACGCCGAGGCGTGAGGGCAAAGGCGCTTGGTCTGCAAATTCCCCTAAGCCCTTTAATTAAATGAATTTTTTTTAAAAAAGAGTTGACGACCTATCAGGCCGTCTATAACATTCGTCGCACTTGTCGGGCACAGCCTAGCACTGGTTAAGAAGGTTGAGCGGAGTTGGTTGTTTCAACTCGGCAAAACTGAAAGCACTTAGTTTGTAATCGTCCAAGAATACAGATTAAAAAGGCGCCCGTAGCTCAGCTGGATAGAGCATCCGCCTTCTAAGCGGATGGTCGCAGGTTCGAGTCCTGCCGGGTGCGCCAATTAGGCAGCTTTGGCACAAGTAAGGCAACAAGGCAATATGGTGGGCGTAGCTCAGTTGGTAGAGCACGGGATTGTGACTCCCGTTGTCGTGGGTTCGATCCCCATCGTCCACCCCATATTCTAGAAAGGCGCCAGATTTAAAAGTCTGGCGCCTTTGCTTTAAAAGCTTGATACGCGGATGTGGTGGAATTGGTAGACACACTGGATTTAGGTTCCAGCGCCGCAAGGTGTGAGAGTTCGAGTCTCTCCGTCCGCACCATACAAGTCGCTATTTAAATAGCAGAAAACGGCGCAGTACCTGAAAAGGGCTGCGCCGTTTTTGTTTTCAATGGTTTTGTGTTGTTCGCCAGCTCCGGTTTTGGAGTTGTGCGCAGCGATCGGTTCGTCGCGATTGTGTTTCGTGATGATACGCGGGGCGCCCGTCGGTCTCCTTGCGGGGCCGGGAGCCGCGAGTTCGGATACCGTGCTTCTATATATAGGAGCGTTGGTGCAGAGCCTTGGGCTGATCGACTGTATTTGCAATCCGGGCGGGGCATGATCGTTTGCCCCGTCCTTAAATTCGGCGCCTGTTTCCTGCGCGTTTTCAGTAGGGTGACTTCTTGAGTTTGACCTACTAGAATGCATGCCCTTGATTCTGGGGTCGGAAACGCCCGGCCAACGTCTGTGCAACGAGGAATATCCATGCAAGTTTCTGTTGAAAATACTTCTGCTCTTGAGCGCCGCATGAGCATCACCGTGCCGGCTGAGCGCATCGAGACTCAGGTCAACAAGCGTCTGCAGCAGACTGCCCAAAAGGCCAAAATCCCAGGTTTCCGCCCAGGCAAAGTGCCAATGAGCGTGATCCGTCAGCGTTACGAAGCTGACGCGCGTCAGGAAGCCGTGGGCGACGTGATCCAGTCTTCGTTCTACGAAGCGGTTGTCGAGCAGAAGCTGAACCCGGCTGGCGCTCCCTCCGTCGAGCCTAAAGTGCTGGAAAAAGGCAAGGACCTGGAATTCATCGCCACGTTCGAAGTGTTCCCTGAGTTCACTGTTGCCGGTTTCGAGTCCATCGCTGTCGAGCGCCTGAGCGCTGACGTTTCGGACGCTGACCTGGACAAGATGCTGGACATCCTGCGTAAGCAGAACACCCGTTTCGAAGTGGCCGAGCGCGCTGCCCAGAACGAAGATCAACTGAACATCGATTTTGTCGGCAAGGTCGACGGTGAAGTGTTCGCCGGCGGTTCCGCCAAGGCTACCCAGCTGGTACTGGGTTCCGGCCGCATGATCCCTGGCTTCGAAGACGGCCTGGTCGGCGCAAAAGCCGGCGAAGAGCGTGTGCTGAACCTGACCTTCCCTGAGGACTACCAGAACCTGGACCTGGCTGGCAAAACCGCCGAGTTCACCGTGACGGTCAACAGCGTTTCCGAGCCGAAGCTGCCTGAGCTGAACGAAGAGTTCTTCGCCCAGTTCGGCATCAAGGAAACCGGTCTGGAAGGCTTCCGCACCGAAGTTCGCAAGAACATGGAGCGTGAGCTGCGCCAGGCCATCAAGTCCAAGGTCAAGAACCAGGTGATGGACGGTCTGCTGGCCTCCAACCCGATCGAAGTGCCAAAGGCTCTGCTGGACAACGAAGTGAACCGTCTGCGTGTGCAGGCTGTTCAGCAGTTCGGCGGCAACATCAAGCCGGACCAACTGCCTGCCGAGCTGTTCGAAGAGCAAGCCAAGCGCCGCGTCGTGCTGGGCCTGATCGTTGCCGAAGTGGTCAAGCAGTTCGAACTCAAGCCTGACGAAGCCCGCGTTCGCGAGCTGATCCAGGAAATGGCCTCGGCCTACCAGGAACCTGAGCAAGTCGTGTCCTGGTACTACAAGAACGACCAGCAGCTGAACGAAGTCCGTTCGGTTGTGCTGGAAGAACAAGTTGTGGATACTGTTCTGCAGAAAGCTAGCGTGACCGATAAAGCGGTCTCTTACGAAGAAGCGGTCAAGCCGGTGGAAGCTCCACAAGCCGATTGATCGTTCTGCGGTAAGAAATACACACCCATAAGCCAGCCTTCGTGCTGGCTTATGCGTATTCAAGACATAACTATTTGGGAGTGACTGCGAGACATGTCCCGCAATTCTTTTTATCAGCAGAGCTCTGACATCCAAGCCGCAGGCGGCCTGGTCCCGATGGTTATCGAGCAGTCCGCCCGTGGCGAGCGTGCCTATGACATCTACTCGCGTCTGCTCAAGGAACGCGTCATCTTCCTGATCGGCCCCGTTGAAGACTACATGGCCAACCTGGTCGCGGCGCAACTGCTGTTCCTTGAAGCGGAAAACCCGGACAAGGATATCCATCTGTACATCAACTCACCCGGCGGTTCGGTGACTGCGGGGATGTCGATCTACGACACCATGCAATTCATCAAGCCAGACGTTTCCACCATCTGCATCGGCCAGGCCTGCAGCATGGGCGCATTCCTGCTTGCCGGTGGCGCAGCGGGCAAGCGTCACTGCCTGCCTAACTCGCGCATGATGATTCACCAGCCACTGGGCGGCTTCCAGGGCCAGGCTTCGGATATCGATATCCATGCCAAGGAAATCCTCCACATTCGCTCGCGTCTCAATTCGCTGCTGGCCCATCACACCGGTCAAAGCCTCGAAACCATTGAGCGTGATACCGAGCGTGACAACTTCATGAGCGCCGAGCGTGCAGCCGAATACGGTCTGATCGACTCTGTGATCAACAAGCGTCAAATGCCTGCCTAAGCCGCTCAAAATGCAGGTGGTTGGGATGACCGGCCGCCTGCGGGCTTGAAAAAGCCCGCAATTGCCTTCATCTTGTGTTGCAAGCCTATCGGATTTGGATCGATCGAATGACTGACACCCGCAACGGCGAGGACAACGGCAAACTGCTTTATTGCTCCTTCTGTGGCAAAAGCCAGCATGAAGTACGCAAATTGATTGCCGGCCCCTCGGTCTTCATTTGCGACGAGTGCGTCGACCTGTGCAATGACATCATCCGCGAGGAGGTGCAGGAAGCCCAGGCCGAGAGCAGCGCGCATAAATTGCCTTCGCCTAAAGAAATCAGCGGCATCCTTGATCAGTATGTGATTGGTCAAGAACGTGCGAAAAAGGTACTGGCCGTAGCGGTGTACAACCACTACAAGCGCCTGAACCAGCGTGACAAAAAGAATGACGACGTCGAACTCGGCAAGAGCAACATCCTGCTGATCGGCCCGACAGGCTCGGGTAAAACCCTGCTTGCCGAAACTTTGGCGCGCTTGCTGAACGTTCCGTTCACCATCGCCGACGCAACCACCCTTACCGAGGCGGGTTACGTAGGTGAAGATGTCGAGAATATTATTCAGAAGTTGTTGCAGAAGTGCGATTACGATGTGGAAAAGGCCCAGATGGGCATTGTCTACATTGACGAAATCGACAAGATTTCCCGCAAGTCCGACAACCCGTCCATCACCCGGGATGTTTCCGGCGAGGGCGTGCAGCAGGCCTTGCTCAAGTTGATCGAAGGTACGGTCGCTTCCGTTCCGCCCCAGGGTGGCCGCAAGCATCCGCAGCAGGAGTTCCTGCAGGTCGACACCCGTAACATCCTGTTCATCTGCGGTGGTGCGTTCTCCGGCCTGGAAAAGGTTATTCAAAACCGTTCCACCCGTGGCGGCATTGGTTTCAACGCCGAAGTGCGCAGCAAGGAAGAAGGCAAGAAGGTCGGTGAGTCCCTGCGTGAAGTCGAGCCTGACGATCTGGTCAAGTTCGGTCTGATCCCGGAATTCGTGGGTCGTCTGCCGGTCCTGGCGACGCTGGACGAGTTGGATGAAGCGGCGTTGATGCAGATTCTGACCGAGCCGAAAAACGCCCTGACCAAGCAGTACGCCAAGCTGTTCGAAATGGAAGGTGTAGACCTGGAGTTCCGTTCCGACGCGCTGAAATCGGTTGCCAAACGTGCCCTGGAGCGTAAGACCGGTGCCCGTGGGTTGCGCTCGATTCTCGAAGGCGTCTTGCTCGACACGATGTATGAAATCCCCTCGCAGTCCGAGGTGAGTAAAGTCGTGATCGACGAAAGCGTTATAGAAGGCAAGTCCAAGCCATTGTATATCTACGAAAACAATGAGCCGACTGCCAAGGCCGCGCCGGACGCGTAAGCGTCCCGCTGTTGGTACAAAGGAGGGGCCTTCGGGCCCCTTTGCTTTTAGCGCGTTTTAGACGTGTCTTAGCGCTTGTTTTTTTTCAAGGCTGCCCCCATCTTGGTTTCAAGCTTACTTCCATCTGTTTCCGGCCTTGTGGCCGCCGTAGAGGCGAAATCATGAAGACAACCATCGAATTGCCTCTCCTGCCATTGCGTGATGTTGTGGTGTATCCGCACATGGTTATCCCGCTGTTCGTGGGGCGCGAGAAGTCTATCGAAGCCCTCGAGGCTGCGATGACGGGTGACAAGCAGATCCTTCTGCTGGCTCAGAGAAATCCTGCTGACGACGATCCCGGCGAAGACGCACTTTATCGCGTAGGTACGATTGCAACGGTTCTGCAACTGCTCAAGCTGCCCGACGGCACCGTCAAGGTTCTCGTTGAAGGTGAACAGCGCGGTGCAGTCGAGCGTTTCAGCGAAGTGGACGGCCATTGCCGGGCCGAAGTGTCGCTGATCGAAGAGGTCGATGCGCCCGAGCGTGAATCCGAGGTGTTTGTCCGCAGCCTGCTGTCTCAGTTCGAGCAATACGTGCAGTTGGGCAAGAAGGTGCCTGCCGAGGTCCTGTCGTCGCTTAACAGCATCGACGAGCCCGGGCGGCTGGTCGATACGATGGCGGCCCACATGGCGCTCAAGATCGAGCAGAAGCAGGAAATTCTCGAAATCATCGATTTGTCGGCCCGTGTCGAACACGTGCTGGCATTGCTCGATGGCGAAATCGATCTGCTGCAGGTCGAGAAACGCATTCGCGGTCGCGTCAAGAAGCAAATGGAGCGCAGCCAGCGCGAGTACTACCTGAATGAGCAGATGAAGGCCATTCAAAAGGAACTCGGCGATGGTGACGAAGGCCACAACGAAATCGAAGAGCTGAAAAAGCGTATCGATGCCGCTGGCTTGCCCAAGGATGCACTGGCCAAGGCCCAGGCCGAGCTGAACAAGCTCAAGCAGATGTCGCCGATGTCTGCCGAAGCCACCGTGGTGCGCTCCTACATCGATTGGCTGGTGCAGGTGCCGTGGAAGGCCCAGAGCAAGGTGCGTCTGGACTTGGCCCGTGCCGAAGACATCCTCGACGCCGACCATTACGGTCTGGAAGAGGTCAAGGAACGCATCCTTGAATACCTCGCCGTGCAAAAGCGCGTGAAAAAAATTCGCGGTCCGGTGCTGTGCCTGGTTGGTCCTCCCGGGGTTGGTAAAACCTCCCTGGCGGAGTCGATTGCCCACGCCACCAACCGTAAATTCGTGCGTATGGCCCTTGGCGGCGTGCGCGACGAGGCGGAAATCCGCGGTCATCGCCGCACCTACATCGGGTCGATGCCAGGAAGATTGATTCAAAAGATGACAAAAGTGGGTGTGCGCAACCCATTGTTCCTTTTGGATGAAATCGACAAGATGGGCAGCGATATGCGTGGCGATCCCGCCTCTGCGTTGCTTGAAGTGCTCGATCCTGAGCAGAATCACAATTTCAACGATCACTACCTGGAGGTCGACTACGACCTGTCGGACGTGATGTTCCTTTGCACCTCCAACTCCATGAACATTCCGGCGGCCCTGCTGGATCGGATGGAGGTGATTCGTCTGCCCGGCTATACCGAAGACGAGAAGATCAACATCGCCGTCAAATACCTTTCGCCCAAGCAGATCCAGGCCAACGGCCTGAAAAAAGGCGAGTTGGAATTCGATGAGGAAGCCATTCGCGACATCATCCGTTACTACACCCGCGAAGCCGGTGTGCGTGGCCTGGAGCGGCAAATTGCCAAGGTTTGCCGCAAGGCGGTCAAGGAGCATGCGCTGGAAAAACGCTTCGCGGTCAAGGTCACTTCGGACCTGCTGGAGCACTTCCTGGGTGTGCGCAAATTCCGCTATGGCCTGGCCGAGCAACAGGATCAGATTGGTCAGGTGACCGGTCTTGCGTGGACCCAAGTGGGCGGCGAGTTGCTGACCATCGAGGCGGCTGTGGTGCCGGGCAAAGGGCAGTTGATCAAGACCGGTTCCCTGGGCGACGTGATGGTTGAGTCGATTACTGCGGCGCTGACGGTGGTTCGTAGCCGCGCTCGGAGCCTGGGCATTCCTGTGGACTTCCACGAGAAGCGCGATACGCATATCCACATGCCTGAAGGGGCGACGCCCAAGGATGGCCCAAGCGCTGGCGTAGGTATGTGCACGGCCCTGGTATCAGCGCTGACCGGCATCCCGGTGCGCGCCGATGTCGCCATGACGGGTGAAATCACGCTGCGCGGCCAGGTATTGGCAATCGGCGGCCTGAAGGAAAAACTGCTGGCGGCTCACCGTGGCGGGATCAAGACCGTGATCATTCCTGAAGAGAATGTTCGCGATCTGAAGGAAATTCCTGACAACATTAAGCAGGATCTTCAGATCAAACCAGTTAAATGGATTGACGAGGTCCTGCAAATTGCGCTGCAATACGCGCCGGAGCCCTTGCCGGATGTGGCTCCGGAGATAGTCGCGAAGGACGAAAAGCGCGAGTCTGACTCTAAGGAAAGAATTAGTACGCATTAATACGCATTTGCCTGGGGGGCTTCCTTGACAGTTTTTTAGAGCCCTTGTTATAAAGCGGCTCTTAAGTGTCTGTAGGCCATTCAGCACTCGTTTTTGCTTTCACCAAAAAAACTTAGAATCATCTCAAATAGATATAAGGGGACTTAGAGTGAACAAGTCGGAACTGATTGATGCTATCGCTGCATCCGCTGATATCCCGAAAGCTGCTGCTGGCCGTGCGCTGGACGCTGTAATCGAATCCGTCACTGGCGCTCTCAAGGCCGGCGACTCCGTTGTTCTGGTAGGTTTCGGCACCTTCTCCGTGACTGACCGCCCAGCTCGTACCGGTCGCAACCCGCAGACCGGCAAGACGCTGGAAATCCCTGCTGCCAAAAAGCCGGGTTTCAAAGCTGGTAAAGCGCTGAAAGAAGCCGTTAACTAAGGTTTCATTGAGTTTATCCGGGTCGGGGTCATGCCTGGCTTGGCAGCGGAGCGGTAATAGGACCGGTTGCTACTGGTCTGTGACGCCAGGGCTTGAGGGTTCGAGCCCGGTCCGCTCCGCCAGTTACGAGAAGGCGCATCCTCGGATGCGCCTTTCTTCTATCCGGATTCTACCCACGCTCCACGGTTGCCTAATTTTGAAGTTCAACCGTTTCTGGGGGACGCATGCTGCAGAATATCAGGGACAATTCACAAGGCTGGATTGCCAAAACCATCATCGGGGTCATCGTCGCATTGATGGCGTTGACCGGTTTCGATGCCATTTTTCAAGCCACCACCAACAGCAATGACGCGGCCAAGGTCAACGGCGAAAAAATCAGCCAGAACGAGCTGAGCCAGGCGGTCGATATGCAACGCCGTCAGCTCATGCAACAGTTGGGCAAGGATTTCGACGCCTCTTTGCTGGACGAAAAAATGCTGCGTGATTCGGCGCTCAAGGGCCTGATCGATCGCAAGCTGCTGCTGCAGGGCGCAAACGACGCGAAATTCGCTTTTTCCGAAGCCGCGCTGGATCAAGTGATCCTGCAAACACCTGAATTCCAGGTCGACGGCAAGTTCAGCGCCGAGCGTTTCGATCAGGTGATCCGCCAGCTGGGTTACAACCGTATGCAATTCCGCCAGATGCTGGCCCAGGAAATGCTGATCGGTCAGCTGCGTGCCGGTCTGGCTGGCAGCGGTTTCGTCACGGATGCCCAGGTGCTGGCATTCGCCCGCCTGGAAAAACAGACCCGTGATTTCGCCACCCTGAACATCAAGGCCGACCCGTCGGCAGTGAAGCTGACCGATGACGAGGTCAAGGCTTACTACGATAAACACGCTAAGGAATTCATGACGCCTGATCAGGTGGTCATCGATTATCTCGAACTGAAGAAAGCCTCGTTCTTCGATCAGGTCAGCGTCAAGGACGAAGACCTGCAAGCGGCCTATCAGAAAGAAATCGCCAACCTGTCCGAACAGCGTCGGGCTGCGCACATCCTGATCGAAGTGAACGACAAGGTCACCGAAGCCCAGGCCAAGGCGAAGATCGAGGAAATCCAGGCCCGCCTGGCCAAGGGTGAGTCGTTTGAAGCCCTGGCGAAGGAGTTTTCCCAGGACCCGGGTTCGGCGAATAACGGCGGTGATCTCGGTTATGCCGGTCCAGGCGTTTACGATCCGGAATTCGAAAAGGCGTTGTATGCCTTGAACAAGGACCAGGTATCGGCGCCGGTGCGCACCGATTTCGGTTTGCACCTGATCAAGCTGCTGGGTGTCGAAGCGCCTGAAGTTCCCACGTTTGCCAGTCTTAAGGACAAGCTGACCCGCGAGCTGAAGACCCAACAGGTAGAGCAGCGTTTCGTGGAAGCGACCAAGCAACTGGAGGATGCCTCGTTTGAAGCGTCCGACCTGGCGCAACCGGCTCAGGACCTGAAGCTGACCGTCCACACGTCGGCACCATTCGGGCGTGAAGGCGGGGAAGGGGTTGCGGCCAACCGTGCCGTGGTCACCGCTGCCTTCAGCCCGGAAGTGCTGGATGAGGGTGCCAATAGCACCGCCATCGAGCTGGACCCGGAAACTGTCGTGGTGCTGCGTGCCAAGGAACACCGCAAGCCTGAACAAATGTCGCTGGAAAGCGTGTCTGGGGCGATTCGCACTCAATTGGCCAAGGAACACGCCAGCGCGGCAGCCAAGACCCAGGCCGATGAGTTGATCGTCAGCCTGCGTGACGGCAAGACTGCCCTGGACAAGCCGGTTGCCGGCCAAAGCTGGAAAGTCAGCGAAGCGGCAACCCGTAACCAGGAAGGTATCGATCCGGCAGTGCTGCAAGCACTGTTCCGCATGCCCAAGCCTGAGTCGAAGGATAAGCCGACGTTCGCCAGCGTGACGTTGCCAGACGGCAGCCTGGTGGTCGTGCGTCTGAACGGCGTGAACGAAGCGGCGGCACCGACCGACGAAGAGAAGGCTCAGTATCGTCGCTATCTCGCTTCCCGTATCGGCCAGCAGGACTTCGCCGCTTATCGCAAGCAGTTGGAGAGCCAGGCGGACATCAAGCGTTTCTGAATGCGATGATGGCTCGCTAACCAAAGACCCCGGCCGAAAAGCCGGGGTCTTTTTGTATCTGCTTATTGCCAATGGCGGAATGTTCGTCGATCCATCGAGATTGCTTCTTTTTCCTGCAAACAACCCCCAGTAGACTTGTATCCCGTTCAAGTCGTGATTACTCACGCTGCCGAGCCGCGTTCTGTTGCACAATACGCCCCGGACTGTTTTTCTCAGGATGTTCAATG
The DNA here is from genome assembly GCF_004786035.1 of Pseudomonas viciae. Taxonomy (NCBI): domain Bacteria; kingdom Pseudomonadati; phylum Pseudomonadota; class Gammaproteobacteria; order Pseudomonadales; family Pseudomonadaceae; genus Pseudomonas; species Pseudomonas viciae. Next base: position 2,159,793 of record NZ_CP035088.1, read on the forward strand.
TTCAGATCACCTCACATGCGCACCCTCGGGCTTGCCTTGGCGTTGGCCGCCGCAGCCGGTTGCTCGTCCAAGAAAGCTGCCATTTACGAGCATGAAAACTTCGATGATTCCGGTACATTTTCGCGTACTTACCCAGTGAGTGATGCCGCGACCTGTGAAGCCGGGCGCCGGGCGTTGCTCAGTCAGGGCTACATCATCACCAGCAGCGATGCGAAACTGGTCAGTGGTCACAAGAGCTTTCAGCAGACCGGCGAAACCCACATGGAGATCAGTTTCAACCTGGTCTGTGCCGAAGACGGTGGTACCGGACATCGTGCGACCATGTTCGCCAACGCCCTGCAGGACCGTTATGCCCTGAAGAAAACCAACAACTCCGCCAGCCTGGGTGTGGGGGTGCTGGGCTCGGTGTCGATGCCGATCGGCTCGTCAGATGATTCGATGGTCAAGGTCGCCAGCGAAACCGTGTCGGCGGCCAAGTTCTATGAGCGTTTCTTTGCTTTGGTGGAATTGTTCCTACCGCCTGAAGCGAAAAAAGCCGTTGAGAACGTCGAAAAACCAAAAGATGAATTGGGTGTTCCGGAAACCAAGGTCGAACCGGCGGCGCTGATGCCTGCTCCTGCACCTGAACCTGAACCTGAACCTGAATCTTCCGCGCCGCAAGCGGCGCCACCACCTGTCGAACCCGCGCCTGCGGTGTCGGAGCCGATCACTCCGCCTGCCGAGCCAGCGCCGATTGCGCCTGAGCCGTCAGAGCCAACGCCAACCACGGAAACCATCACTGCGCCACCGCCCAGTACTTTGCCGGCGCCGACCGAGCCAATCCAGCCGCTCCCCTGAGGTTCGGCGAGGGGTAATCTCTTGCCACACCTTAATACGGTAATTTTCCGACGCTGTGCTACGTTTAATTCATGAAGCTTTTGCTTCATGTTTTGTTCATAAAGCAGCTTTATGCTGATTCCAACGCCATCAGGCATCGGTTTCAACGACAGGGGAAGGACTCGTAATGGATGATTATCAGGAAGAGCTGCTGGAATACCAGGCGTATGAACTGGACCCGCTGGAACCCGCCGAGGATGCGACGGAGTTGTAGTGCAAGGGCAGCGTACGCTACACGTTATTAGTGGAAAGTTTGAAGCTCAAATCACTCTATGACTGCGGCGAAACTCTCCGGGCGTCTGGTCGTTCCAGCGCTTGAAGGCACGTTGGAACGCCTCGGCTGAGGCGAAGCCCAACAGGTAGGCGATTTCGCCGAACGCCAGTTCGGTATCGCGGATGTAGGTCATGGCAAGGTCGCGGCGGGTGTCGTTGAGGATCGCGCGAAATTGCGTGCCTTCCTCGGCCAGTTTGCGGCGCAAGGTCCAGGTCGGTAGCTTCAGGCGTGCCGCCACTTCTTCCAGGTCGGGTTCCCGGCCGCCATTGAGCAACGGCCCCAGCAGTTGGATGATGCGCTCGCGTAGACTGCGGGTTCGGGTCAGCTGCTCCAGTTCCTGTTCACACAACTGAACCAGATGCCGCCAGGTACTGGGGCAATGCTGCCGATTGCGCTGGGCGAGACTGTCCAGGCCCAGGCGCAGTTGATTCTGCTGGGCGCCAAACTGGATAGGGCAATCACCGAGCGTTCGGTAGGCCTCCACGTACGGCGGTTCTTCGAATTCGATCTCTATGCGTTCGGCCCGCACCGCGATGTCGCTCACGCTCGATAGCTGCGCAAGCCAACCGGCAATGATCGAGTCCACGACGAAGCGGTTGTAGGCGTTATATGGGCTGATGGAATAGAACCGCAGCCACGCTCCCCGGGCGTCCTCATGAAAACTCGATTGGCCACGATAGTTGGAACCGTACAGAGGCTCGAAGCGGATCATGCAGCGTGCGGCTTCGCGTACGGTCGGCGCCTGGGCAGCAGTGACGCCCGCCAGCCCGGCCTGGCTCAAACGGCTGAGTTGACCCATACGCAGGCCCAGGGCCGGATCCTGGGTCTGTTGGATCGCCGCATGGCCCAGGCGCATGTAGCGTGGGATCGACAGGCGAGCCCCGGGTTGGGCCAGGCGTGCGGCATCGAGGCCGTATTGTTCAAGCAAGGGCTGGGGGTCCTGTCCATGACTGGCAACCGCATCCGCCAGGCTATGGACGAAGCCCACGGACAGGTCCCCCAGGCGCATCGGTTGCGGTTTCATGTTCACAACCAAAGGTTCAGCAAGCGGGCGCCACGGGCTTCTCCGTCAGAGAAGTGCTCGCCGCTGTGGCTGATGAAGCTCTGCCCGGCACTGCCGCTGTCCCAGAACTGGCCCCGCAGGAAGACGCTGACGCCGCCCCTGGCCCGGCTGATGGGCAATTGGCTGGTCAGCGTCAGGCGGTGCCAGGCCTGGCCTTCACTCACCTCGCCGGGTTTGAGGCTCACTTCGCTCGGCGTGGACAGGCCTTTATAGCCGCTCCAAGGTTTGTCCCACGTGTCGCGCCCGATGACGAAGGCGGGCACTGCGATCAGTTGCACGCCTTGTTCGTCGAGCTGCCGATAGTGGACTGGGTACCAGCTGTCGCTGCCGATCAGCACGCCCAGGCGCCCGGCGGGGGTGTCGATGACGCGGGTGGTGTTCGAGTGCTCCGCGCCCAGCACATCCCGTTGTTCAAACACCGGATGCTGTTGGCGCTGGGGTTGGCCGATCGGCTGCCCATCGCGGCCAAATACCAGGCTGCTGTTATACAGCGCGCCGCGGCCAATCTTCAGTTGACCGTTACTGACGCTGGGCTCGGGCAGCACGATGGAGCCGGCCACCAGGGTCACGCCGAATTCCTTCGCCAGTCCGCCAAACAGCGCCTGATAGTCATGGGCCATGGTGTCGGCCTTCATGCGTAGGTAGGCATCGTCCAGCCGGTTGTCGCCTTGAGCATTGAACAGGGCCTGGATAAACGCCAGCGGGTTGCTGATCGCCAGCCAATTCATGGCGTCCTTCAGCGTGGCAGCCTGATACAACTCGTCTTTTTCCCCGCTGACCATCAGCCAGGTACCAATGTGCTCGGGCAAGACCACGATGGTTTTGTCGTTGATAAAGCCTTGGTCGCGAGCGTTCTGCAGATAGGCCGCCAGCTTGCGACGCAGGTGCGCGGGGCTTTGGTAGTCAGTGGGAAATAATTCCGGTTGGATGCCCAACAGGTTGCCTCGATCGGCGGGGGTGCCCTGGTCGACCGCCAGGTTGATGCGAAGGTCTGACAGGTAATGACCCGCCGGACGGTCCGCCGTCCACAGTGCATAGGTGATCAGGGCGGCAATCAAGGCCAGTGAAAACAGCAGGTACAGAAATTTGCGCATGGGGGACAGTCGGCGGTCGTGTGCGGATTCACTGACTAGGGTAGGGCCCACAGTGGGCGTTGCCAAGGGGCGCTGCGCATTTGGATCATTAAGTTGTCAGTTACGGTCATTGAGTGAGTGCATCCCGGCTCTTAGGCTGTTACGCATGACAGAGGGAAGCCGCAGAGCTTCCGCATTTTTCCGTGATTGCCCGTTGTGGAGTTATCGATGACCGCCTCCCATTACCCGCACCTGCTGGCTCCGTTGGACTTGGGTTTTACCACGTTGCGCAACCGTACCCTGATGGGGTCGATGCACACCGGTCTTGAAGAAAAGCCCGGCGGCTTCGAACGCATGGCGGCGTATTTTGCCGAGCGGGCCCGGGGCGGCGTGGGCCTGATGGTCACCGGCGGCATCGGGCCGAATGACGAGGGCGGCGTGTACTCCGGCGCCGCCAAGCTGACCACTGAAGAAGAGGCGCTCAAGCATCAGATCGTGACTCGCGCGGTACACGAGGCCGGTGGCAAGATCTGCATGCAGATCCTCCACGCCGGGCGCTATGCCTATAGCCCCAAGCAAGTGGCGCCGAGCGCGATCCAGGCGCCAATCAACCCGTTCAAGCCCAAGGAGCTGGACGAGGAGGGTATCGAGAAACAGATCAGCGATTTCGTCACCTGTTCGACACTGGCCCAGATGGCTGAATACGACGGTGTCGAGATCATGGGGTCGGAAGGTTATTTCATTAACCAGTTCCTGGCGGCCCACACCAACCACCGGACCGACCGTTGGGGCGGCAGTTACGAAAACCGCATGCGCTTGCCGGTGGAAATCGTGCGTCGGGTGCGCGAGGCGGTCGGTCCGAATTTCATCATCATCTTTCGCCTGTCGATGCTCGATCTGGTGGAGGGCGGCAGCTCCTGGGACGAGATCGTCCAGTTGGCCAAGGCCATCGAGCAGGCCGGCGCGACGATTATCAACACCGGTATTGGCTGGCATGAAGCGCGGATTCCTACCATCGCCACCAAGGTTCCTCGGGCGGCGTTCAGCAAAGTCACGGCCAAGCTGCGCGGCTCGGTGAGTATTCCGCTGATCACCACCAACCGTATCAACACCCCGGAAGTGGCCGAGCAGATCCTTGCCGAAGGCGACGCCGACATGGTCTCGATGGCGCGGCCGTTCCTGGCGGACCCGGAGTTCGTCAACAAGGCCGCCGCGGGTCGTGGCGATGAAATCAACACCTGCATTGGCTGCAACCAGGCCTGCCTCGACCATACCTTTGGCGGCAAACTCACCAGTTGCCTGGTGAACCCACGGGCGTGCCATGAAACCGAGCTCAACTACCTGCCGGTGACCCAGGTGAAGAAAATCGCCGTGGTCGGTGCTGGCCCCGCCGGGCTGTCCGCCGCCACCGTGGCGGCCGAGCGCGGTCACCAGGTGACGCTGTTCGATTCGGCCAGCGAGATTGGCGGCCAGTTCAACATTGCCAAGCGTGTGCCGGGCAAGGAAGAGTTCTTTGAGACCCTGCGTTACTTCAATCGCAAGTTGCAGACCACGAATGTCGAGTTGTGCCTCAACACTCGGGTGGATGTGGCGCAACTGGTGGCGGGCGGCTATGACGAGATCATCCTCGCCACCGGCATCGCGCCGCGTGTGCCGGCGATTCCCGGGGTGGAGCATGCCAAGGTGTTGAGCTACCTGGATGTGATCCTGGAGCGCAAGCCGGTGGGTCGCAGCGTCGCGGTGATTGGGGCCGGCGGTATTGGCTTTGATGTCTCGGAATTCCTGGTTCACCAGGGCGTCGCCACCAGTCAGGACCGTGAGGCGTTCTGGAGGGAGTGGGGGATCGACACTCAGCTCCAGGCGCGCGGTGGCGTGGCCGGAATCAAGGCCGAACCCCATGCCCCGGCACGCCAGGTGTTCCTGCTCCAGCGCAAGACGTCCAAGGTCGGCGATGGCCTGGGCAAGACCACCGGCTGGATTCACCGCACTGGCTTGAAGAACAAGCAGGTGCAAATGCTCAACAGCGTCGAGTACCTGAAGATCGACGACGAAGGCCTGCACATTCGCATCGGCGAAACCGGCGAGCCGCAAGTGCTGGCCGTGGACAATATCGTGATCTGCGCTGGCCAGGATCCGCTGCGCGAGTTGCAGGAAGGCCTGGTGGCAGCGGGGCAGAACATCCACCTCATCGGCGGTGCCGATGTCGCGGCGGAGCTGGATGCCAAGCGGGCAATCAACCAGGGTTCGCGGTTGGCGGCGCAGTTGTAAGGCATAAACCTGTGCGGTGACCTTGTTTTCAACCATGGAATCCAAGGTCACCACAAATTCAATGTGGGAGCGGGCTTGCTCGCGAAAGCGCCGAGTCAGCTTGGATCAATGTTGAATGTGCCGTCGTCTTCGCGAGCAAGCCCGCTCCCACAGGGTTTTGCATTGCCAGGTCATCGCAGCCGAGCTGTTAAGATGCCGGCATATTTTCAACCGGCCTGCTGCAATGCTTCTTCCCGCCCTCGACTGGCACCCCCAACCCCGACTCGAACGCCTTCATCTGGACTGGCTTGCCCGTGCCGGCATTGAAGTGGCGGTGTTGCGCCTGGATCGGATCGATCCGCTGATCAGCGGTAACAAGTGGTTCAAGCTGGTTCATCATTTGCGCGCCGCCCACGAGGTGGGGGCCGAGGGCGTCATGAGCCTGGGCGGCGCCTATTCCAATCATCTGCATGCGCTGGCCGCGGCGGGCAAGCGCTTCGGGTTTCCCACGGTCGGGCTGCTGCGTGGCCATCCCCAGGAAACGCCAACGGTGCTCGACCTCAACGCGTTCGGTATGACGTTGCACTGGTTGGGTTACGGTGGATACCGGGAGCGGCACACAGCGGATTTCTGGGTGCCCTGGCGGGTGCGTTATCCAGATTTGTATCCGGTGCCCGAGGGTGGTTCAGGATTGCCCGGCGCCCGGGGTTGCATGGCCTGGGTGGCCAGTGCCCGTGAGCAAATGTCAGCGTTGGGGTGGACGGATTATCACGGCTGGTGGTTGGCCTGCGGCACCGGCACGTCGTTGGCGGGGCTGGTACTGGCCGAAGCGGGAGAGCGCCCGGTCTACGGTGTGCTGGCGGTGCCTCAGGACTATGGCGTGGCGCAGCAGGTCGAAAGCATCGTGGGGGAGGCGGGGCTTTCCCATCCGCTTTATGAGTTGTTCGACGGCAGCCGTGGCGGTTTCGCTCGGGTCGACGCCGAACTCACCACCTTCATCGAAACCACAGGCGTAATCGAGCTGGAGCCGTTGTACACCGGCAAGGCGTTGATGTTGCTCAAGGCGCGGGTCGAGGCCGGACAGTTTGCCCCAGGTACCCGCTTGATCTTCGTTCACACCGGCGGCTTGCAAGGCCGCCGAGGGTTTGCGTAACCCGCCGTCAACCGCGTTTAGGCATCATCCGCAGCAGCGTGTTATCGCGCACCACGTAGTGGTGATAGAGCCCCGCCAAGGCATGCAGGCCAATCAACCAATAGCCGATGGTGCCGCCCAGCACATGCCAGCCTTCCAGCTGTTTGGCAAAGTCCTTGTCCTGATCGATGAGCAGCGGCAAATCGAAACCGTAGAACATGACTTGATGTCCTTCGGCACTGGTGATCAGCCAGCCCAGTAGCGGCATGGCGATCATGAACAGGTACAACGCCCAGTGCATCAGGCGTGCAAGGACGATCTGCCACGCAGGCGAAGCCGGGAAAATCGCCGGTGCCTGACCCATGCTGCGGGCGAACAGGCGCAGCCAGACCAGCACAAACACCGTCAGGCCGAGCATGAAATGCGCTTCCTTGATCAAGGTCCGACCGCCACTGCCCTTGGGGAAAATTCCTCGGAACTCGATGCAGGCGTAAACCACGGCCAGCAGAATCAGCATTAGCCAATGCAAGGTGACGGTGACGGTACTGTAGCGGCTTTCTGAGTTAGTCCAGGGCATTGCGCAGCTCTCCAGCATCAGGGTAATGCGCCGTCTTGAGCGGCGTTGTGTGCTTTTTACTGTAAGCCGGTTTCGCTGGGTTTGCTTGAGCCAGATCAGTTTTGCCAGCACGAAGTCCTGATAAGTGCACTCGCTACAAGGTGACGGGTCAGGGTGTCGTGTCCGGTGGGTTCAGCAGCCAGTCGAGTAGCAGTCCTGCATCAGGGATGGGCGGCACCGGTTGCGCTGGCGCAACGACTTGCCCGCCACCGCTGTCGACAATTCCCGGGCACAGCACGGGTCGATCGGGGTCGCCGTCGAGAAAGCTCACCAGCACTTCACTGCCGGCCATCAGGGTGGGCCTGGCATGCTGTGCCAGCCGCGACACGGGCAGCATGATGCCTTCGTCATCCGGGGTCCACAGACTGACGCTGATGTGGCCGCGCTCATCGGGTCTGGCCGGCTGGCCAGCGGGGCCGAGCACATGGGCGAGGTGATAACCGGGAATGCGGGGCTTGGGATGTTTGAGTGCCGGCCTGAACACGGTGGACCACGCAATGGCTGTGAATCGGTTGCGATAGTCCAGGGCCGGCGGAGTGGGCGGTAGATTGGTTTCAAGGATCGAAAACTGCCGCCCGCGATGTTGGACTTCGGTGATCAGCCATTGGTCGTTGAAGGTGGGAACCGGGTGTTCGCCGATCTGCGCGATATGGCCGCTACGCAGGGCCGGCTGGGTGCTGTGGCCGTGGATCTGCCGTTGCCGACAGCGCAACCGTTCAAGGCTTCGGCGAGTGACCTGGTCATCATGAGCCAGCGCCGGATTGCCGCGCAGGGTTTCGTGGTCGACGCCTTTGAAGGGATGATTCGCGGCGCTGCTCCCGGCTTCGCTCATCGCCCGGTCGCTGAAACCGGCAGGCAGGCCCGGCGCCGTTAAGCGGTGACGCTGATACAGCCGTTGGATGGCCGATTGCCGGCCAGCGTCCTGGCGTAGTGTCAGTTCGACCGGACGCGCGGGGAAGCTTTTAGGGTCTTCGGCGAACACCAGGACATGGCCCTGGTGGGCATGTTCGAAGTGATAATGGATACCTTCTTCTTCGCATAAGCGTTGTAGCAGATCCAGATCACTTTCCTCGTACTGGATGCAGAAGGGACGGCGTGGGTAATGCCCGTGGGGCAGTTCGAAACGGTAGCTGTGGGCGGGCAGTGCGTTGTCCTGCAACAGGCGTTGCAACACTTGCACAACGGTGAGCCGATAGAAGATCCGTCGCCGCGGGCCTTGTTCCAGATGCTGGAGGTAAGGAACCAGCGTCACACGGTAGCCGATGCGGTGCGGTGTATGAGCGCTCAGGCAGACGCTGTGGACAATCCCATGGATGCCCGATTCGCCGTCCAGGCGCAGGAAGGCCGGTTGTCCCAGTAGCGTGTCAGGGGTCATCGGTGGCGCCAGGCCGATCAATTCGAGATCAAAGCGGTACGGCTGGTTGAGGGCTTCCCGACCGTTGAACCGCAATACTTGCAGGCGCAAGTCGCTTTGCGTGAGGGTCAGGCTGAAGGGACTTTCCGTGTCGTTGTGCATCACCGCTCTTACTTGCAGGGAGAGAAGCGCAGAGGGTACGAAACCCCAAGGTGAAACGGTGCTAGCGAATCGCTATTTCAGAAAACCCCTACAACACGCTGTGAAAATGTCGATTCGCAAGGGCTGAATTTTTTGGTCGATCAGCCGGTTTAGGCCGTATAAACTTGCGCCACAGCGCCGGCCGGCAGATGTCTCGGCGCGTCAGACAAGAGAGTGAGTAATGGGCGCACAGTGGAAGGTTAAACACAAAGAAGCGGCTGCCAACGCCAAGGGCAAGATTTTCGGCAAGCTGGTGAAAGAAATCACCATTGCCGCGCGCAACGGCGCCGACACCGCTACCAACGCGCACTTGCGCCTGGTGGTCGAGCAGGCGAAGAAGGCCTCGATGCCCCGCGAGACCTTGGAACGTGCGATCAAGAAAGGCTCTGGCCAGCTCGGCGAAACCGTGCAATACCACCGTGTCACCTACGAAGGCTTCGCACCGCATCAGGTGCCGCTGATCGTTGAATGCGTGACCGACAACATCAACCGCACCGTTGCCGAGATTCGTGTGGCGTTCCGCAAGGGCCAACTGGGCGCTTCAGGTTCGGTCGCCTGGGACTTCAACCATGTCGGCATGATCGAGGCCGCGCCGGACAGCCCTGACGCCGATCCGGAAATGGCCGCCATCGAGGCCGGTGCCCAGGATTTCGAACCGGGCGAAGACGGCGCGACGTTGTTCATCACCGATCCTGCCGACCTCGATGCGGTGCAGAAGGGGTTGCCTGAGCAGGGCTTCACCGTGTTGTCGGCCAAGCTGGGCTATCAGCCGAAAAACCCGGTCAGCGGCCTGACCGACGAGCAGATGGCTGAAGTCGAAGCTTTCCTTGAAGGCCTCGACAACCATGATGACGTGCAGGATATGTTTGTCGGGTTGGCGGGTTAAGCAGCACAACTCCCTGTGGCGAGGAAGGTTTTTCTGTGGGAGCAAGACTTGCCCGCGAGGCAGGCGCCTCGTTTTCTCAGCGACCGCGTTGTCTTCATCGCGGGCAAGCCTTGCTCCCACACCAGTGTTCCTCCCCTCACCACAGTCGAGCGCTCTAGCGCTCGATGCTGCGGTTCCAGCGCGCGTTCCAGGCTGGGCGCTGTTCGTTGACCTGATCCCAATCCACGGCGATGGCGGTTTCCAGATAGCGCTTCATCGCCTCCACCTGGCCACGGGTCTTGTCAGTGGTCGGGGTGTTGGGGTTGGACGGGATCTGGTCGCCTTCTTCCAGGGCAATGGCCTGGGCTTCAGGCGTCAGCAGGAACGCCGCGAGCTTTTGCGCCAGTTCCGGTTGGGTATTTTGCGCGATGGCGCATTCGGCGACGTTGAGCACCACCGAGCCTTCCTTCGGCTGCGCGTACTCGACCGGCATGCCCTTGATTTTCAGCGCGGTCACCTGGGTGGGGGTCAGCGGGAACAGCGCGGCCTCGTCGGTCTGCAGCATTTCGGAGATCTTCGCTGAACTCGGGATGTATTCCAGCACGTTGCGTCCGATCGTGTTCGGCCAGGCCTTGAAGCCCGGTTCGACGTCGGCCTCGCTGCCGCCCTGGATCCGGTTGAACATCAGGAAACCGTGCAAGCCAAACGTGGATGAGGCCATCGACTGGAACACCACTTTATCCTTGAAGCGTGGGTCGGCCAGGTCCATCCAGGACGTCGGCGTATTCCAGCCTTTTTCCGTGAACAGCCGTGTGTTGTAGGCCAGTCCGGTTACCCCGAGGCTGACCGCCACCGCCTGCTCCTTGATACGGCCCTTGGCCGGAATCTGCGCCAGGGGCGGGCTGTCCGCGAGTTTGTCGCACAGCCCCATGGCAATGGCGCGGTACATGATGCCGTCATCGAGGAACATCACATGCATCTGCGGGTTGCCTTTGCTGGCCTGGACTTTGGCCAGGATGTCGGCGGAGGTGCCGGGCACGATCACCACTTTGACGTTGTTGGCTTTCTCGAAGGCCGGCAAGACTTTGTCGGCGTAGAGCCGCTCCATGGTGCCGCCGTTCATGCCCAGGTAAAGCGTCGGCTCGGCCAACGCCTGGGTGACCGGGAGCAGGGCGCCCAGGCAAGCGCAACCCAGCGAGCAGAAACCGAACAGTGCACTGCGTTTGACGTTATTCATTGGCGCGACCTTCCTCTATCAAGCAACGGAGATGGAGTGAAACCGGGTGATGGAAAACGCATCCAACGGCGTGGTTGAGGCGCCGTTGCAGATGATCTCGGTGAGCGCCTGGCCCACCGCAGGGCCGATCTGAAAGCCCGCGCCGGCAAAGCCGAACGCATGCAACAGGCCGGCTTGGGTACTGCTATGGCCGATCACCGGTTGGCGATCGGGAAGATAACCTTCGGTGCCGCTCCAGGTGCGAATCGCCTGGGCGCCCTGCAAAAACGGATAGAGTTCGACCGCCTGGCGCAGGATGTCGATTACCGCGTTCTGGCCGGGACGGGCCCGGGCATCGTCCAGGGCAAACCCTTGGCCGCCTCCCAGCACGCAGTTGCCACGGGCGACCTGGCGCGCATAGATACCGCCGCCCTCCACGCCGGTGCTGGCGTTCATCACCCAGGGCAATGGCTCGGTGACCAGCATCGCCGGGTGCCCGGCGTGCATGGGCACCGCTTCGCCAAACTGCGCGGCGAAATGGCTCGCCCAGGCTCCGGCGCAGTTCAGCAGCCAGGGGGCGTGAACCACCAGGCCCGTTTCGCTGTGTACGGCAAAGCGCTGGCCGTTGTGTTCGATAGTGCTGACCGCGCATTGTTCGTGGATCTGCGCGCCGTGCCGGCGGGCTGCCTGGGCGAATGCCGGCGACACCAGGCGCGGATTGGCGTGGCCGTCATCCGGGCACAGCGACGCGCCGACCGCGATCGCGCCGACCCATGGAAAGCGGGCACGCAGCTCCGCACGATCGAGCAGTTGCAAGTCGAGGCCGAAGCCCTGGCTGCTGGTGGCGTAATCGTGCAGCGCTCGCAGATCTTCAGCGTTGCGGGCCAGTTTCAGATGACCGCTGCGCTGGTACTCACCGTCGATGCCGATCAACCGAGGCAACTGGCCCCAGATTTCATGGGCCCGTTGCGACAGTGGCAGTTGCGACAATGGCCGTCCCTGTCGACGCACACCGCCGTAATTCACGCCGCTGGAGTGCGAGCCGCAAAAGTCCCGTTCCAGCAGTGCCACCCTTCGTCCGGCCTGGCTCAGGAACAGCGCGGCGGAGGCGCCGACGATACCGCCGCCAATGATCACCACATCCACTTCGATCATGGTTCGACCTCCAGGCCGAACGGCACGGGTTTGATCGGCGCCTGGGCCCGCAAGCGGCCAATGCTGGAGACAGGGCGTCCACTTTCCCAGGCGATGATTTCCGCTGCGGCGGCGCCGCACATCCGACCCTGGCAACGCCCCATGCCGACCCGGCAATGGGCCTTGACCCGGTTGATCTCCCAGTGGCCTTCGCCCACCACTTGGCGGATGTCGCCGGCGCTGACTTCTTCGCAGCGGCAAATCATCAGGTGGTCAGCGGCATCGGCGGCCCAGTTTTCGGGAAAGGCAAATGCGCGCTCCAGGCCCAGGCGGAAATGGCCGATGCGTTCGAGGGCTTGTTCCAACTGAGCGCAATGCTGCGGGTCGATCAGATAACCGATGTCCTCGAGCAGGGCCAGGGCCGCCCGTTCGCCGGCCACTTCAGCGGCATCGGCGCCCATGATCCCTGCACCGTCGCCCGCCAGGTAAACCCCGGGCACGTTGCTGCGACCGGCGCTATCTCGTTTCGGCAACCAGGCGCGATTGAGCGGGTTCCAGGCGAATTCGCAGCCCAGCAGGTCGGCCAATTGGGTTTCGCTGCGCAAACCGTGGGCGAAGGCCAGTGCGTCGCACTCAAGGGATTGCTCGCCTTTTGCGTTGCGCCATTTCAGTGACTGCACCCGGCGCTCACCTTCGATACACGACAGGCTCGCGCCTTGATGCACGGCGATGCCATGGGCGCTCAGCCAGGCGCGGTAATAGAGGCCCTTGGCGAGGGTGGCCGGTTGCGCCAGCAGGCCGGGCAGGGCACGAGCCTGGGCGCTGAAGGGCGAACTGTCGAGCACTGCGACCACGTTGGCACCGGCCTTGGCGTATTGATACGCCACCAGATAAAGCAATGGGCCGCTGCCGGCGAACACCACTCGCTCACCGATGGCGCAACCCTGGAATTTCAAGGCGATCTGCGCCGCGCCCAGGCTGTACACCCCTGGCAGGGTCCAACCTGGTACCGGCAGGATCCGGTCGGTGGCGCCCGTGGCGACGATCACACTGGTGTACTCCAGGCGGTCAGCGCGGCCTTCATGCAAGGTGTCCAGCAGGCCGGCCTCGGCGTTCCACACCAGGGTGTCGGGACGGTAATCGAGCTGTTCGCGCAGTTCGTCGAGGGTCTGGTGGATGGCGTTGGCCTTGTGCGCTTCGAAGCCATACAGCTTGGCTGGTGAGCGCTTGAAATTGGCCGGTTGCCGCCGATAGATCTGCCCGCCACCGTGGGCGGCTTCGTCCAGCAGGATGGGGTATACGCCATGGGCAACCAGCGTCTGTGCGGCACGGATACCGGCCGGGCCGGCGCCGATGATGGCTATGGGTTTCATGGCCACCTCGTTGGCGGTGCTGTGGGGTTGGTGGCGTTTTTAAAGACGCCTTCGCGAGCAAGCCCGCTCCCACAGGGGGGCTGTGGTGGGCATGGGTTTTGTGGGCGGCACAAGTCTCCTGTGGGAGCGGGCTTGCTCGCGATGAGGTTGGCATTATTCATAGCTGGCGCCCCGGTTCGCGGCTGATGTGCAGCCCGGCTTCGAGCAGGGTCGAGCAGGCGCGTACGCGGCGGCCGTCGCCCAGGCGGACCCAACAGTCCTGGCAGGCGCCCATCAGGCAGAAACCGGCCCGGGGTTCGGCGCTGAAGTCGCTGCCGCGCAGGTGTTCGCTGTTGGTCAGCACGGCAGTCAGCAACGTGTCACCCAGCAGGCCGCGGGCGGGTACGCCGTCGAGGGTAAAGTCCAGGGCCGGGCGGTCGCCTTCGGCCAGTCGTTTCAGCAGAGCCATGGCGCCCTCATTGTTTGCCTACCAGGACCCGATCCAGGCCATAGACCCGGTCGAGCAGAATCATGGTCAGCGCGGTCAGCCCGATGACCAATGCCGACACCGCCGCCATCATCGGGTCGATGGATTCGGTGGCGTAGACATACATGCGCACCGGCAGGGTTTGCGTGGCCGGTGAGGTGACGAAGATCGACAGCGTGACTTCATCGAAGCTGTTGATGAACGCCAGCAACCAGCCCCCGGCCACCCCCGGCAGAATCATCGGCAAGGTGATTTGCCGAAACAGCGTGAAGCGTCCGGCCCCCAGCGACTGCGCGGCCTGTTCGGCGCTGCGGTCCAGGCCGATGGCCGATGCGAGCACCAGGCGCAGCACATACGGGGTGATCACCAGCACGTGGGCGAAGATCAGCCAGGCAAAGCTGCCGTTCACCCCCATCAGCGCAAACAGGCGTAGCAATGCGACCCCCAGCACCAGGTGCGGAATGATGATCGGCGACAGGAACAGACCGTTGAAAAAGTCCCTGCCCGGGAACTCGAGCCGAGTGATCGCCAAAGCCGCCGGCACCGCAATCAACGTCGCCAACGAGGCTGCGCAGAACGCCAGGATCAGGCTGTTGTAGAACGCATCGACAAAATCCGCGCGCTCGAACACGGCGCGGAACCAGCGCAGGGAAAATTCCGTAGTCGGCAGGCTCAGGGTGTTTTCCGGGGTGAAGGCGACGAGGCAGACCACCACCAGCGGCGCCAGCATGAACACCACTACCAGGGTATGAAACAACAGAGCGAAAGGACCGTTCCTGGACATGACGAATTACCCCAATGACTTCTTGTAGCGGCCTTCGATCATCCGGTTCCACGACAACATGATCAGCAGGTTGAGCAGCAGTAGCGCGACGGCAATGGCCGCGCCCATGGGCCAGTTGAGTTCCGACAGGTATTGGTCGTAGATCAGCGTGGCGACCATTTTCAAACGGCGCCCACCGAGCAGGCCGGGAATCGCGAAGGAGCTGGCGGCGAGGCCGAACACGATCAAGGTGCCCGACAGCACGCCGGGCATGATCTGCGGCAGCACGACTTTGCGGATTACCGTGAACTGGCTCGCGCCCAGCGACAGCGCGGCCTGTTCGGCGGCTGGGTCGAGTTTCTGCAGCGAGGTCCAGACCGGAATGATCATGAACGGCAACATCACGTGAACCAGGGCGATGACCACGGCGAACGGCGTATACAACAACTTCATCGGTGAGCCGCCGAAGGCTTGCAAGGTCTGATTGACCAAGCCGTCGGCGCCGAGCAACAGGCTCCAGCCGAAGGCCCGCACCACCACCGAAATCAGCAGCGGCGTAAGAATCAGGATCAGGAAAATCGAGCGCCACGGCGCCCTCATGCGGCTGAGGACGTAAGCTTCCGGTACGCCAATCAGCACACACAACAGCGTGGTCAGGCCGCTGATCCAGAGCGTGCGTAGAAAGATCTCGTAGAAGTACGGATCACCCAGCAGGCTGGCGTAATGCTCGAAGGTATAGGCGTCGCCGTTGATGCCCGAACTGTAGTCAAAGACGTTGAACGACAGCACCAGCGTCAGGCCCAGGGGGATGACCAGCAGGCCCAGGTACAAGGCCAGGGCCGGCGCGGACATCAGGTAGCCTTGCCGACCCCGACGCATTGCCTCGATCAGCTTCATGCCGGCACCTCATCGACGCTCAGCACCCGCAGCAGCGCCGGGTCCCAGTCCAAGCCGACGACGGTGCCTTCGGTCATGGGCGCTGAGCCGTCGTTGCGGCGCACCACGCAGAGTTCGCCCAGGACGGTCGAGACGCCGTACAACCATTGGCTGCCGAGAAAGAAGCGGCTGATGAGGGTGCCTTGCAGTCGGCCTGCACCGGCGGCGCACAGGTCGATTTTTTCCGGGCGCAGGCTCAGGATCAGGTCGCCCTTGTCCTGCTTGCAGACTTGAACGACGCCTGCGCTGTCACGCTCACCGGGCAGCAGATTGGCTTTGCCGACGAAGCCGGAAATGAACTCAGTGCGCGGGTGTTCGTAAAGGGTGTATGGCGCGTCGATCTGTGTGATGCGCCCGGCCTGCATCACTACGACCCGGTCACTGATGGACAGCGCCTCGGACTGGTCGTGGGTGACCATCAACGTGGTGATCCCGACTTCGCGCTGGATACGGCGGATTTCGTATTGCATCTCTTCGCGCAAGTTGGCGTCGAGGTTGGACAGCGGTTCGTCGAGCAGCAGCACTGGCGGCTCGATCACCAGCGCCCGGGCCAGTGCCACACGTTGGCGCTGGCCGCCCGAGAGCTCTCGTGGATAGCGTTCGGCGTGTGGGTCCAGGCGTACCAGCTTCAGCACCCGATCAACCCGTTGTTGCAACTCGGCGTTGGCCACTTTGCGCATGCGCAGGCCGAAGGCGACGTTGTCCTTGACGGTCATGTGGGGGAACAGCGCGTAACTCTGGAATACCACGCCCAGGCCCCGGCTGGCGGGCTTGGCGTGGGTGATGTCGCGACCGTCCAAAAGAATGCGCCCGCTGCTGACTTCGACGAAGCCGGCGATCATCTGCAAGGTGGTGGTTTTACCGCAGCCGGAGGGGCCCAGCAGCGAGACAAACTCGCCTTTCTCCACGGACAGGTTGGTGGCGACCACCGCGTCGATGTCGCCGTAACGTTTGCCAAGTCCTTCAAGTCGCACAAAAGCCATAGCTGCGCTCCACCTTGGATTGTTATGCGTCGCCGTGAGGCGCGCTTTTTTATGGGCAGATACGAAAGGATGCTGCGGGGTGCGTTGGCGCTCGAGCTTGTGTCGGCTGCCGTTGTTGTTCGGATCGCCCCTGTCTGGACGCAGAGTAGGACGAAGAATAGGATGGGCTCAATGGCCTATTTCACTGAAGCGAAGACTATTTTCAGTTTCATTCGGTGAGTAAATTTATTGATGGAAAATTAAATGTCAGATTCCACTGATCGGAATGATGCGAAGTCTGAGGTCGGGGTTGGCGCTGTCTCCAGATTGTTCGCCGTGTTGCGTAGCCTGGGGGACACCGTCGAAGGCGGCGAGCGGGTGACGCAATTGGCACAACGCATCGGCCTGTCCCAGCCCACCACCCATCGCTTGCTGCGCAGCCTGATGGACGAGGGCATGGTCGAGCAGGACGCGCGCAGCAAACGCTATCGCTTGAGCCTGGACTTCTTTGCCTTGGCCGCCCGTGCCGGCAACTCTGGCAACCTGCGTGATCTTGCGCGACCTGCCATGCTGCGGCTGTCGGCGTCCTTGGGGGACTCGTTGTTTTTGCTGGCGCGCAGTGGGTTCGATGCCATTTGCCTGGACCGTAGTGAAGGGCCGTTCCCGATCCGCACATTCACCGGCGACATTGGCGGGCGAGTGGCTCTGGGCGTGGGGCAGGGCAGCCTGGCCATCCTCGCGTTCCTGCCGGAAGAGGAGCGCGACACGGTGATTCATTACAACCTGCCCCGGCTCAAGGATTTCCATTTGTACGACGAAGTCTTCCTGCGCACGGAAGTGGAGAACGTGCGCGCACTGGGCTATGCCGGACGCAATACAGGCGTGTTGCAGGGCATGGCCGGGGTGGCCGTGCCGATCCTGGACCGTGACGGCCGTGCCGTGGCGGCCTTGAGCGTGGCAACAGTGAGCGATCGACTGGGGCCCGATCGCTTGCCGACGGTGGTGGAAATGCTCAAGCGCGAGGCGGCGCTGATCGGACCGCGAGTCAACCCGTTCGACCCGCTGCTGCGCAGGCCTTCGCAGGTGTTTGGGCAGGGTTGAGTTTCACGGACATCCCCGACCCCTGTGAGAGCGGGCTTGCTCGCGAAAGCGGTGTGTCAAACGACATTGATGTTGAATGTGCCAGCGCCTTCGCGAGCAAGCCCGCTCCTACAGGGGATCTGCGGTGCTCAGAAATTCAGGGTCTGCTTGAGCTTTTGCGCCGCCGGCGTATCACTGGGTATGACCATCGCATAGTTGTATCCCGGCCCGGACCAATACTCGGCCTGCAGCTCGCCGTCGCGGCGGCTGCCACGGGGCAGCAGGAAGTTTTTCGGGCCCGGTGGGCGCACGTAGAAGCTGATCTTCTGGCCGCTTGGGTCTTGATAAACCACCATGGCCGCCGCCCCTTGCTCGGTGCTGAGCAAGCGACCGCTGACCGGCTTGAAACCGGCGCCCGACAGGTCTGGCAGCCGGTTGGCCTGGGTGAAGTAACGGTCGAGCCAACCTTGCATGCTCTGCTCGTCGCCGGTTTGGTAATCGGCCGGAAGGATGCCCTGTTGGGCGAACAGTCGGTACGCCTGTAGTGCGTCAGCCATGGGGGCTACGGCGCTGAGAATGGTCATCTCCCGCGCCTTCCAGCCGCTGAACCCGCCCACACTGACCGCCAGCAACAACACTGCTGCGCTGGCCAGGTGGCGGCGGGATCGATGTTTCAGGCGCTGGCGAATCATGGCCGGGTCGAGATCCGGGTTGGCCGGCCGCTGCAAGGCTCCACTCAGGGCCGTGCGCAGGTGTTGCGCGTCCTGTTGCCAGGCGCGGACCCGGGCGGCAACCTCGGGGTGACCGGCGAGGTAAGTGTCCATCAGACGCTGGTCGGCCTCGCTCAGTTGGCGATCGACGTAGGCGTGCAGGTCGCTGTCGCTGGGGGGCATGCTGATCATTTGAGTATCCGCAGGGTAGGGCGGGTGATTTCGCCGTCGCTGAGTTGGCGCAGGGCCTGGCGGGCGCGAGACAGGCGCGACATCACCGTACCGGTCGGTACACCGAGGATGTCGGCGACTTGCTGGTAACTCAAGCCTTCCACCGACACCCATAACAACAGTGCACGTTGTTCAGTGGAGAGTTGGTCGAAGGCCTGCAGGGACGATTGCGCAATCACGCTGCGTTCGGCCGAAGGATGGGCATCGTCGCGGCCGGTGAAAAATTCCAGCATGCGCGCATATCGCCGGGAACGGCGATGGGCATCGAGAAACTGCCGATAAAGAATCGAAAACAGCCAGGCCCGCAGGTCGCCGTCAGGGCGCTTGTCGTCCCATTTGGACAGCGCCCGCTCCAGGCACATCTGCACCAGGTCATCGGCGTTGCTGGAGTTGCGCGTCAGCGACACGGCAAACCGCCGTAGCCGGGGGATGAGGATGCGCAACTGTTCGTCGAGTTCGTTCATGGGAGTGTGGCTTCTTGGGGCAGTCACTGCGCCTGGACTGGAAAGACGATCCGCGAACGAGATTATTCCAGCGCAGGAAAAATAAATACGAGGCGTGGGAATAAACCTGTCAGGCCTTCGTCTCACGGGTTCTTTCCGCAAGCGCTGGAGCTTTCTTATGGTTGACCCTTCCTCTTCGCCGAGTCGGCCGCCGCTGAGCGCCGCCAGCCTGACGCTGCGCCTGAGCGGCATCGCGGTGATCGTCGCCGCGCTGGCCGGGGCCTTTGCCTACGTCAATGGCACCTTTGACCCGCAACGTCTGACACCGAATGCGCTGGTCAACGTGTTGGAAAAAAATAACGGTGTTCACCCGGGCTTTCGGCGCAATCACTCGAAGGGTGTCTGCGTCGCCGGCTATTTCGAAAGCACCGACCAGGCCCGCGCCTATTCCAGCGCGCAGGTGTTCATGGCGGCGCGAACGCCGGTGGTCGGGCGTTTCGCCCTGCCCAGCGGCAACCCCTATGCACCGGACGGCAGCGTCCCGATTCGCAGTCTGGCGTTGCGTTTTACCCAGGCCAACGGCCAGCAATGGCGCACGGGCATGAACAGCATGCCGGTGTTCCCGGTGGGTACGCCTGAAGCGTTCTATCAATTGCAACAGGCCCAGTCGCCGGATCCGGCCACGGGGAAACCGAACCCGGCGGCGGTGCCAGCGTTCTTTGCCGCGCACCCGGAAGCTGTGCCGTTCCTGCAATGGATCAAGACCGCCAAACCATCGGCCAGCTATGCCACCGAAACCTACAACGGCATCAATGCGTTCTACCTGGTCAACTCGACAGGGCAGCGCCAGGCCGTGCGCTGGGGCGTGGTGCCGATGAGCCAGGACGTAGCGGACGCCACCCCACCCCAGGGGGCCGACTTTCTGGAGCAGGATTTGGTGAAGCGTCTGGCTGCCGGGCCGTTGCGCTGGCAGTTGAACATCACCTTGGCCAATCCTGGCGACCCGGTGAACGATGCCAGCAAGGCCTGGCCGTCTGATCGCAAGGTGCTCAATGCCGGCACGCTGGTGCTCGAGCGCACCCAGGCGCAGGACAACGGCGAGTGCCGCGATATCAACTATGACCCGCTGATCCTGCCCAGCGGGATCGAGGGTTCCGAGGACCCGCTGTTGGCCGCGCGTTCCGCCGCCTATGCCAGTTCCTATCTGCGGCGTACCAGCGAAGTCAGCCAATTGCCCGCTAACCAGGAGTCCCGCCCATGAGCGCCCCTCGTCACTTTGCACCATTGGCCCGGCTGCTGCACTGGCTGATGGCATTGATGATCATCGCCATGCTGTTTATCGGCGCTGGCATGGTCGCCTCGGTGTCCGAGCGCCATGAATGGCTGCTGCAACTGCACAAGCCGTTGGGCATTGCGATTCTGTTGCTGGTAGTCGTGCGCCTGGTGGTGCGCTTTTCCACCCGACAGCCGCCGCTGCCGGCCGATTTGCCAAGTTGGCAGGTGTTGGCGGCCAGAGCTTCGCATGTGCTGTTGTACGCTTTGATGCTCGTCCTGCCGCTACTGGGTTGGGGCATGATTTCGGCAGCGGGGGACCCGGTGATGCTCAGTCATTCGTTGCAACTGCCCGCGATCCTGCCGGCGGACGCCCAGACCTTCGCACTGCTGCGCAAGGCCCACGGGTACCTGGCCTATCTGTTGTTCCTGACCGTGCTGGTGCATTTGGCGGCGGCGTTGTTTCACGGTTGGGTGCGCCGGGATGAGGTGTTGGACAGTATGTTGCGAGGTAAGGGCTAATAGAGGAAACCGTGGCGAGGGAGCTTGCTCCCTCGCCACGGAATCTATTCATGTCGTTAAATTGAACGTCAGCGCAATTCGTCGACCATGTCCGCGACGGTGCTCAACACATCCTTGCCCAATTGCATCGAGCGCTTGCCGGACCAGCCGGTCAGCGGGTTCGGGTGGTCGTCGTGGTCTTTGAACGGCATTTCCAGGGTCAGGGACAAGCAATCGTATTTCTGACCGACCGCGTTGCAGGCCAGGGTCATGTTGGCCTGGCCCGGTTCGTCGCGGGTGTAGCCGTGAGCGGTCTGGAAGTCTTTGGTCTGGTGTTTGAGATGGCTGCGAAAGCGCTCTTCGAGTTGGGCAATACGCGGCGTGTAACCCGGATTACCTTCACATGCGGCGGTGAAGACATGGGGGATTTCCTCATCGCCATGCACATCGAGGAACAGATCGACCCCGTACTTTTCCATTTGCTGCTGTACGAAAAACACCTCCGGGCTGATTTCCGGACTGGCGTTCTGCCAGGCACGGTTGAGGTCCTGGCCCAGGGCATTGGTACGCAAATGACCGTGGAACGCGCCGTCCGGGTTCATGTTCGGCACCAGATACAGATCGGCCTTGGCCAGCAATTGTCCCAGTTGCGGATCATCCTGATGCTGGAGGCGTTCGATCACGCCTTCCATGAACCATTCGGCCATGTGCTCGCCAGGGTGCTGCTGGGCGATGATCCAGACCTTGCGCCGACCTTCGGCACCGCTGCCCTTGCGCAGCAATTGAATGTCACGGCCTTGCGCACTTTTACCGACGGCCAGCAGTTCGGTACCGGCCTTGTGCAACGCTTGCTCGATCAACCAATCATGACGGCCACGGCTGTAGGGTTCGAAGTAGGCGAACCAGGCATGAGGTTGTTCGGCCTCGAGGTGAAAGCGCAGGGCGTCGCCTTCAAACTGCGTGGGAATACGGAACCAGTTGACGTGATCGTAGGAGGCAACGGTCTGGTAGCCGGTCCAAGCCTTGTTGTAGGACGATTGACTGGCATTGAGCAGGCGGAAGGAATATTCCTGGCCGACATGCAGGCCGCTGGCCTTGAAGTGGAACCATTGAAAGTGAGCGCTGCGGGTGTCGGGTCGGATCTTCAGCAGCGACTGCAGCGGGTTGCTGATGTCGACGACTTCAATGTTGCCGCTGTCAAAATTGGCGCTGATATCGAAAGAGGATTTAGCCACGGTCACGGCTCCTGAAAAGGATTTTCATGGCCGTTACTTTACACGCAAGAAAGGCAAAACCGGACGATTTGAGTCATTTGAAGAAGGGGGCGCCCTCCCTGGACGCCAACGCAGCTTAGAGAGTCAGCAGTGGATTCTCAAGTAGCTGCCTATCGATCGCTTTCGCGGCTGAGGCGGGGGGAACACTTGTAAATGGATACTCATTTGCTATCATCGCCGCCACCGAATTAGCGACACCCAAAGACTTCATTAGCCTGAAGCCATAAGCCGAAAAATCGGCAAAAAAAGACCCGGCAAAAAGCCGGGTCAAAAACCGTGATTAGCCTGATGAGGAGATATTCCAGAAGTCCGACCTAAGGTCTTCTGGCCTATCGACTGATCTCGCGACCAGCTGATGCAATAATAATCATTATCATTTGCAAGTCAAATGGTTTTATCGCATCGATTGGAAAATATTTCCTTTCGCCCGCATTCGCGGCGCCATTCCCCTGTGCTACGCCTAGCGAGTAGGGTAGCCATCCAGGGACCGGTCAAGCATCACCTTGACCAGATCAATCATATGCACCACTGAAAATGCCAGGTCCCGGCTCGAACCATCCAGCCGGTTGGCGGATTCGTGGGCGGTGGCCGCCGCGCAGCGCAGCAGATCACAAGCGTGAACCAGGGCTTCTTCTGAGCTGATGTTGCGATTTACGTCGAAGAAGCGATGCTCTGCCGGCGCATCCGAAACACCTGGTTTCAAGTAGTAGTCGAGGGCGCGTTGGGCCGCCGGGCAATCCTGCAGCGAGGGGAACGAGCTGTCGAAAGGGTTGTTGGGCTGATCCTTGTTGGGTGTGTCCATGGTGTCGAGATTCTCCGTATGGGGGGCTGAAGTCCTGAACCCAGAATAGTACCTATCGTAATTGTGACGATAATTTAAATACTACAATTTGTGTTTTGATGGTCGGAGACAGCCACGTATCGTGCCGCACATGGATAAATGGATAGAGTTGGTCAAGGCCAAGATGAAGGAGCTGCGCGTCACGCAAGTGGTGCTCGCAGAACGTTTGGGCATGTCCCAGGGCGGTGTCGGCCATTGGCTGACCAAGCGCCGGCAGCCCAGTGTCGAAGACATGAATCGGGTCCTGCAGGAGCTGGGGCTGGAGTTTCTGGAAGTGGCGATGGTGATTCGCGAGCCGGATACTTCGACCGACGAAGGCATGGCCCTGGCGCAGAAGTACAATCCGTACTTCCGTTACCCGGTGAGCGATTGGAGCGAGGTGGGTGAAATCCGCGAAGGCGAGCTCGCGACCTACGACAAGGCGCGCTATGAGCTGACGGATTACCATGCCCAGGGCGACGCGTTCTGGCTGGTGGTGGTTGGCGATGCGATGACCGCACCGAGCGGGTTGAGCATTCCCGAGGGGATGTCGATCCTGATCGACCCGGCCATCGAAGCGGTGCCCGGCAAACTGGTGGTCGCGCAACTGCCTGGCAGCAGCGATGCGACCTTTCGCAAATTGATCGAAGAGAGCGGCCAGCGTTATCTGGTTCCGCTCAATCCGACTTACCCGAAAAACCTGTACACCGAACAATGCCGCATCATCGGTGTGGTCGTGCAGGCCACCATCAGGTTCTAACTGGATCGACCCGGCATACGGGTCGATGCCTATTCTTCGAACGCCACCAGTGCGCTGCCTTCGCTGACCATTTCACCTTCCTGGCAATACAGCGCCTTGATCACGCCGGCCTTGGGCGCACGAATGCTGTGCTCCATTTTCATCGCTTCCAGCACCACCAGTTGCGCCCCGGTTTCCACCGTTTGGCCGACGCTCACCAATACCCGGACGATGCTGCCGTTCATGGGGGCGGTCAGGCCGCCTTGATGGCTGTGGCTGGCTTCGGCAGCGGCCAACGGGTCGTACAGATCGACTCGGTGCAGGTCACCTTCCCATTGCAGATACAGGCTGTCGCCCTGGCGGATGGCCCGATGTCTACGGCGCAGGCCGTGGTGCTCGATCAGCAGTTGCTCGCCCTTGAACTCCGCGCTACCCGCTGTAACGTCCAGCGTCATCGCGCGATCCTGTCCTTCGCAGCTCAAGTGCAGGGTGGTTTCCCTTGGCAGTCCCAGGCGCAGCCCGGCGACGTTGGCCCAGGGCGAGTGGGCGTCATCGGCTCGTACACGTGGCGTCAGACTCAAGGCAAAACCGTGGGCCGCAGCGCGCCAGAAATCATCATTCAATTCGCCAGGCTCTGGCAGTAATTGCGCCTGATAGCGTGGGATAAATCCAGTGTCCAGCTCCGCCGCCGCGAAGGCGGGGTGAGCGACGATGCGTCGCAGGAACCCGATATTGGTTTTCAGTCCGCCAATGGCAAATTCGTCGAGCATGCTCAATAGCCGTAACCGCGCCTGTTCACGGTCCTCGCCCCAGGCGATCAGCTTACCGAGCATCGGGTCGTAGAACGGCGAGATCTCATCACCTTCTTCCACGCCACTGTCGACCCGCCGCCCCGGCCCTTCGGCTGATTCGCGATACAGCGCCAGGCGTCCGGTGGCCGGCAGGAAATCGTTGGCCGGGTCTTCGGCGTACAGCCGCACTTCGATGGCGTGGCCGATCAAAGGCACCTCGTCCTGAGTCATCGGCAGCGCTTCGCCACGCGCCACGCGAATCTGCCAGGCCACCAGATCGAGGCCGGTAATGGCTTCGGTCACCGGGTGTTCGACTTGCAGGCGCGTGTTCATCTCCATGAAGAAAAACTCGCCGCGCGCATCCAGCAAGAATTCCACGGTACCGGCGCCGACATAACCGATGGCTTGTGCCGAGCGCACCGCAGCTTCGCCCATGGCTCGTCGCAGTTGCGGACTCAGGCCCGGCGCCGGGGCTTCTTCGACGACCTTCTGGTGCCGACGCTGAATCGAGCAATCGCGCTCGTTGAGGTACAGGCAGTTGCCGTGCTGATCGGCGAACACCTGGATCTCAACGTGGCGCGGCTTGAGCAGGTATTTCTCCACCAGCATCCGCGAATCGCCGAATGACGATTGCGCTTCACGCTGGGCCGAGGCAAGGGCTTCGGCCAGCTGGCTGACGTCTTCGACCACTTTCATGCCTTTGCCGCCACCACCGGCAGTGGCCTTGAGCAGCACGGGATAACCGATGCGTGCACAGGCGTCGCGGAAGGTGTCGAGGTCTTGGGCTTCGCCGTGATAGCCGGGCACCAGGGGCACGCCGGCGGTTTCCATCAAGGCCTTGGCCGCGGACTTGCTGCCCATGGCGTCGATGGCCGAGGCGGGCGGGCCGAGGAAGATCAACCCGGCGTTTTCGATGGCGCGGGCGAACCCGGCATTCTCCGACAGAAAGCCATAACCCGGATGGATCGCCTGGGCGCCACTGGCCAGGGCGGCGGCGATCAGCTTGTCGATTTGCAGGTAGCTGTCGGTGGCCTTGCTGCCGCCCAGGTCGACGCGAATGTCGGCTTCACGGCTGTGGCGCGCATCGCGGTCGGTGGCGCTGTGCACGGCCACAGTGGTCAGGCCCATGGCTTTGGCGGTGCGCATTACGCGGCAGGCGATTTCACCACGGTTGGCCACCAGCAAAGTAGTGAGGACAGGGGCGCTCATCGACGCGGCTCCTTATTATTCGACTCGGCTTGCCAGTTCGGCGCACGTTTTTGCAGGAAGGCTCGTAACCCTTCCTGGCCCTCCGGGCTGACACGGATGCGGGCGATGGCGTTTTCGGTGTAGCGCCGCAGCGCCGGGGTGAGGGCGCCGTTACCGACTTCGCGCAACAGTTCCTTGCTGGCGCGCATGGCCGCCGGGCTGTTGAGCAACAGGTTGTCGATCCATTGCTCGACCTGCTGATCCAGGGTCTCGGCCGGGTGACTTTCCGACAGCAAACCGATTTCTTTCGCACGTTGCCCGCCGAAGCGTTCAGCGGTCAGGGCGTAACGCCGGGCCGCCCGTTCGCCTATGGCTTGCACCACGAACGGGCTGATCACCGCCGGCGCCAGGCCAATGCGTACTTCCGACAGGCAGAACTGCGCTTCATCGGCGCCAATGGCCATGTCGCAGGCGCTGATCAGCCCCAGCGCACCCCCAAACGCCGCACCTTGGACGACCGCCAACGTAGGGATTTTCAGCTTGGCGAGGTTGTACATCAGCTCCGCCAGTTCCCGGGCGTCGTCGAGGTTGGTGTGATAGTCGAGCTCGGCCGATTGCTGCATCCAGGCCAGGTCGGCGCCGGCGCTGAAATGTTTGCCACGCCCGCGGATCAGCAGGAAGCGCAGGCTCGGATCGCCGCTGACCTGATCCAGGGCGAGGATCAGTTCGCGGATCATTTCAGCGTTGAACGCGTTGTTTTTCGACTCGCGGCTCAGCCATAGGGTGGCGACGCCACGCGGGTCGGTGAGCAGTTCGAGGGTATTGAAGTTATCCATGGGCATTCCCCGTTTACATCCGGAACACGCCGAAGCGGCTCGGTTCGATGGGCGCGTTCAGTGACGCAGACAAGGCCAGGCCCAGTACGTCGCGGGTCTGGGCCGGGTCGATGACGCCGTCGTCCCACAGCCGTGCGCTGGAATAGTAGGGGTGACCCTGTTCTTCGTACTGATCGAGAATCGGTTGCTTGATCTCAGCCTCCTGGGCAGCGCTGAAAGGATGGCCGCTGCGTTCGGCCTGTTCGCGCTTGACCTGCACCAACACACCTGCCGCCTGCTCGGCGCCCATCACGCCAATCCGTGCATTCGGCCACATCCACAGGAACCGTGGGTCGTAGGCCCGGCCGCACATGCCATAGTTACCGGCGCCGAAACTGCCGCCGATGATCACGGTGAATTTCGGCACCTTGGCGCAAGCCACCGCCGTCACCAGCTTCGCGCCGTGCTTGGCGATGCCGCCGGCTTCGTATTTCTGCCCGACCATGAAGCCGGTGATGTTCTGCAGGAACAGCAGCGCAATACCACGTTGACAGGCCAGTTCGATGAAGTGCGCGCCTTTCTGCGCCGCTTCGGCAAACAGGATGCCGTTGTTGGCCAGGATCGCGATCGGGTAGCCGTGCAAGTGGGCGAAGCCGCACACCAGCGTCGTGCCGAACAGCGCCTTGAACTCGTCGAACACCGAACCGTCCACCAGGCGTGCGATCACTTCGCGCACATCGAACGGTTGCTTGGCGTCGGCCGACACCACGCCGTACAGCTCATCGCTCGCATACAACGGAGCGATGGGTTGGCGTTGCTGCACGTCACCGAGTTTGCGCCAGTTGAGGTTGGCCACGCTGCGGCGGGCAATGGCAAGGGCGTGTTCATCGCTGTCGGCGTAGTGGTCGGCGACGCCAGAAATCTTGCAATGCACATCGGCACCGCCCAGGTCTTCGGCACTCACCACTTCGCCGGTGGCGGCTTTCACCAGGGGTGGGCCGGCGAGAAAAATCGTGGCTTGCTGGCGGACCATGATCGCTTCGTCAGCCATCGCTGGCACGTAGGCGCCACCGGCGGTGCAGGAGCCCATGACCACGGCGATCTGCGGGATGCCCTGGGCACTCATGTTGGCCTGGTTGAAGAAGATCCGTCCGAAGTGCTCGCGGTCCGGGAACACTTCGTCCTGGCGCGGCAGGTTGGCGCCGCCCGAATCCACCAGGTAAATGCAGGGCAGGCGATTCTGCTGGGCGATGGTCTGGGCGCGCAGGTGTTTTTTCACTGTCAGCGGATAGTAGGAGCCGCCTTTGACCGTCGCGTCGTTGGCGACAATCATGCACTCGACGCCCTCCACGCGGC
Source organism: Pseudomonas viciae (assembly GCF_004786035.1). Classification (NCBI taxonomy): domain Bacteria; kingdom Pseudomonadati; phylum Pseudomonadota; class Gammaproteobacteria; order Pseudomonadales; family Pseudomonadaceae; genus Pseudomonas; species Pseudomonas viciae. The sequence continues at coordinate 2,187,564 of NZ_CP035088.1, forward strand.
CGATCCCGGCAATCACCCCAGCCGCTGGCACGTCTTCGCCATAGACTTCATAGGCCGCCAACGGGCTGATTTCCAGAAACGGTGATCCGGGATCCAGCAGCCGATTGATGCGCTCACGGGGCAGCAGTTTGCCCCGCGAAGTGTGGCGCTCCTGGGCCTTGGGGCCGCCACCTTGCTGCACTTGTGCGAGCAAGGTGTGCAGGGCCTCGACCTGTTTGAGCATCGCATCGCGGTTGGCGATGAAATCCGGCGAACGGGGGTTGAGCTGAGTGTGTAGCGTGGCCATGGTCAGCTCCGTTAGCGGGTTTCGTTGAACAGTTCGCGGCCGATCAACATCCGACGAATCTCACTGGTGCCAGCACCGATTTCGTACAGCTTGGCGTCACGCAGCAGACGACCGGCGGGGAATTCATTGATGTAGCCGTTGCCGCCGAGGATCTGGATCGCGTCGAGGGCCATTTGCGTGGCGCGTTCGGCGCTGTAGAGGATCACCCCGGCGGCGTCCTTGCGGGTGGTTTCGCCGCGCTCACAAGCCTGGGCCACCGCATACAGGTAGGCGCGGCTGGCGTTGAGCTGGGTGTACATGTCGGCGACCTTGCCCTGGATCAGCTGGAATTCGCCGATGCTCTGGCCGAACTGCTTGCGGTCGTGGATGTACGGCACGATCAGGTCCATGCAGGCCTGCATGATCCCGGTGGGGCCGCCCGAGAGCACCACGCGCTCGTAATCGAGGCCGCTCATCAGCACTTTCACGCCGCCATTGAGCGCGCCGAGGATGTTCTCTTCCGGCACTTCAACGTCATCGAAAAACAGCTCGCAGGTGTTCGAGCCGCGCATTCCGAGCTTGTCGAACTTGTTGCTGCGGCTGAAGCCTTTCCAGTCACGCTCGACGATGAAGGCGGTGATGCCGTGGGGGCCTTTTTCCAGGTCGGTCTTGGCGTAGATCACGTAGGTGTTGGCGTCGGGACCGTTGGTGATCCAGGTCTTGCTGCCGTTGAGTACGTAATGATCGCCACGCTTGTCGGCGCGCAGCTTCATCGAGACCACGTCGGAGCCGGCGTTCGGCTCGCTCATGGCCAGGGCGCCAACGTGTTCGCCGCTGATCAACTTGGGCAGGTATTTGGTCTTCTGCTCATGATTGCCGTTGCGGTTGATCTGGTTCACGCAGAGGTTGGAGTGGGCGCCGTAGGAGAGGGCGACCGAAGCCGAGCCGCGGCTGATTTCTTCCATCGCCACCACGTGGGCCAGATAGCCCAGGCCGGCACCGCCGTATTCTTCCGCGACCGTAATGCCCAGCAGGCCCATGTCGCCAAACTTGCGCCACAGGTCGGCGGGGAACAGGTTGTCGATGTCGATCTGAGCGGCGCGTGGAGCGATCTCTTTGGCGACGAAGGACTGAACCTGGTCGCGCAGCATGTCGATGGTTTCGCCGAGGGCAAAGTTCAGGGATGGGTAGCTCATGGGACACCTTTGGCTTTTTTATCGGGTGCGGAGAGCTGAAGAGTGGCTCTCACCTTTACGTTAACGTAAGCCTGTGACGGATGGCTGTCAATCGCCCTTTACGTTAACGTCAACTTGAGCCAGAGTAAGTGCGCTCTGCATCAGGTTCACCGCTACACCCACTAATAAAGACAAGAGGGGGCGTCATGGATCAATCCGGTTCGCATTCGCAATTCAGCTACACCCGTGGCTCCCAGGCCAAGGCGTTGTTGGCGCAAACCATCGGCCAGGCTTTCGACCAGACAGTGGCCCGCCATCCGGAGGGCGAGGCGCTGGTGGTTCGCCATCAATCGCTGCGTTACACCTGGCGACAACTGGCCGAAGCCGTCGACCTGCATGCCCGAGCCTTGTTGGCATTGGGTTTGAAAGCCGGCGATCGTCTCGGTGTGTGGGCACCCAATTGTGCCCAGTGGTGCATCAGCCAGTTCGCCAGTGCGAAGATCGGTGTGATCCTGGTCAACATCAACCCGGCCTACCGCACCTCGGAGCTGGAGTACGTGCTCAAACAATCCGGCTGCCAATGGCTGGTGTGCGCCGGGGCGTTCAAGACGTCGGATTATCACGCCATGCTGCAATCGCTGGCCCCGGAGTTGGTGGAACAATCGATCGGCCAGTTGCAGAGTGAATGTTTGCCGGACCTGCGAGGCGTGATCAGCCTCGATCTTCAGCCGCCGCCAGGCTTTCTGCCCTGGTCGCAATTGGCCGCCCTTGGCGCAGCGACTACATCTGAACAACTGGCCGAGCGCCAGGCCAGCCTGCATTTCGATCAACCGGTGAATATCCAGTACACCTCCGGCACCACCGGTTTTCCCAAGGGCGCGACCCTCAGCCACCGCAACATCCTCAATAACGGCTACATGGTCGGCGAAAGCCTGGGCCTGGTCGCCGCCGACCGGCTGGTGATTCCGGTGCCGCTCTACCACTGCTTTGGCATGGTCATGGGTAACCTGGGCTGCATGACCCATGGCAGCACCATGATCTACCCCAACGATGCCTTCGATCCGTTATTGACGCTAAAGACCGTCGCCGAGGAAAAAGCCACGGCGCTGTATGGCGTACCCACCATGTTCATCGCCATGCTGGATCAGCCGCAAAGGGGTGAGTTCGACCTGTCCAGCCTGCGCACCGGGATCATGGCCGGGGCCACGTGCCCGATCGAAGTGATGCGGCGGGTCATCAATGAGATGCACATGGCCGAGGTGCAAATTGCCTACGGCATGACGGAAACCAGTCCGGTGTCATTGCAGACCGGTCCTGCGGATGAACTGGAGTTGCGCGTCACCACCGTGGGCCGCACCCAGCCGCAACTGGAAAGCAAGATCGTCGATGAGGCTGGCGAGATCGTTCCCCGTGGCACCATCGGCGAGTTGTGTACCCGCGGTTACAGCGTGATGCTCGGTTACTGGAACAACCCCAAGGGCACCGCCGAGGCCATAGACCAGGACAACTGGATGCACACCGGCGACCTGGCGACCATGGATGAGCAGGGCTATGTCCGCATTGTCGGACGCAACAAGGACATGATTATTCGCGGCGGTGAGAATGTTTACCCGCGTGAGCTGGAAGAGTTCTTCTTCACCCACCCGGCGGTGGCGGACGTGCAAGTGATCGGTATCCCATGCTCGCGCTACGGCGAAGAAATCGTCGCCTGGATCAAATTCCACCCCGGTCACAGCGCCACCGAGCAGGAGCTGCAAGCCTGGTGCAAGGAGCGTATCGCCCACTTCAAGACGCCGCGTTATTTCAAGTTCGTCGAAGAATTTCCGATGACCGTCACCGGCAAGATCCAGAAGTTTCGCATGCGCGAAATCAGCATTGAAGAACTGCGCGAAAAGGGAGACTGAGCAAAATCCCCTGTGGGAGCGGGCTTGCTCGCGAAGGCGATGTATCGGCCAAGGTGATATGACTGACACACCGCCTTCATGAAATGTCCCGGAAAACTTAAACACCAGACAGCACAAAGGGGAGCCGAAGCTCCCCTTTAATTTTGTCGTCGCGTGCTCTTTTTTTATTATTGAGGGGCGGCCTGTTGTTGTTTTTGGTAGCCGTGACCCTTTACCGCTGTTTTTGGCGACCCCCATCCGGGATCAAGAGCAAACGTATTTTTTTGAGCGCTGATCTGCTTTTTCGCCTGGCGATCCAACCGATTCGGGAGCTACCTGAAGGTAGTTTTATTGTTCTCTGCCCGGTTGCGGGTTGCTCCTGAAAGCACCCTGAAAAGCACATCCTCTCCAAAAAAATCTGTTAGCTGCGTCTCTGCCGTGTTGTTTTTGTTATGTCAGAGTCGTTTCGTCTTGTTTTTATTGGGTTTGCTGCGTTTTTTTATTCTTGTTATGTCAGAGATATAGCAGGTGGCGTGCCAACTTTTAAAATTATATATAAATCAATGAGTTATGTTTTTTGCTGCAAAAGGCAGGCGGGCCATACCTGACAAATTGTTTCCGTGTTACTCGTTTCGCCGCTGTTACAACGCCAGCGGTAACACCTCACTGTGCGGCGCGGGCCTTGGCGACGCGCGAACCGGTCGGGCGGCCAAGCACGTCACAAATCTGCCGGCCCGCGCCGATCAATGCGTCCAGGTCGACCCCGGTCTCAATGCCCAAGCCGTTGAGCAGGTACAGCACGTCTTCGGTGGCAACGTTACCGCTGGCGCCCTTGGCGTACGGGCAGCCACCAAGGCCGGCGATGGAGCTGTCAAACACCGCGATGCCTTCCAGCAGGCTGGCGTACACGTTGGCCATGGCCTGGCCGTAGGTGTCGTGGAAATGCCCGGCCAGTTTGTCCCGAGGTACCTGTGCGCCAACCACCTCGAACATCCTGCGCGTGGCGCCGGCGGTGCCGGTGCCGATGGTGTCGCCCAAGGAGACCTCGTAACAGCCCATTGTGTACAGTTCCCGCGCGACCCACGCGACCTGCTCGGCCTTGACCTCGCCTTCATACGGGCAGCCCAGCACGCAGGACACATAACCGCGCACGCTGACCCCATGCTGCTTCGCGGCCTCCATGATCGGCGCGAAGCGCTCCAGGCTTTCCTGGATGGAACAGTTGATGTTGCGCTGAGAGAACGCTTCGGACGCGGCGGCAAACACCGCCACTTCTTTCACGCCGGCCGCCAGTGCGTCTTCAAAGCCCCGCAGGTTCGGTGCCAGGGCGCCATAGGTGACGCCGGGCTTGCGCTGGATCTGCGCGAACACCTCGGCGGAGCCGGCCATTTGCGGCACCCACTTGGGCGAGACAAAACTGCCGACCTCGATGTAACCCAGGCCGGCGGCACTCAAGGCGTCTACCAGGCGCACCTTGTCGGCGACGCTGATGGGTTGCGCTTCATTCTGCAGACCGTCGCGGGGGCCGACTTCGATCAGGCGTACAAAGGAGGGGAGGGACATGGGGATTGACCTGTAGTAGTGGGCGTGTCAATCCATTGTGGGGGCGGGCTTGCTCGCGAAGGCGGTGTGCCAGTCGCCAAATAGGCTGAAATAAGTCCGCATTCGCGAGCAAGCCCGCTCCCACAATGGAATCACGTCGTTATTGGACGATTTCCTGGCCCTTGATCGTCTGCTCCAGTGCCTGGATGCAGCGTTCTTCGGCGGTGTCCAGTTCGAGTTTCATCTGTTCGATGTCCAGCAGTTGCTGTTCGAGTTGTTCTCGGCGTTCGGCGATTTTCGCCAGCATGCTGTGCAGTTGTTTCTGATTGCCGCTGGTGGGGTCGTAGAGTTCGATCAGTTCGCGGCACTCGGCCAAGGAAAAACCGATGCGCTTGCCCCGCAGGATCAGCTTCAGGCTGACCTTGTCCCGCGGCGAGTAAATACGTTCCTGGCCACGTCGCTCCGGGCTCAATAGGCCTTGTTCTTCATAGAAGCGGATGGCCCGGGTGGTGATATCCAATTCGCGGGCGAGGTCGGAGATGCTGTAAGTCTGGCTGCTCATGGAAGCGCTCGAAACGAAAGGGGCTGGCGCTAAGCTAAAGGCAGGTTGACGTTCGCGTCAAGCAGTCGTAGGTGCGTTGCCTGTACAGGCCTCTTCGCGAGCAAGCCCGCTCCCACAGATTCTGCGTTGTACACAAATGTTGAGTGTATTGCAGGTCCAATGTGGGAGCGGGCTTGCTCGCGAAGAACGAGAACGCGGTCCAGAGCTTTACACCACCTTATCAAGCTTCTTCTCGTGCGCCGTCACCTGCTGGCAGAGTTCGATCATCTGCTCGCGCATCCAGCGGTTGGCCGGGTCCTGGTCGGTGCTTTCGTGCCAGTACAAGTGGGTTTCCACCGGCGGCACATCGTTGACCGGCAACAGGAAGGCGTGCAGATCGTGACGACGGGCAAAGCGCTCGGGGACGGTCATGACCATGTCGGTCTGCTGCAGCACCTGGGACGCCATCAGGTAATGCTGGGAACGCAGGGCGATCTTGCGCTGGATGCCCATCTTGCCGAGGGCCAGGTCGACATAACCGAGCCCGTTGCGGCGGCTGGAAATATGCACGTGGGTCTGGGCCAGGTAATCGTCGAGGCTGATCTTCTCCTTGCCCGCCAGCGGGTGCCCCTTGCGCATGGCGCACACGTAGCGGTCTTCCATCAGCTTGACGTGGCGCACCTGCGGGTCGGTGTTGAGCGGCGCGTCCACGGCGAAGTCGAGGCGCCCGGCGGCCAGTTCCTTGGTGGTTTCACGGCGTTTGGACAGGAAACTCTCGATGGCCACGGTCGGTGCCAGGCGGCGCAGACGTTGGAACAACGGCGGCAGGATCACGCCTTCGGTGAGGTCGGTCATGCTGATGCGGTAGGTCTTGACCGCCTGCAACGGGTTGAAAATCCGGCTTTCCTGCACCGACACCCGCAGCAACGACAGGGCATTGCGCACCGGGCCGATGATGTTCTGCGCCATGGGCGTGGGCACCATGCCCTGGGCGGTGCGCACGAACAGCGGGTCGTTGAAGGTCTCCCGCAGGCGCGCCAGGGCATTGGACACGGCCGGCTGCGTGATGCCGACGATCTGCCCGGCGCGGGTCAGGTTGGCTTCGGTGTAGATCGCATCGAAGACAATGAAAAGGTTGAGGTCGACCTTGCTCAGATTCATGGCGCTGCACTCTTATTCTTGGACGTGTTGTGAGGTGCCGGGTGGCGATGCGAATCAGTGAAACATATATCGGTGATGAATGTTAATACACGCCGAGAATAGGTTAGGTAAATTTTCGTAGCTGAACTAGCATCGATTTCATGACCTAAAACAACCTCTGCCAAGAAGGTGCTGCTCATGGATTTCGCCTATTCCCCCAAGGTTCAGGAACTGCGTGAACGTGTCACGGCGTTCATGGATGCCTACGTTTACCCGGCCGAAGCGGTGTTCGAACGGCAAGTGGCCGAAGGCGACCGCTGGCAGCCCACGGCCATCATGGAAGAGCTCAAGGCCAAGGCCAAGGCTGAGGGTTTGTGGAACCTGTTCCTGCCCGAGTCCGAACTGGGTGCCGGCCTGACCAACCTGGAATATGCACCGTTGGCAGAGATCATGGGCCGCTCGCTGTTGGGGCCGGAGCCGTTCAACTGCTCGGCGCCGGATACCGGCAACATGGAAGTGCTGGTGCGCTACGCCAATGAAGAGCAGAAGCAGCGTTGGCTGGAGCCGCTGCTGCGCGGCGAGATCCGCTCGGCTTTCGCCATGACCGAGCCGGACGTTGCCTCCTCGGACGCCACCAACATGGCCGCCCGTGCCGAGCGCGATGGTGACCAGTGGGTGATCAATGGCAAGAAGTGGTGGACCTCAGGGGCCTGTGACCCGCGCTGCAAGATCCTGATCTTCATGGGGCTGAGCAACCCCGATGCACCACGGCATGCCCAGCATTCGATGATTCTGGTGCCGGTGGACATCCCTGGGGTCAAAATCGTCCGGCCACTGCCGGTGTTCGGCTACGATGACGCGCCGCACGGGCATGCCGAAGTGCTGTTCGATAACGTGCGAGTGCCGTACGAAAACGTCCTGCTGGGTGAAGGCCGCGGCTTTGAAATTGCCCAGGGTCGCCTTGGCCCAGGCCGGATTCACCACTGCATGCGTTCCATCGGCATGGCCGAGCGCGCCTTGGAGTTGATGTGCAAGCGGGCCGTGAGCCGCACTGCCTTCGGCCAGCCATTGGCGCGCCTGGGCGGTAACGTCGACAAGATCGCCGACTCGCGGATGGAGATCGACATGGCGCGCCTGCTGACGCTGAAAGCGGCGTACATGATGGACACCGTCGGCAATAAAGTGGCCAAGAGCGAAATTGCCCAGATCAAGGTCGTCGCGCCGAACGTGGCCTTGAAAGTCATCGATAGGGCGATCCAGATCCACGGTGGGGCCGGGGTCTCCAACGATTTCCCGCTGGCCTACATGTACGCCATGCAGCGCACCCTGCGCCTGGCCGACGGCCCGGATGAAGTCCACCGCGCCGCCATCGGCAAGTTCGAGATCGGCAAATACGTGCCTAAGGAAATGCTGCGTAGCAAGGGCTAGGAGCTGGCCCACCAAGGGCCTCTGTGGGAGCAAGCTTTGCTCCCACAGGCTAATCCTGTGGGAGCGAGTTCGCTTACTCCTTGACGCTCATGTACTCCTCGGCCCAACGGATGTACTCCTCGGGCTGGGTGTAGGTGTGGGTCAGTTCGGTGGCGCTGAGATCCGACGCCTGGGTGAAGATCTGCCGTTGTTCACGAAGGCTGTCGTAGGTGGCCTTGATCGCGGCGAAATAGGCGCCGTGGCCGTCGATGGTGACTCGCACACCCAGCTCAGCCAGGCGTTTGTCGTCGCGCAACTTCGGGTTGCCATAGGTGACGAGCATCAACGGCAGCGTCAGGTTCTCGCTGATCTGCTCCAGGTGTTCGAAGTCCTGCACACCCACCATGCAAATCCCATCCGCCCCGGCACGCTCATATTGCTGGGTGCGGCTGATGATTTCCTGGACCGGCAAAATCCCGGCATTGGTACGGGCAATGATCGCCATTTCCGAATCGACTCGCGCCTCCAGTGCTGCGCGAATCTTGCCGACGCCTTCGGCCACGCCGATCAAATCGGTGGATTTACGCCCAAACTGGGCCGGCAGCAAGGTGTCCTCGATGGTCAGCGCCGCCACGCCGGCGCGTTCCAGTTCGATGATGGTGCGCATCACGTTCAGGGCATTGCCGTAGCCGTGGTCGGCGTCGGCAATCACCGGCAGTTGGGCCACACGGCCGATGCGGGTGGCCTGTTCGGCGAATTCGCTGAGGGTGATCAGGGCGAAGTCCGGCGCGCCCAACACTTGCAACGACGCGACCGAGCCACCCAGGATCCCCACTTCAAACCCCAGGTCGGCGGCGATGCGCGCCGACATTGGGTCAAACACCGAGGCGGTGTGGTAGCAGGTTTTGGAAGCCAGCAGTTGACGAAAATTGCGACGCAAATCTTGATGGGAAAGCCTGGACATATGAGTTCCACCAATGGAATGGAAAGGCTTGAGCAAAAGTGTCAACGCCGAAGGAACAAAAGGCTATCACGTGGGAGACGCAAAGATGATGACGAATGCGCATGGGCGATGCCGTCCCTGCATCGAAAAAAGGCGATATTGAGCCCAACCCGCGGGTTACGCCGCTACCGCCTGTCGTCCCTGTTTGAGCAGCGCCACGGCGCGCACCATGTCACCCGGTTGTACTTGCAGGCGTTTGGCGGTGAGCCGGTCGACCAGCAGACTCTGACCATGCTGGCGTGCCCGGGCACTGGTCACGCGGCAGTTCGCCAGACGTCGGTTATGGATCAACCAGACCGGAGCTTGTTCGTCCGGCGTGCCGATGGCCAGGGTCAACGACTGGCTGTCGCGCACGGTGCGGATCTTCGAAACCGGCGCCTCGATGACCGGGCCGGCGTCGAAAATATCGATATAGCCTTTATGAGAGAACCCCTCGGCGCCGAGAATCTTCATGGCTGGCTCGGTATTCGGGTGGGCCTTGCCGATCACCGCCTGGGCCTGTTCAGTGAGCAGGCAGGTGTACAGCGGCTGGCGCGGCATCAACTCGGCAATGAACGATTTGTTGCCCATGCCGGACAACTGGTCGGCGTAGCTGAAATCCTTCTTGAAAAAGTGCCGTCCCAGGCTATCCCAGAACGGTGAGCAACCTTGCTCGTCGGCGTGGCCGCGCAATTCGGCGATCATTTTCTCGCCGAACAGCTCTGAGAACTCGGCCACGAACAGCAGGCGCGCCAGGGACAGCAGGCGTCCATTGTGGCCACGGCGTTGCTCGGGGTGCAGGAACAACGAGCAGATTTCCGATTGCCCGGTCATTTCGTTGTTGAGAAACAGCGTCGGGATCTGTCGCTGGATGCCCAGCTCCGGTGCCGAACTGACGGTCACCCCAACGCGGTAGTTGTACCAAGGCTCGCGTAATCCCACCGCACCGGTCAGGGCGCTGATGCCCACTACTTGCCGGTCATCATCCTCGAGCACGAACAGGTAATCGGCGTCGGCACGTTCGACTTGCCCGGCAAAGGTGCGCTGGGCCCAGCGAACGCGATGGGCCAGGCGCTCTTCGTTGGCCGGCAGGCTGGTGAACCCGGGGCCCGCGCAGCGGGCAAGGTCCAGCAGGGCGGGCAGGTCGGTGATGGCGACCGGGCGGACAATCATGAGGCAGCTCCTTCATCGTGTCGGTCCAAGCGCGGATACGCAACACGGGCTCCAGTGAGATTCATAAGGCAACCACCCGGATCGGCTGGCCATCCGTGACGCCCAGGGCGGCCAGCATGTCTGGCGACAACACCACGGCGCCCTCGGTATTGACGTCCAGTTCGGCCACGATCGCCCGGTAGCTTCCAAGCCCATCATTGCTCACCAGATAGCGGCCGCGGGCGTCGATCTGCGGGCTTTGCCGAGCCGTGGCAATCTGGCTTTGCGTGATGGAGCGGATGTTGGCGACACGGGCATGCAACGTCGGCCCGCCGTCGAAGATGTCCACGTAGCTGTTGGTTTCGAAACCCTCGCGCTCCAGAATGTCGAAGGCTTCCTGGCCGTCGGGATGCACCCGGCCGATGCAAGCCTGGGCCTGCGCCGGCAACATTGGCACGTAGATCGGGTATTGCGGCATCAGCTCGGCCAGAAAGGTACGGCTTTGCAGGCCGCACAAGCGTTCGGCCTCGACGTAGGGCAGGTCGAAGAAGTGCTTGCCGATGGCATCCCAGAACGGCGACTGGCCGTCTTCGCTGCTGAAACCGACGATCTCCGTGATCACCGATTCGGCAAAGCGCTGAGGGTGCGCGGCGATAAACATCAGCCGGGCCCGCGACAGCAGTTCTGATTCGGGCGTGCGAACCCGCTCGGCGTCGATGTGAAACCCACGCAACAGTGTCTGGCCGTTGAGGTCCTGGCACAGCGACAGCGCGGGTACACCATGGTGGATATTCAGTTCCCGGGATTCGCTGGAGAACGGCCGGTTGCGCAGGCTGTAGAACGGTTCGTTGCAACCGGTGTTGGAGAGGATTTCCGAACAGCCGGCCAGGTGCCCGGATACCAGGTCCTGCAGGACAAAAAAATAATTCTCGCCGCCAGGGCTTTGCACGTCGGCCTCGAACGAGGCGCACGAGTCGAGGATTTTTTCCCGCAGGCGCTCGGTATCGTCCGGCAGCGAGGTCACGCCTACCAGGCTGTTGCGGGCCAGCTGCTGCAACTGCGGCAGGTCGCTTAATTGAACTGGACGTAAGGCCAGCATGGATTGCACTCCTGTTCCAGAGAGCCCGGTGACCAGCACCGGGCTTGACGATCACTGTCGATCTCCACGCGTACTCACTACGGCAGGTCGAACCCTTCGACCGCCGAACTTCACTGAGCGGCCGGATCGGGCAACGCAGTGCGGCTGCCGAATTTATTCAGCACGCACAGATAGACCACGCCTGCGGCAATCCAGATCAGGCCGAGCTTCTGCGCATCCACGCCCATGTTGTACATGATGGCCGCGACGATCACGAAGCCGACCAGCGGGCAGATCAGATGGCGAATCACCTGGCCGGAGCGCTGGCGGCGCCAGTAATGGTTGATCACGGTGATGTGCAGCAACATGAAGCCGCTCAGGGCGCCGAAGTTGACCAGGGAGGTCAGGGTGTCCACGGCATTGATAAACAGGTAGCAGATCAATAGCGACAGCACGGCGACCAGATAAATGCTCAGGTACGGGGTGTTGTGTTTCGGATGGACCTTGGCCAGCACCTTGGGCAACTTGCCGTCCCGGGCCATGCCGAACAACAGCCGCGACACCGCCGCTTGCGAGGTGATCGCCACCGCCACGCCCCAGGCCAGCGCCGTGGCGACAGCGGTCAAGGTTGCCAGCCAGCTGCCGGCCGCCAGTTCGGCGATTTCATAGAATGCGGTGTCAGCTGACTTGAAGCCCATGCCGGCCGCCAGGTCAGTGGCGATCCAGGTCTGCACCACGAAAATCGCCCCCATCACCAGCAAGGTCACCAACGCTGCCTTGCCGACGCTGCGGCCCGGGTCGCCCTTGATTTCTTCGGCCAGGGTGGAAATGGCGTCGAACCCCAAAAACGACAACACGGCGATGGACACGGCTTGCATCAGCAGGGCGAAGTTGAAGTGTTCCGGGCTGTACAGCGGCGCCAGGGTCAGTTGGCCGTTACCGCCGCCGCTGTGCAGGGCATTCCAGGCGTAGAACAGGAAAATCCCCAGTACCACCAGTTGTGCCAGCAGGAAAATAATGTTCATCCGTGCGGTGAAGGTGATGCCCCGCAGGTTGACGAAGGTCGCACTTACCAGGAACGCGAGGATGAAACCGACCTTGGGAATGTCCGGGTACAGATGATTCAACGCCATGGCGGCGTAGACATACAGCAGCGGCGGGATCAGCAGGTAGTCCAGCAGCATCAGCCAGCCCGCGATGAACCCGACGTGTGGGTTGAGGCCTCGTTGTGCGTAGGAATAGACGGAACCGGCCACCGGAAAAGCCCGGGCCATGCTGCCGTAGCTCAACGCGGTGAACAGCATCGCCACCATGCCGATGATATACGCCAGCGGCACCATCCCCGGGGCCTCGGCGTTCACGTAGCCATACACGCCAAACGGGGCGATGGGGATCATGAAAATCATCCCGTACACCACCAGGTCCGTCAGTGACAGGCTGCGCTTCAATTCCTGTTTGTAGCCAAATGCCTCGATACTCATGAGCCGTTCTCCTTCTCAGCTGTGTGTGGGTGTGCTCTTGCTTGTCGCTTGCCGCTCAAACCTCGCCGCTGCGTTCCTACAACAACGGGGCCAGGTAAGCGCTCCAGGTTCGCACCGCGTCGGGGCTGCGCAGCAGGTCGTTGCGCACTTCGATCAACACCGAATCCAGGCCGCGTCCATCGCCGTGCACCGGGACCGTCATGTCGGTCAGAGGGTTGATCTTGTAGGGCTGGTTGCCCGCCGCGCGCAGCGAATGCCGGCCCAGCCCGTCGACGATGCGTTGGGCGTAATCCTTGGCTTCGCCGAACAGTACGCCGGCTTCCAGCGCGCGCGGTTGGCCGTAGAACACCGGTGTAAAACTGTGGATGCCCACTACCCGCACCAACCGGTCGGCGGCCAGGCGCTGGTCGATCAACGCCCGCAGCCGATCATGGAACGGGTGGAACAGGCGCTGCTGGCGATAGGCACGAGTGGCCTCGTCCAGGGAATGGTTGCCCGGGACCTGGTAGATCTCGCTCTGGGCCGGAATGCTATCGGACACGTGAAGCGGGCGGTTCAGGTCGATCAATAACCGTGAATAATTGGCCGACAGCAAGGTCGCGCCCAACGTTTCGGCCAGGCGTTCGGCCAGGGCCAGGGCGCCGATGTCCCAGGCGATGTGCTCCTGGGCGGCTGTTTCATCCAGGCCCAGGTCATTCAGGGCTTCGGGCATGAAGCGGCTGGCGTGTTCGCACACCAGCAGCACCGGGTGCTCGGAGTCTTCCCGGAGCAGCCGGTAGGCCGGTCCGGTGTAGAGGCCTGATTCAGCACACTCAATAGATTCGCGCATAGTGCTCACAACGCTCGGCAGGTGACAGCGCCTGGGTCAAGGCCAGCTCCTGGGCCTTCAAGGCGAAGTAGGTTTCAACCAGCGGGGCGGGCAGGGCTTCGAGCAGCGCCCCACTGTGGCGCAGGCAATCCAGCGCCTGGGTCAGGGTTGTTGGCAGAGCGATAATGCCACGGGCGCGACGTTGTTCTTCATTCAACTCATCGGGTATTTCATCGGTGACAGCGTTCAGCGCCAGCCGTTGCTCGATGCCCAGGCGTCCGGCGACCAACAGTGCTGCCATCGCCAGATGTGGCGAGGCGGTGGCGTCCATGGCACGAAATTCCAGGTTGTACTGGTTCGCCACGGGTTTACCGCCCAGGCTCACGGTCGGGCAGATGCGCAGCGCCGCTTCGCGGTTGCGCTGTCCCAGGCAGGCGTAGGACGCGCTCCAGTGATGGGGTTGCAGGCGTTCGTAGGACAGCGGTGTTGGGGCGGTCAGCGCGCACAGCGCCGGCAGATAGTGCAGCACCCCCGCGGCCCAGTGTTGGCCGAGGCTGGACAAGCCGTTGCTGCTCGCGGCGTCATGGAGCACGGGGTCGCCGCTCAGGTCTTGCAGGCTCAGGTGCAGGTGCACACCGTTGCACACGGCATTCTCTGCGGTCTTGGGGGCGAAGCTTAAGCCCAAGCCCATTTGCCGGGCGATCTCGCGGCTGATTTCCCGCACGTTCACCGCACGGTCGGCAGCGGCCACGCCGAGGGTCGGGCGGCAGGTGATTTCGTATTGGTGCTTGCCGTATTCGGGCAGGAACATTTCCGGCTCGACACCGCCGGCCCGCAGGGCACTGAGCAGCCAACCGGCGAACCCGGCCTGCTGGCGCTGGGCCTGGAGGCTGAAGGCCAGGCGGTCGGGTTGGGACGGCGTGGTATTGAGGTTGAACTCATGCTCGAACGCAGCGAACACCTGCAAGCCGAGTTCGGTGCGATAACGCTCCACTTCGTCATGCAGCAGCGTGCGCGGGCAGGCGCCCCACGGTCGGCCATCGGTTTCCCGGATGTCGCAGTGGATGAAATCCAGGGCGGGGGCCTGGGCGTCGGGGCCGTTGCTGATGGTCACCCGGCTGGACAGGTCCGGCACCAGCCGCAAGTCGCCATAGGCGCCCCAGGGGTTGGCCGAAGCGATGATGTCCTGGGGCGTCAGCGCGCTATTGGCCGGCACCCAGCCACAACCGGCGGTGACGTAGTGGGGCAGCTCATCGCTGGGAAACGAACGCCCGCGGGTCACGCCGATCAGGTCGGTGCTTACCAGCGTCGTGATGGGTAACGGTGCCAGGGGCGCGGCGGTATCGAGGCGGCTCACGGCTGCATCTCCTGCAAACGCCCGAGCACGGTGTCGGTATCGGCGATCCAGCAGTAGCCCTTGATCGCGTTCAGGCACGCCAGATGCCGTTGTTCGGTGTACGTGGCGCAGGCATCTTCCACCAGCGTGACCAGGTAGCCGCGGTCGGCGGCGTCACGCACGGCCATATCGACGCATTGGTCGGTGACGATGCCGGCGATGATCAGATGGCGGGTCTGCAGGTTGCGCAGCACGTAGTCGATGTTGGTGGAATTGAAGACCCCCGAGGAGGTCTTGGGCAGCACGATTTCGTTTTCCAGCGGCGCCAGCTCGGCAATGATCTGCGCCTCGGGGCTGCCCTTGGGCAGGTGCATGTCCGACAGCTTGTGATCCAGGGAGCGGTCACGGCCATCGGCGGTGAGGCTTTCGATGTGAGTGTGCAACACGTTGTGCCGGGCCGCGCGCAGCGCGTTGAGCAGGCGTTGCTGGTTGGGAATCACCTGCTGGCGCGCCCGACGGATGAAATATTCGGCCTCGGCGGTGTTCAGATGGGCATCGAATTGCGGTTCCAGCCAGGCGCGTTGCATGTCCACCAGCAGCAACGCCGTGTGGTCGTGAGTGAACGGCAAATCCCGAGGCGAGCGGTGGGGGAGCGAGAACATCCTTATTTTTCCTCCAACAGGTGCGTGCTGAATTCCGCGCGCAAGGCGTCGATACCCTCCAGGCGCTCGGCCAGGTCAGGGCATTGCAGGGTCATGCAGGCGATCAGCGCTTCGACCTGGGCCAGCGCCGGCACCAGGCTGTCGAAGGCTGAGACCGATTCCACCGGAGCGCTGATGATCAGGTCGGCCAGCTCTCGCAATGGCGAGGCATAGACGTCGCTGAACAATACGACCCGGGCGTGGCGAGCCTTGGCCGCGCTGGCCACACGCAGGGCCTGGGCCTGGTAGCGGCGATAATCGAAGATCAGCACCACGTCCTGGCGCTGCACGTCGAACAGTCGGTCGGGCAACTGGGCGTTGTCTTCCAGGGCAAAACAGCCTGCCCGCAACAGGCGCAAGTGGTTGAGCAGGTAGTGGGCAAGAAAGCTGCTGAAGCGCCCACCAAAGCAATGCACCTGGTGGCGGCTGTCGATCAGCCACTGCACGAGAATGCGCACGTCTTCGGGTTGGGTCAGGGCCTGGGTGTCGTTGAGGGTGCGTTGGCTGGCCGCCAGGTACTGGCTCCAGGTATCGCCTTGCGGCAATTTGGCCCGCGGTTGCAACAGCGTGCGAGGCGAGCGCAGGCGGTGGTCCATGTCACTGAGCAGCGCATCCTGGAATTCGGCGTAACCGCCAAATCCGAGCTTTTTTACCAGCCGCACGATGGTCGGGTCGCTGACGCCGGCATGGTCCGCCAGACGCGACATCGGGCCCAGGCCGTTGCGTGGATAGTGATCGAGCAGGGCGCGTACGACCTTGCGTTCCGACGGCGTCAAAACCAGGCCGGGATCGGTGATCAGGTCTCTGAGAGGCGGCATCCGTGCTCCTTGCCTGGATGGGGTGTTGGATTTCTTTCATAACTCCTGAAAATAGTATTTATGTAGCTGGTGCTACATGTCCAGTGGTTTTTACGTTCTGTTTAAAATGTTCAATGATGGTACGAAACCCCTGTAGGACTTGGGCTTAGTTGTCTGGAGTGGATATGTCAGTCGGCGCTTCAGTTGGTGTCAGATAAAACGCCTTTTTGTCTCAGTTATTTGATTTCATATAAGGTGCTGTACAAGAAAAGGACTAGTCTCCCGCCCACCGATTGCCTGAGTATCCCGCGTGCAAGCAACCCGTCTGACCCTGATTTGCCACGCCCGCACCGTTGCCCAGAAACAGGCGCGCTTTGGCCTGGAAGAGCCGCTGGATGCTGGCTGGCTGGCGCAGCGTCCAGAGGCCGGCCACGGCTATCGAAATGTCCGGCAACTGCTCTGCGGGCCAGAACTGCGCACTCGCCAGACGGCTGTGTTGTTCGGCGCAGAGCCCCAGGTCGTCCAGGCCCTGGCCGATTGCGATTTGGGTCGCTGGCGTGGTTTGTCCATCGACGAGGTGTTCACGACTGAACCGCAACAACTGCAAGCCTGGCTCGACGATCCTGAGGCGGCCCCCCATGGCGGCGAATCCGTTGCCCGGTTGTGTCGCCGTGTCGGCGACTGGTTGACCAGCCTGCAAGACAAGCCGGGACATCTGCTGGCCGTCACCCACCCATTCGTGATCCGTGCGGCCCTGATGAATGTATTGCACTGCCCGGCAACCACGTTCCACCGGATCGACATCGAACCGCTGTCGGCCATGGAGTTGCGTTTCAACGGGGTGTGGCGATTGCGCGCCCAGGAGTCGCAGGCATGAAGACGTTATCTGTCATCGGCATCGGCGCCGGCGATCCGGACTACCTGACGATGCAGGCGGTGAAAGCCTTGAATCGGGTGGACGTGTTTTTCCTCATGGATAAAGGGCCCGCCAAGAGCAAACTGATGGATTTGCGCCGCGAAATCTGTCAGCGCTACATCGTTGATCGCACTTACCGTTTCGTCGAAGCCTACAGCCCCGAACGCCAACGCGGCGAGTTGGACTACGCCGCCAGCGTCGAAGAGCTGAACCGAGCGAAGCAGGCCACTTTCGAACGGTTGATCAATGACGAACTGTCCGATGGCGAGTGCGCTGGTTTTCTGGTGTGGGGTGATCCGGCGTTGTACGACAGCACCGTGCGCATCCTGCAGGCGATTGTCGATGCCGGCCGCTGCGCCTTTGAGTTCGAGGTGATTCCTGGCATCACCAGTGTCCAGGCCCTTGCCGCCCGGCACAAGGTGGCGCTGAACGACATTGGCGGTTCGCTGGAAATCACCACTGGCCGCCGATTGGCGGCAGGGCAGGTGGGCGATGCTTCAAGCGTGGTGGTGATGCTCGATGCCGAAGATGCGTATCGCCAGGTGAGCGACCCGGATACGCACATTTACTGGGGCGCCTATGTCGGCACACCGGATGAAATCCTCATTGCTGGCCGGCTGGGGGATGTGGCCGATGACATCGAAGCCACCCGCAAGGCCGCGCGGCAGGCGAATGGGTGGATCATGGATAGTTATTTGCTGCGTAAACCCTGACTGATGACTTAAACCGAACCGTGGCGAGGGAGCTTGCTCCCTCGCCACGGGGTGTGAAGTTGCCAGGTGTCTTTGCATTTTCACCCCCGCCCAAACCGCTCCCGATACACCGACGGCGCCAACCCCACTACGCTGCGAAACGCCACGCGAAAGCTTTCCACCGAGCGGTAGCCACACAACTGCGCAATGTTGTCGGTGTTGTCTTCAGTGCTCTCCAGTAATTCGCGAGCCCTGGCCAGGCGTTCATGTTGCAGCCAGGCCTTGGGCGACAGGCCGCAGGCTTGGGTGAAGTGGCGCAAAAAGGTCCGTTCGCTCATGGCCGCCTGGCTGGCCAGTTCGCGTACGCCAAGGGGTTTGTGCAGGCGTTCGCGGGCCCATTGCATGACGCTCGACAGATCGCTGCGTGGCGTTCGGCTGACCGGCGACGGAATGAACTGCGCCTGGCCGCCCGTGCGTTGCGGTGACATCACCAGCCGGCGCGCCACGCTGTTGGCGACCTGGACGCCATAATCCCGTGCTACCAGATGCAAGCAGGCATCGATGCCTGCGGCGCTGCCGGCCGAGGTGATGACTTGTCCTGAATCCACATACAACACGTGCGGGTCTACCCGGATGGCGGGAAAGCTATCCGCCAGTTCGTCGGTGTAGCGCCAGTGGGTCGTGGCCCCCAGCCCATCCAGCAGCCCGGCGGCTGCCAGGACGAAGGCCCCGGAGCAGATCGACAGCAGGCGCGCGCCTCGGCCATGGGCGCGGCGCAGTGCCTCGAGCAAGGCCGGAGGCGGTGGCTCGTTGCGGCTACGCCAACCTGGCACGACAATGGTTCGAGCCGTTTCGAGCAACTCCATGCCGCCATCGGCCAATACCTGGAAGCCGCCCATGGCGCGCATTGGGCCGTCATCGACGGCGACGATGCGATGCTGGTACCAGGGGAAATCGAATTCGGGCCGCTCCAATCCGAAGATCTCGACGGCAACGCCGAATTCGAACGTGCATAAGCCGTCATAAGCGAGGATCGCGACCAGGCCGGGAGTAGGCTGCATTTGGCGGAAAATTCCCACAGAGTGTCTTGTGCGCCACTGTAGCGGTAAGCGGCGGACGGATAAAGTCTGCTCACGCCCTCATCTACCCTGGAGTACACCCCGATGACCAGTCTGGTTCGCGAAGTGCCTGCTGCCCCGTCCGAGATCGCCCTGCAGCATTTTAGTCGGCGTCTGACATTCGAAACCGATTGTTCCGACGTTCACGCCAGCCAACAGGCTGGCGAACTCGATTTTGTGCTGGTGGATGTGCGTGGGCCCTTGGCTTATGAGCGCGGGCATGTGCCTGGGGCGATCAACCTGGCGACCCGTACGCTTACCGCCCAGGCGCTGGAGGCCTATCCCAAGAGCACGTTGTTCGTGGTGTATTGTGCAGGCCCGCACTGCAATGGCGCGAACAAGGCGGCGGTCCGTCTGGCGACCTTGGGTTACCCGGTCAAGGAAATGATCGGTGGCGTCATGGGTTGGCTCGATGAAGGCTTTCGCCTGACCGGCCTGGTGGAGCGCATGGCGGATGAGGCGATCAGCTGCGATTGCTGATTCTCTTCTGTAACCAGGCTTTTGTGGCGAGGGAGCAAGCTCCCTCGCCACAGGGGTTTACCTGTCAGGTTTTTCGCAAATCACTTGTCCTTGGGAAAGCCTGTTTATTTTCATAACTATTTGTCGCCTCAACACAATTTCCCTCCTGGGTGCCCCTCTAGACTCCCGGCCACTTCGGTTTTTACTGACTGAACGCTGCCTACGAATCTGCCAATAATCGCTAATAAAATCCCTGCGCACTCAGGAGCAAAAATGAACAAACTAGCCATGTTCGGTGCCCTGGCACTGTCCGTATTGTCCCTGTCGGCCGTGGCCGAAGAGGCCAAGCCGATCCGTCTCGGGATCGAAGCCGGTTACCCACCTTTTTCGATGAAAACCCCAGACGGCAAACTGGCCGGCTTCGATGTCGATATCGGCGATGCGCTCTGTGCGCAGATGAAGGTCAAGTGCACCTGGGTCGAGCAGGAATTCGATGGCCTGATTCCGGCACTGAAAGTGAAGAAAATCGACGCGATCCTGTCGTCCATGACCATCACCGACGATCGCAAGAAAAACGTCGATTTCACCATCAAGTACTACCACACCCCGGCGCGTTTCGTGATGAAGGAGGGCGCCGACGTCAAGGACCCGCTGACCGAACTCAAGGGCAAGAAAGTCGGTGTGCTGCGGGCCAGTACCCACGACCGTTTCGCCACTGAAGTGCTGGTGCCGGCGGGCATCAACCTGGTGCGTTATGGTTCCCAGCAGGAAGCCAACCTGGACATGGTCGCCGGTCGCCTCGACGCCATGCTGGCCGACTCGGTCAACCTTGACGAAGGCTTCCTGAAAACCGACGCCGGCAAGGGCTTCGCCTTCGTCGGCCCGACCTACGAAGACCCGAAATATTTCGGTGGCGGCGCCGGCATTGCGGTGCGCAAGGGTGATCAGGCCCTGGCCGATAAATTCAACGCCGCCATCACCGAAATCCGCGCCAACGGCACGTACAAGAAGGTGCAGGACAAATACTTCGCCTTTGACGTCTACGGGCATTAATCGCTGACGCCAAGGTGGCCCGCCGTTGACCCGGCCGGCCACCTTTTTCATGGGCGATTGT
The DNA here is from genome assembly GCF_004786035.1 of Pseudomonas viciae. Classification (NCBI taxonomy): domain Bacteria; kingdom Pseudomonadati; phylum Pseudomonadota; class Gammaproteobacteria; order Pseudomonadales; family Pseudomonadaceae; genus Pseudomonas; species Pseudomonas viciae. The sequence goes on from NZ_CP035088.1 coordinate 2,208,151, forward strand.
TTTACCCTGCGCCTATCGAGATACCGCCATCCGGAGAGTTCATGCAACGCATCGACCATACCCTGCCATGGAGCCACCTGGGCACCGAGCGCCGGCTCAGTGTGTTTCGTTTTGGCCATGGCCCGCGCAAGGCCTATATCCAGGCCAGCCTCCACGCCGATGAGTTGCCGGGCATGCGCACCGCCTGGGAACTGAAGCAGCGGCTCAACGACCTCGAGGCCCAGGGCTTGCTCAAGGGCGTGATCGAGCTGGTGCCGGTGGCCAACCCCATTGGCCTGGACCAACACCTGCAAAGCGCCCACATGGGACGTTTCGAGTTGGGCAGCGGCAAGAACTTCAACCGCGCCTTCGTCGAACTCAGTACCCCGGTGGCGCAACGCATTGGTGATCGCCTGGGTGACGACCCGGCCGCCAATATCACCCTGATTCGCCAGACCATGGCCCAGGTCCTTGATGATCTGCCAGCACCGCCTTCACAACTCGAAGGGCTGCACCGTCTGTTGCTCAAGCATGCCTGCGACGCTGATGTGACCCTGGATCTGCATTGCGATTTCGAGGCGGCTATCCACTTGTATGCCTTGCCGCAACACTGGCCACAGTGGCGCTCCCTGGCAGCACGGCTGAAAGCCGGTGTCGCGTTGCTGTGCGAAGATTCCGGCGGCAGTTCGTTTGACGAGTCGTGTTCCACGCCCTGGTTGCGCCTGGCCAAGACCTTTCCCGAGGCGGCGATCCCGCTGGCCAACCTGGCGACAACGCTGGAGCTGGGCAGCATGGGCGACACCCGGGTAGAGCAAGCCCAGGCCAATTGCGAAGCGATTCTCGGATTCCTCGCTGAGCAGGGCTTCATCAGTGGCGATTGGCCGTGCGCACCCACTCAATGCTGCGAAGGTTTTCCGTTCGAAGGCACTGAGTATCTGTTCGCGCCGCACCATGGTGTCGTGAGTTTCCTGCGCGAAGCGGGGGAATGGGTGGAGCAGGGCGATCCGTTGTTCGAAGTGGTCGATCCGCTCAGCGACCGCGTCACCACCGTCCGGGCCGGCACCCCTGGCGTGTTGTTCGCCCTGGACCGTGGGCGCTACACCCAACCGGGAATCTGGCAGGCGAAAGTCGCCGGGCGTGAACCGATTCGGAGCGGGAAATTGAGCAACGACTGATAAGTGCTGTCTACCTCAGCGCACGGTCTTTGCCGTGCGGCTATCGAACGATGGAGGAAGATTGATGTTTAAAGCGCTCGCCCTGTTTCTATTGCTGGTCTCGTCCGGGTTGCAGGCCCAACCCTCGCTGCACACCGACTTGCCGCTCAACTACCTGGCCCAGGTCGATGAGCAAGCTAAAAACCGACCGCTGGTGATCTTCCTGCATGGTTCCGGCAGCAACGAGCAGGACTTGTTCGACCTCAAGGACGAGTTGCCCCGGCACTACAACTACCTCTCGGTGCGGGCCCCGAAGACCATGGAGCAGGGAAGTTACCAGTGGTTTGCCAAGCAGGGCGAGGGGGCCTATGACGGCGACCCCGCGGACCTGAAGGCCAGCGGCCAGTTGCTGCTGGATTTCATCGAGAAAGCCCGCACCAAATACTCGACCGACGCGAGCAAGGTTTACTTGGTGGGCTTTAGCCAGGGCGCGATGATGAGCTACGAAATAGCCCTGCGACACCCCGAAGCCGTGGGCGGCATTGCTGCGATGGGGGGGCGGGTCCTGTCGGTGCTACGCAGCGAGCTGACACCCAACGAGGCACGTCGGGCACTGGCGGTGTTCATCGGCCATGGCACGGTAGATCCGGTCATTCCCTACCACGACGGCACCGAGGCCAACACATTCCTCAAGACCCTGGCGCTGGAACCGGAATTCCATGCCTACCTGGGCCTTGGCCATAACATCAGTGCGCAGGAGGTGCAGGATCTACGGGCCTGGCTGGAGCGACTCAATCCCTAGGCTGCGTTGGATGTGCCGACGCCATCGCGAGCAAGCTCGGCTCCCACAGGTTCCGGGGGGCTTACTGACCGCTGGCGATCTGTTTCACCAATGCCTCATGACCGGCCTTGTCACTGGCCCGGGAGATGACCTGTACCACCGCCATGCGGGTGCCGGAGGCACCTATCAACGTGGTGTCGAGGGTTGGCCCGCCGCCCTGGGTGGCGCTGGTGTCGAGCTGGCGCAGACCCAGGCCGGTGCCTTTTTGGGTCAGGCTTTTTTCGCCCAGGATCTTGGCATCCGGCAGGGCCTTGGTTTTCTGAACGGCGAAGTCAGCGAAGGTGGTATCGAGAAAGGCATTGTCGTTGTCCTTCACATTCGTGCCGTTGACGATGGTGTTTTCAGCCGCGATCACCACGGTTTTACGGGTGGCATTGCTGTACATCGTGCCCGTTGCCCCGGCTGTGCCCTGGGCGACTTCACCGGCGGGCAGCGATGTCGCGGTGAAGCCCTTGGGCAAGGTGAAGACGAACTTGCCGCCCAGCATCGAAACCTTCTGCGCCGGCGCATCGCCGGTGGTTTTCGGCTGGGCCGCATGGGCCGGCGCCATGATCAGGCTGGCGATGGCCGTCAGCAACAGGGCGGTGGCGTGTTTACTCAGCAATGACATGAAACTCTCCACGGATGGTCGCGCTTGGACGCCGATCATCCCATGGGCATGGCATCTGACTCCAGCATGGAGGCGGACGGGGCGGTCATTTTGCTGGCGGCGGCGTGGTGGCGGGGGTGATCGCCACGGGGGCCGCGGTGCGCACCAGCAAGCAGCGGGTCACGCCGAGCATGGTCACCGATACCGCGATGCCCAGGATGAAGGCCGGCATGCCGAATAACGGCAGGGCGACGGCCACGGTCAGGCAGAAGGCGGCGAAGCAGTACATGCCGGTGGCTGTGGCCCGCAGCAGCGCCGCAGTGAAGGCCGGCCCCCGGGTTTGCTGGGAGAATACGGCCATGACGCTGCCCAGCACCGGAAAGACGGCCAGCAGTCCACTCCAGCGTTCGCCGACGGTGCTGGCCAGCAAGGTCACTGTCAGGGTCAACAGCGCGCCGGCGATCATGCGCAGCAGCAGTTTGTCAGACTTGGGCGCCGGGCCGTTCATGACTGGCCGGACTGCCGGGAACAGATAAGGCGCCGCCACGAGGGCGACCATGGCGATCAGGCTGGACAATGGCAGCGAAGCGGGTAACCGGGACAGCACCAGCGCCACCAAGGCCCAGACGCCTAGGGCGACGGCCAGTGCCCAGGGCCAGGTGCGATGCTGGGCAACCCGGGCGTACACCACGCAGAAAGCAATCATCGCAAACATAGCCGCCAGCGCCGCAGTCGCCGATTGCGCGGCGAACACCTCGCCTTGCTCCAGGGCCAGGAACAGCAAAATGGGCCCCACCACCACCGGTAATCCCGACAGCCAACCGGCCACGCTCGGTCCCCAACGCCTGCCCGCCAGCGAAATCAACAGCAGGAAAGCGGGAATCACCAGCAGTTTGAGCAACAGCACGCGATCAACCTTGTCGGAGGGGAGTCGTCACGTTAGCACCTCCACGCCCAGGTCATCCACCCGCAGCCTGACCGAACGTATGGCTGACCTCGGCCCTACCGTGCGCGCCGGAACCGTGGAGGTGCTGGTGGCGGTCAATGAACCTGGTCCAGTTGACTGAGCACCACACTGCGGTCAGCGATCCCAGTAGGGCACTTCGCCAAAACATTCCAGGAAGAAATCGATCACCGTGCGGACCTTCACGGATAGGCGTCGGCTGCCGGGCCAGAGGATGGCGATCTGTTGGGGTTCGAGGCTGTTGGAGGCCTGGTAATCCTGCAGTACCGGGACCAGCGTGCCGTTGCGCAGCGCTTCGCCGATCAGCCAGGACGGAAACATCACCAACCCCAGGCCTTGTTCGGCGGCCTGGGTCAAGGTGTCGGCGTGGTTGCCGGTGATCGGGCCTTTGACGCTGTAGGGTGTCCAGGCCTGGCCCGGACGGCGGAAGAACCAGCGCTGCTGGCCGGTCACGCCTTTGTAGGCCAGGCATTGATGAGCCGCCAGATCCTGGGGTTTGAGCGGCGCGCCGTGGCGAGCCAGGTAAGCGGGGCTGGCCGCGATCTGGAAACGGTGGGGGGCGAGGACCCGCGCCTGCATGCCTGAGTCATGCAACGGGCCGATGCGAAACAGCAGGTCGGCGCCTTCTTGCAGTGGGTCGACATAACTGTCGGTCTGCTGGATCTCCAGTTGCAGCTTCGGGTAGCGCTCGCACAACTGTCCCAGCCACGGCGTCAGGTGGCGCTGGCCGAATACCACCGGGGCGTTGATCCGTACCAGCCCGGAGGGCTCGCTGTGTTGTTCCTGCAAGGCTTGTTCGGCTTCTTCCAATTGCACCAGTAGCAGCCGCGCGTGATGACCCAGCAGGCGGCCGGCTTCGGTGGGGGACACGGCGCGGGTGTGGCGATAAAGCAACTGCTGGTTCAGGGCCTGCTCCATCAGTTGGATCTGTCGGGAAATCGATGACGGAGCCAGGCCTTCGCGCCGTGCGACCTCCGAGAAACTGCCGTGATCGAGCACCGCGACAAACAAGCGAAGCGCCTTGAAGCCAAGTTCATTGAGGCCGTGCATGGGGCGGCTGTCCTGTGCGAATTACGCAAAAGTGTTGTCGGAATACTCCCATTTATCGCACAGAGGCACCAGCCGATAATACCGGCCATCCTTTTCCAAACAGGTTATGACTATGCAGGTTTCCTCATTGAACGAGGCCGGCCCGGTGGCGGTTGCCACCCCACCGCGGTCGTTCTTGCGTTGGCTATTGCTGCCCCTGGTGATCCTGGCCGGTATGGGCTTGTCGGTCGAGGCCGGCCTGCTGGGGCCGCTCGGGGGCCAGGTCGGGCATTTGTGGGCCACCCTGAGCATTTTTGGCGTCGGCTCGGCGATTCTCTTCCTGCTGTTACTGCTCAGCGGTCGGCAACAAGGCCCGGCCTTGAATGAGCTGCCGCGTTGGCAACTGATCGGCGGTTTCCTGGGGCCCGTCTACGTGGTGGTGCTGACGCTTGCCACACCCCACATCGGCATCGCCATGACCATGGTCGCGATCCTTTCCGGCCAGGTGGGCAAAAGTGTGTTGATCGACCATTTCGGCTGGTTCGGTGCGAGCCGCAAGCGGGTCAACGGCGAACGTTGGCTGGCGTTGGCACTGATCGTCGTGGCCCTTGTCCTGATTGCCCGAGGTTGAATATGAGTCTGTTTATTTTATTGCTGGTGGTCGTCGCTGCGGGTGCGGTGTTGAGCGTGCAGGCGGCTATCAACGGCCGCCTGGGCCAGACGGTCGGTGTGCTGCGCAGCAGCCTGCTGACGTTTACGGTGGGCACTGTGACCACCGGGTTGCTGATCGTGTTTTTCGAACCGGCCCACGCTGTCACTTTGCTGGATGTGCCGAAATGGCAGCTCAGCGGTGCGTTGTTCGGTGTCGTCTACATGATGGTGATGGTCGGTGCGGTGCCGCGGGTGGGGACTGGCGTGGCCACGGTGGCGGTGATCGTCGGGCAATTGGGCATGGGCATGTTGATCGACAACTTCGGCTGGCTGGGCAACCCGGCCATCGAGTTGTCCAGTAGCCGGGTCCTGGCCATGGCCTGCCTGGCGCTGGCGCTGGTGTTCATGTATCGCAGCAATGCGCAGCAGGCCTGAAGGTCTCAGTTGCTTTCGACGTTCAGTCGCAGGCTGCCATCGTCCAGGCGCTCGGTGCTTCGGACGATGCCACTGGTTTGCCGGCCTTCGGCGCTGAATACTACGATCTGGGCTTTATCCAGGTCGTCCGGCATCGGTGGGCGTACGTGCAGTACGAACCATGGCGGTTCGGCGTCGTCGAAGCGTTTGACGTCGAATTGGCAAGTGGCATTTTGGGTCTGGTGCCCAAGCAGCGCGTCCAGGCCGTAATAGAAGTGAGTGCTGTCGGCAGCAAGGGGCATGTGCATCGGCGGTCTCCTGGGGACGCTCGGTGGATGTTCAAGTGATCCTGCCTGGAATGGAAAATTCCATCGGGTGAGCTATAGAAATTAGCTCACCACCCCTGCACATTTCCTGTGACGTGGGCTTCGATAGATCACAAAGCAGGCACTCCGTCTTTCCACACCGACCAGTTTTTCACGATGTCCTGCACCACCGGGTTGCCGGTGCGGAAGAGGTTTTCCAGTGCAGGAACGAACGCGCCCTGGTCAGCGTATTTGAGCAGGTTGTCCACTTCGTTGCCGCCGGGTTCGGGACGGTCGAAGTCCGAGCCGGCCCGCAGCACGGCCAGCCGGTTGATATCCACCCGACCTTCGCGGCTGGCTCGCAGCAAGGCCTCGTAGGTGGAATTGTCCTCCTGTTGGGTGGTGCAGTAGACGCCTTTGTTATCCGTGAGCAGGCGGGTCCAGACTTCGGCGCGTTCGCTCAGGCGCGTACCGGAGAACCAGGTGTTGCCGGCCAGGGTGTCACAGCGGGTTACCACCGGTGGCTGGTTGGCCGGTGCATACGGATATTTCAAGCGCCAGGCGGCTGACTCCTTGCTTTCAGCCAAGGTCACGTTCTGGCTGAGCGCAAATGCCTTGGCTTGCAGCGCCGGGTTGAGTTCGAAGACTTCGGTCTTGTAGTCCAGCGGCGGCTTCTCATTCGGCCCCTTGGTGTTGATGCCCAGGTAGCCGGTGGGCCATTCCTTGGGTACATCTCGCGAATCCAATTCACACTGGGTACCGAACTCCACCAGGTAATGGGCCCAGGCCGTCGTACCGAGGGTGCCGTGGTGCGGGTTGATCCCGGCGATCCCGGCCACCAGGAAATAGCTTTTGCGCAGGTCGACGGTTGGCGAGAGCGCCAGGGCCAGTGTCGAGGCTGCGGCGTTGGTCTGGCCCATGCCGGTGATCAGCAGGCAGACCCGCTCGGTATTGCAGCGGATAGTCGGATATTCAGCGGACAGCCCTGGTATGCGGATCTCATTCTTGAGCTGCAGGCGTTCGATCCAGTTCTGCGCCTCGGGGGCGAACATTGTGATCAGCATGACCTTGGGTTGATACGGCGGTGCGGCCCCTGCGGTTGCGCAGAACAGCGCAGTACTGGCCAGGCTGATGGAAGTAAACAGGCGATTGATCATGTATTGGTGACCTCCATGGATTCGAAGTGGGTGTTGCTACAGGCACGGGCTCGCTCAGAATTGATAGCCAACCCCCGCGTAGTAGCCCCACCCATCTGAGCGGGCGCGGAAGTTGCCGTCGCCAAAGTTAAGTTCACTGCCGTCCTGCCAGTTGCCGCCGTTGTGAAAGTAACGGCCCACCAGCGTGAAGCGCAGGTGCGTGAAGGAGTACAGCAAGACGTTGGTCGCGACCGTGGCGTTGGCCGTGCGAGCCGGGTTGTCTTTATGCAGGTCTGAACCGAAATCGAAGTTGGTGAAGCCGATGTACGTCAGCGAAGCACCGTTGCTGAACTGGCTGATGGGCACGATGTACTTGAGTTGGGCGCGGTAGCCGTCCCAGGAATACTCATTGCTGGCGCCGTAGTTTTCCCACTGATACCGCCCGTAGAAGTTGGCCGACAGATTGACCCGCGAATGGATGTCGATATCGGTGCCCAGGCCGCTGTACAAGGTATTGGCGCGATTGGCGGAGTTGCTGCCGTGATCGTAGATCCAGTCGAACGCCACATACCATTCCTTGAACGGCCCGACGGCCAGGCTGCGGCCCGCCAGGTAGTCGATGGAAATGCGTGGTTCGTGCTCCATGAACACCGGCGAGCCGTGGTCCCACACCCCTTTGTCGTGGCTGTTGCCGATGTTGAAGATCTTCGGGATGTCGATGTAGCCATACAACTCGAACGGCCCCTTGCGCCCGAAATACTCATATTCCAGGTAGACATCGTCGGCCGGTTGCGGGCCGAAACTGATGTCCTTGCTGCCGATGATCGTCAGGTCCTGGTTGTACCAGTCCGACAGATAGGCACCTTTTTTCGAGGGGGTGGCGTCAGGGCTGAGGGCTTCGCCCTGGGCGGACGCATCGGTTGTCTGGGCTTGGGTCGTGGGGCTGAGTAGTGCGGTAACGGCGGTCAGTAGCAGGGCGCCTGCAAATACGCCAGGCGCGGCGCAACACCGGGAAGTGAAATGCATGGAAAGTCCTTGTTCGTGCAGGCCGAAGCCTGTGTTCCGTGATTGAAAAAGTACCCGACCTGGAGAATTCGATCGATTGCGCAAACGTTTGCAGTTCTCATACCAGTTTTTCGTACTTGCTTGAAAAATAGGGGGTTGAGGCTTTTTTCCTGTCCTTTTGATCAGGTGGCGCGCACCGGATGTTCACGTTGTTGCGCGAAGGGGCACCAAAGGGTGGCAGGGTGTGTGGCGGGCACCCATCGTGCCGTGGCACTGGGCGACTGGCGTTGCTGGTAGACTCGGTCAACTTGACTGACAAGAGGTATGCCCATGAGCGAGCCGATTCGCCTGACGCAGTACAGCCACGGCGCCGGTTGCGGCTGCAAGATTTCGCCCCAGGTGCTGGAAGTGATTCTGGCCGGCAGCGGCGCGCAGAACCTTGACCCGAAGCTGTGGGTCGGCAATGCCTCCCGTGACGATGCAGCGGTATACGCCATCGATGAGGAGCGCGGGGTGGTCTCGACCACCGACTTTTTCATGCCGATTGTCGATGATCCTTTCGATTTCGGCCGCATCGCCGCCACCAATGCCATCAGCGACATCTACGCCATGGGCGGTGACCCGCTGATGGCGATTGCGATTCTCGGCTGGCCGGTCAATGTCCTGGCTCCGGAGATTGCCCGGGAGGTGATACGCGGCGGTCGTTCGGTGTGCGACGAGGCGGGCATTCCCCTGGCCGGCGGGCATTCGATTGATACGCCTGAGCCGATTTTCGGCCTGGCGGTCACCGGTCTGGTGCAAAAGCGCCACATGAAACGCAACGACACCGCCACCGCGGGCTGCCGCTTGTACCTGACCAAGCCCCTGGGCATCGGCATCCTCACCACCGCAGAAAAGAAAGGCAAACTGCGCGCCGCCGACGTTGGCCTCGCCCGTGACTGGATGTGCACCCTCAACAAACCCGGCAGTCGCTTCGGCAAGCTCGACGGCGTGACGGCGATGACCGATGTCACCGGTTTTGGCCTGCTCGGGCACCTGGTGGAAATGGCCGACGGCAGCCAACTGACGGCGCGGATCCGCTACGACGCGGTGCCGCGCCTGCCGGGCGTCGAGTACTACCTGGACCTGGGCTGTATGCCGGGCGGCACGTTGCGCAACTACGACAGCTACGCCAGCAAGGTTGGTCGGCTTCAGGAACTGCACAAGCGCGTGCTGTGCGACCCACAGACCAGTGGTGGCCTGCTGATCGCTGTCACGGCGCAAGGCGAGGCGGAGTTCCTTGCGGTTGCCGCTGAACTGGGCCTCACACTGGAGCCGATTGGCGAACTGGTCGAGCGACAGACCTACGCGGTCGAGGTGTCTTGATGGCCAATGACATCACCGATTACCGCGACATCTTCCTCAATGACCGGCCGATGATGGACACCCGCGCGCCGATTGAATTTCTCAAGGGCGCCTTCCCTGGCGTGGTCAATCTGCCGCTGATGACCGACAGCGAACGGCAACGCGTCGGCACCTGCTACAAACAGCAGGGTCAACAAGCAGCCATCGTCCTGGGGCATCAACTGGTGTCCGGCGAGACCAAGGCGCAACGCATTCAGGCCTGGAGCGAGTTCGCCCAAACCCATCCGGACGGCGTGCTGTATTGCTTTCGCGGTGGCTTGCGTTCACAGATCGTCCAGCAATGGCTCAAGGACGAAGCGGGCATCGACTACCCCAGGGTCGGTGGCGGCTACAAGGCCATGCGCACATTCTTGCTGGACACCGTCGAGCAGGCGGCCAGTCAATGTGACCTGGTGCTGTTGGGTGGCATGACCGGTACCGGCAAGACCGAAGTGCTGATCCAGTTGGGCAATAGCCTGGACCTGGAAGGCCATGCCAACCATCGCGGCTCAAGCTTCGGCAAACGCGCCACCGGGCAGCCTTCCAACATCGATTTCGAGAACCGTCTGGCGGTGGACGTGCTGAAGAAGCGCGCCGCTGGTATCGAGCAATTTGTACTCGAAGATGAAAGCCGCATGGTCGGCAGCTGCGCCTTGCCGCTGCCGTTGTTCCAGCGCATGCAGCAGGTGCCGATGGTCTGGCTTGAAGACAGCGTGGAGCAGCGGGTCGAGCGGATCCTGCGCGATTACGTCATCAACCTGTGCGCCGAGTTCATTGCCGTACATGGCGACGAGGGCTTCTCACTGTTTTCCGAGCGATTGCTGGCGAGCCTGGACAACATCCACAAGCGTCTGGGCGGCGACCGTCACCGGCGCTTGATGAACATCCTGGAAGCCGCCCTGGCCGAGCAGGCCCATAGCGGCGCCGTCGACTTGCATCGCGGCTGGATCGAAGGCTTGTTGCGTGAATATTACGACCCGATGTACGTGTTCCAGCGGGAAAAGAAGGGCCTGCGCATCGAGTTTGCCGGGGAGCGGGCGGCGGTGTTGGAGTATTTGCGAGAGCGAGCGGGGCGGGGAGGGTGATCACGGATTGGGTATCCACCGTCAACTCCTGTGGGAGCGGGCTTGCTCGCGAAGGCAGTGCCCCAGTCGACATCAACGCCAACTGACCCACCGCTTTCGCGAGCAAGCCCGCTCTCACAGGGAATACCGACTGATTACGTTGGACAGGCTTCCTTGCCATTGTCCAACCCTTGCTTGTAACTCTGGCTACTGAGGCTGGCCTTGCCGTTGTGCCAGGTCAAGGTCAGCACATACAGCGAGTCGAAGTCCCCGGATGCCCAGTCGGCGGTGATGGTCTGCTCTTTGCCCACCGCTTCACCGGCAACTTTATTGATCAGTTCCGGCAGGTAGCCATGGGACCAGGCGGTATAGATGGTGGAGTTGTGGTACTTGTCGTCCAGCAACTCGTCAGCCAGATCGCTGGTGTCGTTGGCCGAAAAGTTGATGTTCACCGGCAACCCGAGCTTGATGGCGCTGGGGCTGATGGTCATCAGCGGGCGAATGTAGCTGTAGGAGTTATCCAGCTCACCCTCTTCGACATTGCGAGTCGGGTTCGCCGCGAACACGTAATCGGCCTTGCCGAACTTTTCCGGCAGCAGGGTAGCCAGGTCGATGGCTCGGTTGAGGCCCTGGCAATTGAGCTGGCCCAGGCCGCCGGCGGGCTTCTCGGCGTGGCGCAGGAACACCAGGGTCTGGGTGCCGTCGGCTGGCTGGGCGCGGCTGATGCTGGATTCCAGCAATAGCCCCAGGCCACAGACCACAAGCAGCGTCGGCAGCATCAGCCACGAACGGTGTTTGAAGCGTCTGGCGAAATTCAGTGGGTTCATCATCGAATAAATATTCTTCAGCACTCTCGATTAAGGCTGACAAACCTTGGCACCGCAGAGCTTTTGGCCCGGGGTGTTTTTCCCTGTCGTTACGCCGCTTCGATTCCTCGGGGGCATTGCTCAGAGTCTCCTGAGCTCCTTTGGTTCGATCGGGGTTGATCCTGTGCACTGTAAGGCCTCCTGTCTGGAGGTGAGTCGAATGTTAGCGACAGGATGTTGCGAAATTAAGAAGGGGTAGTGTGAATCCCGTGACGTGCTTGTGATGTTGTCCCGCACGTCTTGGATTATTCTCAGGCCTTTCCTTAATCGCCGAGCTTGCCCCCATGCCCGACCTGACCCCATTCCCCATCACCCAAAAATGGCCCGCCCAATACCCTGAATGGCTCCAGCTCTACTCCCTGCCAACCCCCAACGGCGTCAAGGTTTCGATCATGCTGGAAGAGATCGGCCTGCCCTACGAGCCCCACAAAGTGGATTTCGGCAGCAACGATCAGCTGTCTCCCGAGTTTCTCTCCCTGAACCCCAACAACAAGATCCCGGCGATTCTCGATCCTCATGGGCCGGGGGATCAGCCGTTGGCGTTGTTCGAGTCGGGGGCGATTCTGATTTATCTGGCGGACAAGAGTGGTCAGTTGCTGGCTCAGGAGTCGGCGGCGCGCTACGAGACGATCCAGTGGCTGATGTTCCAGATGGGCGGGATCGGGCCGATGTTCGGGCAGTTGGGATTCTTCAATAAGTTTGCCGGCAAGGACTACGAAGACAAACGGCCTCGCGATCGGTATGTCGAGGAAAGCAAGCGCCTGCTCAAGGTGCTCGACGGTCGCCTGCAAGGACGGGACTGGATCATGGGCGAGCGCTACACCATCGCTGACATCGCCACGTTTCCCTGGGTGCGCAACTTGATCGGGTTTTATGAGGCCGGTGATCTGGTGGGTATCCAGGACTTCCCCAATGTGACGCGGGTGTTGGAGCGCTTTCTGGCGCGACCGGCGGTGGTACGCGGCTTGAAGATTCCGGAATGAATGAGCCGATGGCCAGCCGATTCGATTTCAAACAACTGGATGTGTTCAGCAACGTGCCGCTCAAGGGGAATCCGCTGGCAGTGGTGTTTGGCGCGGATGAGCTCAGTGGCGAGCGCATGGGCGCTTTTGCCAACTGGACCAACCTCAGCGAAACCGCGTTCCTGCTGGCGCCGCAGCATCCGGAGGCCGATTACCGGGTGCGTATTTTCACCACCTCGACCGAGCTGGCGTTTGCCGGTCACCCGACCTTGGGCAGTTGCCACGCCTGGCTCGAAGCCGGAGGCGTGCCGAAAGGGCTGGAGATCGTGCAGGAATGTGGCGTCGGCCTGGTCAGAATTCGCCGCAGCGATTACGGGTTGGCATTCCTGGCGCCGCCCTTGCTCAAATCCGGACCGCTGGAGGCCGACCTGCTGGAGCGGGTGTGCAAGGGGCTTGGGCTGGAGACCGAGGCGATTGTCGAGGCGCAATGGGTCGATAATGGCGCCGGTTGGCTGGCGGTGATGCTCAAGGATCGCCAGCAGGTCCTGACGCTCAAGCCTGATTATCATCAATTGCTCGACCTGGCCGTGGGCGTGATCGCGCCTTGGGATCCGGCCGTGGATGGCGACGAGGCACAGTTTGAAGTGCGTGGTTTCATTGCGGGCGATGGCATGCCCGAGGATCCCGCCACCGGCAGCCTGAACGCTGGGCTTGCGCAGTGGATGCTGGCCAAGGGGGTGGCGCCTTCGGCTTATGTGGTCAGCCAGGGCTTGACCATGGGCCGGGCCGGGCAGATTCATGTCGAGCAAATAGGGGAGGAGGTGTGGATTGGTGGCGCGGTGGTGACTTGCATCAATGGCTCGCTGACCTTGTAAGGGGATTATTGCCAGGTCGGTAACACTCTGTTTTCCTGCCGGCGTTTGTGCCTTGGTCGACCAGGGCATAAGCTTTGCCCCCTGTGATCGAGCCCCATTTGCCCAGGAGTCCCATGTCCAGCCAGTTCCCCGAAGCACGTCCACGCCGTCTGCGCCGCAATGCGAGCCTGCGCAGCCTGTTCCAGGAAACCGAATTCACCTTGAATGACCTGGTGTTGCCGATTTTCGTCGAAGAAGAAATCGATGACTTCGTGCCGATCAAGAGCATGCCGGGCGTGGTGCGTATTCCTGAGTCGAAACTGGCCGGTGAGATCGAGCGCTATGCCCGGGCCGGCATCAAGGCGGTGATGACCTTTGGTGTCTCCCATCATTTGGACAGCGACGGCAGCGATACCTGGAACGAGCGCGGCCTGGTGTCGCGCATGGCGGGGATTTGCAAGGACGCGGTGCCGGAAATGATCGTGATGTCCGACACTTGCTTCTGTGAGTACACCGATCACGGCCATTGCGGCGTACTTCACGGGCACGAAGTGGACAACGACCGGACCCTGGCCAACCTCGGCAAGCAAGCCGTGGCCGCGGCCCGCGCGGGTGCCGATGTGATTGCGCCGTCCGCGGCCATGGACGGACAGGTCCAGGCCATCCGCCGGGCCCTGGACGAAGCCGGTTTCAGCCAGACGGCGATCATGGCCTATTCCACCAAATTCGCCTCGGCGCTCTACGGCCCGTTCCGCGAGGCGGGCGGCAGTGCGTTGAAAGGCGACCGCAAGAGCTATCAGATGAACCCGATGAACCGTCGCGAAGCGCTGCGCGAATCCTTGCTCGACGAGCAGGAAGGCGCCGATGCGCTGATGGTCAAGCCGGCCGGTGCCTACCTCGACATCATCCGCGACATTCGCCAGGCTTCGAACCTGCCGCTGTCGGCCTATCAGGTCAGCGGCGAATACGCGATGATCAAATTCGCCGGCCAGGCCGGCGCCATCGACGAAGCCCGCGTAGTGCGCGAAAGCCTTGGCGCGATCAAGCGGGCGGGGGCAGACCTGATCTTCACTTACTTTGCGATGGACCTGGCGTTGAGCGGGATCTGATCAGCGCTGGGTTTTCGCTGGGAGCGGGTGTTCACACATCCGACGTTCACCCAGATCCCTGTGGGAGCTGAGCTTGCTCGCGATGGCGGTGGATCAGGTGGCGGTGATGTTGAATGTGCTGACGCCTTCGCGAGCAAGCCCGCTCCCACATCAGGTATCGGGTGACTGTTGAACCGGTTCTTTCCCACAGCCATTTCGGTGCTCTGGACGACGGGCCATAGCCCGTGCCCGCTTTTGATCGTATGGTTGCTCCGCAATAACAGACTTGATGGAGCACCATGCAACTCAATCGATTGATGATCAGCGTCGCCGCATTGCTGGCTCTTGCCGGTTGTGGCAGTCGCCAGGTCCAGGAACCTGAACGCCAGCCCGCCGAGGTCAAGAGGCAGATCGTGCGGTTGCTGCCGGCCAAGACTGCGGATCGCGAAGGTTGGGCGACTGACATTTATGTGGCCTTCGCGGCTCAGCAGATCCCAACCACGACGCAGAATATCTGTGCGGTCCTGGCTGTGACCGAACAGGAATCGACGTTCCAGGCAGATCCGGCGGTGCCGGGGCTGGGCAAGATCGCTCGGCAGGAGATCAACCGCCGTGCGGCGAAGGTACACATTCCGCAGTTGTTGGTCAGCGGCGCACTGGAGGTGCGTTCGCCCAACGGCAAGAGCTACAGCGACCGGCTCGACGCGGCGCGTAGCGAGAAGGCGTTGAGTGAGATTTTCGATGATTTCATCGGCACGGTGCCGTTGGGCAAAACGCTGTTCGACGGCTTCAATCCGGTACACACGGGCGGACCGATGCAGGTCAGCATCGCCTTTGCCCAGGACAATGCCCGGGACTATCCCTACACGGTGGATGGCTCGATTCGTCGTGAAGTGTTCAGTCGTCGTGGCGGGATGTATTTCGGTATCGCACATTTGCTCGGCTATCCGGTGAGCTATACCGAGCCGTTGTATCGTTTTGCCGATTTCAATGCCGGGTGGTACGCCAGTCGCAACGCCGCTTTCCAGCATGCGGTGAGCCGGGCCTCAGGCATTTCCCTGGCGCTGGACGGGGATTTGATTCTGCCGGGTTCCATCATGCCGGGCAGCACGGAGCTGGCGGTGCGTACGTTGGGCAAGTCGCTGGGGATGCGCAACCCGACCATTCGCGATCAGTTGGAGCTGGGTGATAGTCTCGCGTTCGAAGACAGCAAGCTCTACAAGCGCGTGTTCGAATTGGCTGAGCGGGCCGAGGGCAAGCGGTTGCCGCGAGCGGTATTGCCGGGAATCGTGCTCAAGAGCCCGAAGATCACTCGCAAGCTGACCACGGCGTGGTTTGCCAAGCGGGTGGATGAGCGTTATCAGCGGTGCATGGCACGGGCGGCGGGGCGCTAGGTAAACCTGGCCCATGAAAAAGCCCGGTGGATGAGACCGGGCTTTTATTGCGATGGGGCTGGTTCGGCAGACGATTGAAGCGTTGTGGTTGAACAACTCATACACGGTTTTCGATCAGGCGATCAGAGCCACCTTCAGCGACGCGACGTTCCAGCAGACGATCAGCACCGCCTTCGGCAACACGGTTTTCGATCAGGCGATCAGAGCCACCTTCAGCAACACGACGTTCCAGCAGACGATCAGCACCGCCTTCGGCAACGCGGTTTTCGATCAGGCGATCAGAGCCACCTTCAGCAACACGACGTTCCAGCAGACGATCAGCACCGCCTTCGGCAACACGGTTTTCGATCAGGCGATCAGAGCCACCTTCAGCGACGCGGCGTTCCAGCAGACGATCAGCACCGCCTTCGGCAACACGGTTTTCGATCAGGCGATCAGAGCCACCTTCAGCGACGCGACGTTCCAGCAGACGATCAGCACCGCCTTCGGCAACACGGTTTTCGATCAGGCGATCGGAACCACCTTCAGCGACGCGACGTTCCAGCAAGCGATCAGCACCGCCTTCGGCAACGCGATTTTCAATCAATCGATCAGAGCCGCCTTCGGCGACGACGGGTTGGGAGGAGGCGGCGAATACGTTGGCGGCCAGGACAGAGAAAGCGACGCTGAGGATGATTTGGCGTTTCATGATGGTGTGCTCCGGGGATGCTGTTGGTTTGTGTGGGGCCATTGTTGCGCCGGGGGATTATCAAGAGAACTTCATTGACGTGATGGTGAACATCGACGGCAGTGATAGCTCGTTGGTCCGCTACCGGCCAGCTTGATGGAACACTGATGGGGCCGCGGGCTCTACCGGCTACCCCTTATGCTGGAGGCAAGTTCATGTATCAGTTATTCGGCCACAGCCAATCCGGTTCTTCGGCGGTGGAGATTGCCCTGCGTCTATGTGACGTGGCTTATCGCCGGATCGATGCCTATTCCACCGAAGACAGCGACGCGGCGAAAGAACTCGAGGCATTGAACCCTCAGAAGCAGGTTCCGACCCTGCAGTTGCCGGACGGCTCGGTGCTGACCGAAGCCGCAGCGATCCTGATTCATCTCGGGCTGACCTATCCAGAGTCGAAGTTGCTGCCTGATGACCCCGCGCAGCGCGCACAAGCCATACGCGGCCTGGTCTATATCGCCGCCAATTGCTATACGCCCATCGGCATCATTGATTTTCCGGAACGCTGGCTGGCCGATGCGGACGAGGCAACCCGGCAGCAATTGGTCGCGGGCACCCGGCAACGGCTGTATCGCAACTGGGCGCTGTTTGCCGACCAGTTCCCGGCCCGACCTTTTCTCAGCGGTGCCGAGCCGGGTGCGCTGGATATCCTGGCCGCCGTGATCTCCAAGTGGAGCGGCACGCGGGAGGCGCTGATAGGCGCCCGTCCTGAGTTCTACGGGCTATTGGAGCGCATTGACCACCATCCGCGCATCGCACCAGTGCTGTCGCTGCATTGGCCCGGGTGAGTCAAGGGCAGGCATTACGCGAAGCGGCTTGCTCAACCAGGCCGACAAATTGCCGGACATTGTCCTGATGTGCCGTCACCAGCGCATCGATGCTGTCCGCCGCCGGAGTTTGCAGGCTGCTGCGGCAGGTGAGGGGAGGGGCTTCGTTGCCCAGGTTGCGCAGGCGCCATTGCACGTCCATGCGAGCATAACGGCCAGGGATGGAGTCGAAGCGTTGTACGTCGACCCGCAGCAACCGCTTCGGCGCACCGGGGTTGTTCAGTTGCTCCTCCAGGCTGCTGTGCAGTTCATCGGCCAGACTGGCGCCCCACCATTGCGTTTCCAGGATCGCCAGCCCGCTGTTGCCTTGGCGAATGACGATCTGGGTGCGATCCACCTGGGGCGGAACGCTCACCTGTTCGATCTGGATGTCCACGCCAGAGCGCGACTGGCCGGCCGGTTGGGCCGGGCTCAGGGTGTGATAGTGAATGGGATCGCTGCGGCAGGCGCCGAGCAGCAGTGCCACGGCAACCAGGGTGAGTTTCAGCGTCAGCGGCATGGGGCGGGCTCCTGTGGTCATTCTGTCACCGGCAAGGTGAGGTTCTGCGCCGGTGCGTCCTTGGGACGGCCGCGAAGCAGCGATTCGGGATGGCGGCTCAGGTAGTCGGACAGCTCGCGCAGCGAACGTGACATGCGTCCCAGGTCGTCCAGGGTCTGGGTCAGTTGTTCACGCTGCGGCGAGTCTTCGGCCAGGGTCGAGTTGGCCGATTGCAGGGTCTTGCTGACGTCCTGCAAGGTGTTTTGCACGCTTGGCAGCGTCTTGCTATTGAATTGGGCCAGGCCTTTGCGCAGTTCCACCAGATTGCCGTTCAGGTTGTTGGCAACGCTTTCCAGCGGCAGTTTGTTGATGCGCTCGACCATCGCTTGCAGTTGTTCCTGCAATTGTTGGAGGCTGCCCGGGATAGTCGGTATACGGACCGGCCGGGCGGCGGGGTCGAAGGCGACTTTTTCTGCCTTGGGGTAGAAATCCAGCGAAATGTACAACTGCCCGGTCAGCAGGTTGCCGCTGCGGGCCTGGGCACGCAGTCCCCGATCGACGAAGCTGCCCATCAGGCGGGCGGAGGCCGCTTCGTCCTCCGGGTCGTGATTGAGCGCCTTGAGCAGTTTCTCATGGGCCTTGCCCAGGCGCTGTGGGTAGATCACCACACCGACGTTGACCGGAAAACTGCGCTGCTTCTCATCGAAATCCAGGTTGATGGCGACCACCTTGCCGACTTCCACGCCAAGGAACTCGACCGGCGCGCCGACGCGCAATCCGCGCAGTGCCTGATCGAAACGTAAAGCCAGGTATTGCGCCTTGCCATCGGGTGGGGCGAGGGCGCTCTGCTGGTCGGCAAACAGCTCGAATGTCTTGTCCTCGCTGGCGGGGGTGTCATTGGGGCTGTACTCCGGCGCCCGGAACGCAATGCCGCCCAGCAGCAGCGCCGAAAGTGATTCGGTCTTCACCGCAAAACCGTTGGCACCGACGTTCACGTCCACACCGCTGACATTCCAGAACCGGGTGTTTTCGGTGACGTACACATCGTTGGGTGCGTTGACGAACACGTCGATGTTCACGCCTTTGCCCTCGGCGTCCAGCGCATAGGACACCACCTGGCCCACCGGGATCTTGCGCAGGTACACCGGCGAGCCGATGTCCAGCGAGCCGAGGTCCTGGGAATGCAAGGTGAAGCGCTTGCCCGGTTCGCCATAAGTAATGGGGGGCGGGTTCTCCAAGCCAGTAAAGGACTTGGCGCGCACTTTCGACTGACCGGCGTCGGCCCCGATGAAGTCCCCAGACAGCAAGGTGTCGATCCCCGAGATGCCGCCGGCCCCTATGCGCGGTCGCACGACCCAGAACACCGAGTCTTGGTGAGTGAAAGTGTCGGCCGTCTTGGCCAGCTTGACCGTGGCGGTGACGTTCTTCTGGTCGGCGCTCAGTTGCACGTCGGTGACTTGGCCGATGACCACGTTGCGATATTTCACCTGGGTCTTGTTGGCGGTCAGGCCCTGGCCGGTCTTGAAGGTGATGGTGATGGTCGGGCCTTCCTGCAGCCAGTTGTGGACCACCAGGGACAGCCCTACCAGCACCGCGATGATTGGCACGATCCAGACCAGCGACACCGTCCAGCGGCGGGTGGTGACATTGGCGCGACCCGGTGTGGGTTGCTGCCCGTCAGTGGCTTGCGACTTCATCCATGACCTCCTCGGAAGGTTGGGTGTCCCAGATCAATCGGGGGTCGAAACTCATGGCCGAGAGCATGGTGAACAGCACCACGAGGCCGAAGAACAGGATGCCCGGCCGCGGTTCGATATCACTCAGGGCCTGGAACTTGACCAGCGCCGCCACCAGGGCGACCACCAGCACGTCGAGCATCGACCAGTAGCCGATGATTTCCACCAGCCGGTACAGCTTCGCCCGCTGGACCTGGGCCCAGATGCTGCGCCGTTGTACTGTGACCAGCAGCAAGGTCAGTACCACGAACTTGATGCCCGGCACTGCGATGCTGGCGATGAAAATGATCAGGGCGATGTCCCAGGCGCCGCTCTGCCAGAATTCGATGACGCCGCTGATGATGGTGCTGTCGGCACCGTCACCGAGCATCTGGGTGTTCATCACCGGAAGGAGATTGGCCGGGATATAGAACACCAGCGCGGCGAGCATGTAGGCCCAGGTGCGTGTGATGGGGTTGGGTTTGCGTCGATGCAGGGCGGCGTCGCAGCGGGGGCATGTCTCGGGTTCGTCGGTCATGTCGCAAGCCAGGCCGCAGCTGTGGCACAGGCACAGGTTCAGATCGCGAGCCTCTGGCGGAGTGTTCTGCGGCTTGCCGTTCACAGGCTGTCCCACAGGTCGCGGACATCGCGCCCGGCAATGCGGATCATCAACAGGCTCAAGACCGCCAGGGCGAACAGGCCGATGCCCGGCAGCACGTCCAGCAACCCGGCGAGCTTGATCACCGCCACCAGCGCGCCCAGCAGGCACACCTCCAGCATGCTCCAGGGCCGCAGGGTTTCCAGGCTGCGCATGCACAGGTTGAACCCCGGCGCCCGCTGGTTGGCGTAGGCGTAGGCCAGTACCCAGATCAGGAGCGTCAGTTGAAAGGCTGGGGCAATGATGATCGCCACCGCCGCGACCAGGGCGATGAAGGTAATCGGCCCCAGGCTCAGCGCGACGATGGAGTCCCACAGCGTGGCGCTGTTGCTCAGGCCCTGAAGGCGAATGCTCATCACCGGATAGACGTTGGCGAACGCCCAGAGCACCGCTGCGGTAACGCTCAGGGCCAGGCGCTGCTCGATGCTCAGGCCGTTGTAACGCTGGATCACCGCGTGGCAGCGCACGCACGAGGCTTTCTGGTGCGGGGCCAGCACAACCGGCTCGTACACCGCATCGCAATGCTCACAAATGATCAGTCGGTCGGTGGTGGCCATCGGGATGCTCGCAGGAACAACCCCTTCAATATAGAAGTACGTTGAGAATGAGCAACCCGACCGGCTGGCCATGTGAAAACTCGCTGGGTTTTCACGTGGCCAGCAGAACGATCATTCGCCGCGAATGTACTGCTCCAGTTGCCGGATCAGGTCCGCCTGCTCGGCAATCGCTTCCTTGACCAGGTCACCAATGGACAGCAGGCCGACGAGCTTGCCGTCCTCGACCACCGGCAAATGCCGCAGGTGCTTTTCAGTCATGATGCTCAGGCAGGTTTCGACATTCTGGTGCGGGTCTATGGTGATGACCGGGGAGACCATGATGTCGCTCACTTTCGTGCCCACCGACGAGCGGCCGTGCAAGACCATTTTGCGCGCATAGTCACGCTCACTGATGATCCCCAGCACTTCATCGTTTTTCACCACCAGCAAGGCGCCGACGTTTTTCTCGGCCATGCGCATCAGGGCCTGCAATACCATGTCGTCCGGTGAAATGGTGTGCACTTGCTGGTTTTTCTCATCTTTTATCCGGAGCAACTGCGCGACGGTTTTCATGGAGAAGCCTCAGGTGTTGTTTTTGCGGGTGCTTAAAGAATCGTAGACCCAATGGCGTAGAGCAAGCGGTAAAGCGGCGGCCAGTCGTCCAAAAGCGTCATTGCCAGTTAAATTAACGCCGATGCAAGGCTATTCCCCCTGTGGCGAGGGAGCTCATGAGCAGGTGAAGTCCCCTCGCCACAGGTAGAATCACCGCTCACGCAAAATTGAGGTTGCAGCGGTGGATTTACAGCAGGGCTTCGTCCTGACCCGGCATTGGCGCGACACCCCGGCCGGCACCGAAGTCGAGTTCTGGCTGGCGACCGACGCCGGCCCCCGACATGTGCGCCTGCCGGTGCAGCCGTCGGTGGCGTTTGTGCCACAGATTCAGCGTGGCCAACTCGAAGCCCTGCTGCAAGGGGAGAAGGACGTAGAGCTTCGCCCCCTGGACCTGCTGGATTTCGAACATCGCCCGGTGTTGGGGCTGTATTGCCAGCAACACGCCCAGTTGATGCGCCTGGACACCACCCTGCGCCGTGCCGGCGTGGAGGTGTTCGAGGCTGACATCCGGCCCCCGGAACGCTACTTGATGGAGCGTTTCATCACCGCCCCGGTCTGGTTTGACGGCACACCGACGGCTGACGGCCTGTTGCTCAACGCCCAGATGAAACCGGCGCCCGAATACCGGCCACCGTTGCGCCTGGTGTCCCTGGACATCGAAACCACCGCCCAGGGCGATTTGTATTCCATTGCCCTTGAGGGCTGCGGCGAGCGTCAGGTCTACATGCTCGGCCCGCCCAATGGCGACGCCAGCGGTGTGGATTTTCAGCTCGAGTACTGCGACTCGCGCACGGTACTGCTGAAAAAACTCAACGACTGGTTCGCCCGTTTCGACCCCGATGGGATCATCGGCTGGAACCTGGTGCAATTCGATCTGCGCGTGTTGCACGAGCATGCCCGGCGCCTGGCCGTGCCGTTACGCCTGGGGCGTGGTGGGGAAGAGATGCAATGGCGCGAGCACGGCGCGCGCAAGAACCACTTTTTTGCCTCGGCGGCCGGCCGGCTGATCATCGACGGTATCGAGTCCTTGCGTTCAGCGACCTGGAGTTTTCCGTCATTCAGCCTGGAAAACGTCGCCCAGACGCTGCTGGGGGAGGGCAAGTCCATCGATAACCCGTACCAGCGCATGGACGAGATCAATCGCATGTTCGCCGAGGACAAACCGGCCCTGGCCCGCTACAACCTCAAGGACTGCGAGCTAGTGACGCGGATCTTCGTCAAGACCGAGTTGCTCAAGTTCCTGCTGGAACGGGCCAGCGTCACCGGCCTGCCGGCGGACCGCAGCGGCGGTTCGGTGGCGGCTTTCACGCACCTGTATATGCCGCTGATGCACCGCCAGGGTTTCGTCGCGCCGAACCTTGGTCAGCGCCCGCCCGAGGCCAGCCCGGGTGGCTTTGTCATGGATTCCCAGCCAGGACTCTACGAGTCGGTGCTGGTGCTGGACTACAAGAGCCTGTATCCGTCGATCATCCGCACCTTCCTCATCGATCCGGTGGGTTTGATCGAAGGCCTGCGTCATCCCGACGACCAGGCGTCGGTGCCAGGCTTTCGCGGTGCGCGGTTTTCCCGTACCCGGCATTGCCTGCCGGCCATCGTGGCGCGGATTGCCGAAGGCCGGGAAACCGCCAAGCGCGAACATAACGCACCGCTGTCCCAGGCGTTGAAAATCATCATGAACGCCTTTTATGGCGTGCTCGGTTCCAGTGGGTGCCGCTTCTTCGATACACGGTTGGCCTCGTCCATCACCCTGCGTGGCCACCAGATCATGCAGCGCACCCGGCAATTGATCGAGGCCAAGGGGCATGTGGTGATTTATGGGGATACCGACTCCACGTTCGTCTGGTTGCGCCGGCCCCATGGCCAGGAGGAGGCGGCCAGCATCGGTCGCGAGCTGGTGACGCACGTCAACCAGTGGTGGCTCGAGCACGTGCGTGACGAATTCGGCCTGGAGAGCGCGCTGGAGTTGCAGTTCGAAACCCACTTCAAGCGTTTTTTGATGCCAACTATTCGTGGCGCCGAGGAAGGCAGCAAAAAACGCTACGCCGGACTGGTGACCCGCGCCGACGGCAGCGACGAGATCGTCTACAAGGGCCTGGAGACCGTACGCACCGACTGGTCGCCCCTGGCTCGGCAATTCCAGCAGGAGCTGTACGGGCGGATCTTCCACCGCAAGCCTTATCAGGATTACGTACGCGATTACGTGCAGCAGACCCTGGCCGGTGCGTTTGATGAACGGCTGGTCTACCGCAAGCGCCTGCGTCGGCCACTGGAGGACTACGAACGTAACGTGCCGCCCCATGTGCGCGCCGCGCGCCTGGCCGACGAGTTCAACCAACGCCAGGGGCGTCCGCGGCAGTACCAGAATGGCGGCTGGATCAGCTACGTCATCACCGTCGCCGGCCCTGAACCGCTGGAAATCCGTAGCGCCCCGATTGATTACGACCACTACGTGACCAAGCAGCTACAACCGGTGGCGGATGCGATTCTGCCGTTTGTGGACGATGATTTCTCGACGTTGGTGGGGGGGCAGATGGGGTTGTTCTGACGGGATGCGGCATTATTGGTTGGCTGGATGCCTTTGTGGCGAGGGAGCTTGCTCCCGCTGGGCTCTGTAGGCGCTGGCGAAGCCTGCGATCTTTTGATCTTTCGCTTGAGATTCAAGTGTCATGGGAAAGAAAGATCGCAGCCTCGTTGCACTCGATAGCTCCTACGGGAGCAAGCTCCCTCGCCACAAAAAAGCCCACTGCTCGTGAGAACTAGACCATCGCCAGCCGCTGCTTGCCCCGAGGCTGCGGAAACATCAGGTCCAACGCCGCCAGATCCTGTGGTTCAAGCGTCAGGTTCGCCGCTTCGGCATTCAAGCGCACATGTTCAGGCTGCACGGCCTTGGGAATCGCAATGACGTTGTCCTGGCGCAACAGCCAGGCCAGGGCGATTTGCGCCGGCGTCGCGCCGTGGCGTTCGGCGATCTGCCCCAGGGTATGGTCCTTGAGCAGATGTCCGCCCTGGCCGACCGGGCAGTACGCCATGACCGGCATGGGTTGTTTTTGGCTCCAGGGCAGCAGGTCGAATTCGATGCCGCGCTCTTGCAGGTTGTACAGTACCTGATTGGTCGCGCAGGCCGGCGAGGCCAGTTCTTCAAGGTCCGCCACGTCGAAGTTCGACACGCCCCAACGGCCGATCTTGCCTTCTTCGCGCAGACGCTCGAAAGCTTCGACGGTTTCCTCCAGCGGGTACTGCCCGCGCCAGTGCAGCAGGTAAAGGTCGATGTAGTCGGTGTCGAGCCGGCGCAAACTGCGTTCGCACGCCAGGGGAATGCCTTTGCGACTGGCGTTGTGAGGGTAGACCTTGCTCACCAGGAAAACCTGATCCCGCAGGCCGGTGATTGCTTCGCCAACGACGGTCTCGGCACCCCCCTCGGCATACATTTCCGCCGTGTCGATCAGGGTCATGCCCAGCTCGATGCCCAAGCGCAGGGCTGCGACTTCTTTCTTGTGATGGGACGGTTCTTCCCCCATGCGCCAGGTGCCTTGGCCAATCACCGGTACGGACACGCCGGCCAATTCCAGAGTCCTCATGTCTACCTCCTGTCATGCTGATCGATAATCCAATGGACAGCAGGATAGTCGTAGGCGCTGGCGAAGCCTGCGATCTTTTGATCTTTCGCTCCAGGCTCAATGGTCTGGGGAGAGATCGCAGCCTCGCTTCGCTCGACAGCACCTACGGGTGTTGCGTTGGGTTTTATTTCGCCGAGAACTTCAACACCATGGTCTGGGTGTAGGTCTGGCCTGGATCAAGTCGCGTCGAGGGGAAGTTCGGCTGGTTGGGCGAATCGGGGTAGTGCTGGGTTTCCAGGGTAAACGCACCCCAATGCGGGTAGACCTTGCCTTGCTTGCCCTTGACCGTGCCGTCGAGGAAGTTGCTGGTGTAGAACTGCACGCCAGGCTCGGTGGTATAGAGCTGCAGGCGTCGTCCGGATTCCGTGTCATACACCTCGGCGGCCAGTTTTTTCACGTCGCCCTTGGCGTCCAGCGCCCAGTTGAAATCGAAGCCGCCCTGTTTCGGTTCGGCGAATTTGAGTTGGGGGTGATCAGCCTTGATATGCGTGCCGATGGCGGTGGGCTGGGTGAAATCCATCGGTGTACCGGCCACGGGGGCCAGCTCGCCGGTGGGAATGAGCTTGCCGGTGACCGGCGTGTAGTGGGCCGCGTGCAAAGTCGCGATCTGCTCGAGTATGTCGCCATTGCCGGCGCCGGCCAGGTTGAAATAGCTGTGGTTGGTCAGATTCAGCACCGTGGGTTTATCGGTGGTGGCCTTGTAATCGATGCGCAACTCGTTCTGTTCATTGAGGCTGTAGGTGACATCGGTCGTCAACGCACCGGGAAAGCCCATCTCGCCATCTGGCGACACATAGGTCAGGGTGACGCCCACCGAGTCTTTGCCATCATGGGGCTCGGCCTTCCACACGCGTTTGTCGAAGCCTTGGGGCCCGCCATGCAAGGAATTGCCATGGTCGTTCTGCGGCACCTGGTAACGCTTGCCATCGAGCTCGAATGCGCCGTCGGCCAGGCGATTGCCGAAGCGGCCGATGGTCGCGCCGAAATACACGCTGCCGTTCTTCTGGTAACCCTGCACATCGTCGAAACCGAGCACGATATCGGCGGCCTTGCCGTTTTTGTCGGGCACGCTCAATGACTGGAGGATACCGCCGTAAGTGATGACGGTGGCCTCCATGCCATGGCTGTTGCGCAGCACAAATTTTTCCACCGCCGTGCCGTCGCTGGTCTTGCCGAACGCACCGCGTTCATTGGTCAGGCCAGCAGCCTGGGAAGCCGAGGTGGCGATCATCAGAGACACTCCGAGGGCCGTGAGCAGATGTCTGGATTCAAGCATGGTATGACCTTCCTTCCTGTTGTTTTGTTGTTGTTTTTAACGCGAGTCGAGTCAGTTACTGGTCGGACAGCGGTGAAGGTTTTTTTGTCAGTAGTCTTTCTATTTGTGGGTTTAGAAGAGGATTTATAGCCATAAATAGAGATATATCAATTAAAAAGTAAGACTAATTGAACGGGCGAGTCTAGCCAGGGAGGGAAGGTTTTTCGCCGGGCACTGCACTTTTGCGCTTTTTGCCGCTCTATCCATGGCCTGGAAGCGGCGACCCCCGTGGCTTCCCCATGCTCAGACCGAGACTCGATGGCCGGTGCTTTTTATTCCGTGATGATGTTGCGACGTCGCTGTCCGGCGTTGTTGGTCGGTGTGTTGCTGCTGCTCAGCGGCGGTTGCAGCCACCAGCAGGGGCAGGACATGGTCACTCAGTTCAGCAACGCCAGGCCCCAGGAGTTCTTGCAGACCAGCGTCGACCGCATGGCCACGCTGTCGATGCGCGACAACCTGCAAAGTCTTTATCTGCTGATGAGCAAGCTGTACCTGCGCAACCCCGAGGAACTGCGAAAATCCGGCTTTCTCGACGCTCGCGCCGCCGAGAAACAGGTGCGCATGGCCATCGAGCAGCAACAACCCTTGCCCACCCTGGGGGGCAAGAAAGACCTGGCCGCCCTGAGCTATGCCATGAGCCCGGAGTTCCTCGGCGATCGGGTCGGTGCGTTCATCTATGCCATCGGCAGCATGCTGGTCACGGCCCATGGCAATCGCCTGGAGTTCTACATGACCGATGCCATCGACCCGCGCTTTGTCAATAACGCGGCCCGCAATATCGAAAAGGCCACCTGGTTGCTGAGCCAGCGACAGAACAAGGCCGGCCAGCCGTTGCTGTTTTCCAACGAGATCTCGGAGGAGGGCAGCAACCTGAGTTTCGCCGTGGAATTCGGAAAAATCGTTGCGCGCCTGGACCTGCTGACTCAGATGCTGGACGAGCGTTACCGGCGGATCGGGCTGAACTACGCCCAGAGCCTGTTGTTCCTGAACTTCCTGCCGGTTCAGTGAGTTGATAATGAAAAAGGAATAAAGATAGATCACATCGATATAGGTGGTTATAAGAAAAATCGCTATGCTCGCGGCCAGATTTTCCACGCGGTCGCGCTGAGACGGGTTTAATGGATTTCGGTAATGTCGGTTTAGTCGTAGCAGGCCTGGTGGTCGGTTTCATCGTCGGGATGACCGGCGTCGGTGGCGGTTCGCTGATGACCCCCATTCTGTTGTGGTTCGGTATCAACCCTGCGACTGCGGTAGGTACGGACTTGCTGTACGCGGCCATTACCAAATCTGGCGGTGTCCTGGTTCATGCCAGGAATCGCAACATCGACTGGGCCATTACTGGCTGGCTGACCTTGGGCAGCGTGCCGGCGGTCGGCTTGACGCTGTGGTTTCTCAGCAGCCTGCACAGTTCGCCCGACGCCATGAACGCGGTGATCAAGCAAGCCCTGGGCTTTGTCTTGTTCGCCACCGCCCTGGCGATCCTGTTCAAGAAACGCCTGCTGCAATTCGCCCATGATCGCGCTGGCGGTCACTACAACCCCACTGGCACAAGACTTAACGTGCTTACGGTTGTCACCGGCCTGGTGCTGGGCACCATGGTTGCGTTGACCTCCATCGGTGCCGGGGCCCTGGGCACCGTCGCGTTGTTCATTCTCTACCCGTTCCTGGTCACCAAGCGCCTGGTGGGCACCGAAATCGCCCACGCCGTGCCACTGACGTTGGTCGCGGGCCTTGGCCACGCGAGCATGGGCAACATGGACTGGCACATCCTTGGCTACTTGCTGGTCGGTTCGTTGCCGGGGATCTACCTGGGTAGCCATTTGTCCGGGCGCATCTCTGACGAGGTACTGCGCCCGTGCCTGGCGGTGATGCTGGCGATGATCGGGTTCAAGTTGGCGTTCTGACACTGCCCCCCCCGCTCCCACAATAGTCCCTTCTGGCTTCAGTACCGAAGTCGTCTGCTCCTCGCCCGGTTGCGCAATGAACCCTCTAGCCTAAGCTTCAAGGCAGGCAGGCGTAGTATTGGGCGAGTCGCGGAACAATCGCCGCCATGCGCAATCAGTACAGCGTAGATATCAAAAGGAGAGGCGCATGCTCATTCGGTCGTTGACCTTCGCTACCTTGCTGGCTGTCGCCGGCCCCCTGTTCGCCGCGGATGGCGACCCACCCCTGGAGGCGGAGAAGGGCAAGACCCGGCCCCTGATCGTCATCGCCCCCAGCACTGTCGACCCCGCCTGGGTCAGCCTGAAAAAAGCCTTGGACGAGCCGGCCGGCAAGCAGGGCTTTGCCGAGCGCAACATGGTGCTCTACACCATCCTCAACACTATCGGCCAGCGTGATGGCAAAGACTTGGACCCACAAAGCACCATGGCGTTGATCCGTTCACTCAGGTTGGGCGCCGGTGCCCAGACCAAGGTCATCCTGGTGGGCAAGGACGGGGAAAAGAAGTTGGAGCATTCCGGGGCGATCGAACTGAAAGACGTCTTTGATGCCGTCGATAAACTGCCTGCGGCAGAAAAGGAGGCGACACCTCCCGCCCCACCTCCCGCACCGGAACCTGTGCCGACCAAGGATGCGAAGGGCGCCAAGGCTGGCAAGGCAGTCAAACCGTCCGCTGCGCCGAAGCCGTTGGATGATTGAGCCTTAAGGCTGATGAGACCCTTGTGGCGAGGGAGCAAGCTCCCTCGCCACAGCAAGCTTCCCTCGCGTACGCGTTGCTTATTGCCCATCCAGTGCAGTGAGGATCCGGTACGCCACTTTCACCCGTTCCTCATTCGGATAGTTCTTGTTCGCCAGCAACACAATCCCCATGTTCTTGCCGGGCACGAACGCGGCATAGGCGCCAAAACCGCGGGTCGACCCGGTCTTGTTGATCCAGGCGTCGTCCGGCGCAGGCCGTGGTGGATCGAGAGGTTCTACTGTGTTGGGCTCCATGGCCATCTGTGTCGAGTTGCCGGCCAGTAACTGTTCCAAAGTGAGAGGGTAAGGGTAGAGCTCCCAACCCAGGCCCTGGGTCATCCCGCCTACGGTGTAGAACCCGGTGTGGGTCGTGGCAATGGCTTGGTGCAGATCGGCGTCCAGTTTTTCAGGCCGCAGGTTGGCCTCGACGAAACGAATCAGATCAGATGAGCTGGTTTTCACCCCGTAAGCCTCGGAATCCATCGCGCCGGGCCCGACCCGGACGGCTTCGCCGTCCTTTGCGTAGCCCTGGGCGTATCGGTTCTGTTGATCCTTCGGCACCCGCACATAACTGTGTTTGAGCCCCAATCCCGGCATCAGCGTGTGTTCCATCAGCTCATCGAATGGCTGGCCCAGGCTGCGGGCTGCCAGATAGCCGAACAATCCGATGCTCGGGTTTGAATAGAGCCGCTGAGTGCCGGCCGGGTAGAGCGGTTTCCAGGTCTTGTAATAACTGAACATCCGGTCTGGATGGTCCGCGTCCTCGGGAAACTGCAAAGGCAGGCCGCCGGGGGTGTAGGTGGCGAGGTTGAGCAGGCTGATGCCCTCGAAGGCGCTCCCGCGCAGTTCGGGGGCGAAGCGACTGGCCGGGTCCGACAGGGACAGTTTGCCACGGGCCTGGGCATAGGCCCCGAGCGTCGCGGTGAAGGTCTTGCTGACTGAGCCGATCTCGAAGAGGGTCTGGTCGGTCACCGGTTTTTTCGTATCTTTGGAGGCCACGCCGTAATTGAAGTAATGCCGTTGACCGTTGTAGGTCACCGCAACGGCCATGCCAGCGATGTCCTGTTGTTTCATCAGAGGCTGGATAGCGGCATTGACCGTGTCCTCCAGGCTGTCCTGGGCCAAGGCTGGCGTGAGGCCACAGCACAGAAAGAAAGTACCTGCGAGTATCGATTTGGCAATGTGCATGTCTGACCGCTCTCCATGGATGGTTCCAGCCGCTCCGCATCCGGAGCGCCTGAGGGGGGCTCAATCTAGGGAGTTTTCGGTTGGCTGGCAATCGGCTGTCGTGTGGCCCAAACCCGCTTGCGAGTCGTCCGACTGGGGCATAGGAGAGTTCCTACGAAAAACTTTGATGTCCGGGCGTTCCACGGTCGTATGGCAAACCACACAAACTCACGGGCGCCGGGTAAACTTGCGCTCTTTCTAAAGGAGTCGACATGAGCTACTACCAGCCCGGCATTCTTGCCACCCCTGTTCCGCCTCAGGCCCGTCACTTGTTTTTTGCCCTGGAATCGGTCGAGGCGCTGCCGGCTGCGATAGACAGGCTCCTGTTGCTGGTCGATGGTCGTGCAGTGATTGGCTTCGGTGAGTCGCTGGTCCAGGCGCTGGGTGCCCAGATCGAAGGCCTGCGGGCATTTCCGGCACTGGCTGGTGTCGGCGTGGACAACCCTTCGACCCAGCACGCGCTGTGGTGCTGGTTGCACGGCGAGGACCGCGGCGAGCTGCTGCACCGCAGCCGCGCCATCGAGGCGGCGCTGGCCCCGGCGTTGCGCCTGGTGCAGATGAACGAAACCTTCCGCCACATGACCGGCCATGACCTGACGGGTTATGAAGATGGCACCGAAAACCCGCATGACGAAGCAGCTGTCGCCGCAGCCCTGGCCCAAGGCGTCGACGGCGTGCGTGGTGGCAGTTTTGCCGCGATCCAGCAGTGGCAACACGATTTGGACGGTTTCGCCGCCATGCAGCCTCACGAGCGCGACAACATCATGGGCCGGCGCTTGAGCGACAACGAGGAAATCGACGAAGCGCCGGAGTCGGCCCACGTCAAACGCACCGCCCAGGAAAGCTTCGCGCCGGAGGCCTTCGTCGTGCGCCGCTCCATGCCGTGGATCGAGGGCGATCGCGCCGGTCTGATGTTTCTGGCGTTTGGTTTCTCCCTCGACGCTTTTGAAGCGCAACTGCGGCGCATGAGTGGTCTGGAGGACGGCATCACCGACGGTCTGTATCGCATGAGCCGGCCGATCACCGGCGGTTACTACTGGTGCCCGCCGCTGCTGGACGGGCGCCTGGACCTGCGCGCCCTGGCCCGGTAAGCGCAGCGGTTTGTGCAAAGCGTGACGTGAACGCTATCCTTGGGGGCGCACGTCTATCCGTGGAACGGGGGAAGCAAACGTGGATAAAGTCATCGTCATTACCGGTGGCGGCCGCGGAATCGGAGCGGCCACGGCGCTGTTGGCCGCCGAACTGGGTTACCGGATCTGCATCAACTACCAGTCCGATGAAAGCGCCGCGCAGGAGGTGCTTGAGCATGTCCGGGCCAAGGGGGCGCAGGCGATTGCCGTGCGTGCCGACGTGAGCATCGAAGACGAAGTGATCGCGCTGTTCCACCGGGTGGACGCCGAACTCGGCCGCGTCACGGCGCTGGTGAACAATGCCGGCACGGTCGCCCAGAAGTCCCGGCTCGATGAAATGTCCGAGTTCCGCATTCTCAAGATCCTGAAGACCAATGTGCTGGGACCGATTCTATGTGCCAAGCACGCGGTGCTGCGCATGTCGCCCCGCCATGGCGGGCAGGGCGGTAGCATCGTCAACGTCTCGTCCGTGGCCGCCCGCCTGGGTTCCCCGAATGAGTACGTTGATTACGCGGCCTCCAAGGGCGCACTGGACACCTTCACCATTGGCCTGTCCAAGGAAGTGGCCGGCGAAGGCATTCGCGTCAACGCCGTTCGCCCGGGTTATATCTACACCGATTTCCATGCCCTCAGTGGTGATCCGGACCGGGTCAGCAAGCTGGAATCGGCGATCCCCATGGCCCGGGGCGGCCGTCCGGACGAAGTGGCCGAAGCGATTATCTGGCTGCTGTCGGACAAGGCTTCGTATGCGACCGGGACGTTTGTGGATTTGGGGGGCGGGCGCTAAACCTCTGGTTTGTCGTTGTCAGTATCGACCTCTTCGCGAGCAAGCCCGCTCCCACCCTGGACTGCGGTGAACCAATGATTGTGGCCGCACAGCAAATCCAATGTGGGAGCGGGCTTGCTCGCGAAGGCGATAGCCAGATCGACACAGCAGTCAAAACGATCGAATAATCCGCCCCAACGTCTCCATCGCCTTCTCCGACACTTCGGTCCACGGGCTGCCGTAGTTCAGGCGGATGCAGTTCCTGAAACGCCGGGTCGGTGAAAAAATCGGCCCCGGGGCGATGCTGATGCCTTGGGCCAGGGCCATCTGGAACAGTTTCAGCGAGTCCATCTGTTCCGGCAGTTCCAGCCACAGGAAATAACCACCCGCCGGCTGGCTGACGCGGGTCTGGGCTGGAAAGTAGCGGGCGATGGCGGCGAGCATGGCGCTTTGCTGTTCTTCCAGGGCGTAACGCAGTTTGCGCAGATGACGGTCATAGCCGCCGTGTTGCAGGTAGTCGGCGATGGCGACCTGGGCCGGCATCGAGGCACACAGTGACGTCATGAGTTTGAGCCGTTCGATCTTCTGTGCGTAGCGCCCGGCGGCGACCCAGCCGATGCGATAGCCTGGCGCCAGGCTCTTGGCGAAGGAACCGCAGTGCATCACCAGCCCTTCGGTGTCGAACGCCTTGGCCGGTTTGGGGGCCTGCTGGCCGTAATAGAGTTCGGCGTAGACATCGTCTTCGATCAGCGGCACCTGATGGCGGCGCAGCAGCTCAACCAAGGCCTGTTTCCTTTCCTCGGGCATGGTCGCGCCCATGGGGTTCTGGAAACTGGTCATGCACCAGCAGGCCTTGATCGGATGGCGTTCCAGCGTCTGTGCCAACACGTCCAGGTCGATGCCGTCGCGCGGATGGACGGGGATTTCAACGGCCTTGAGCTTGAGCCGTTCCAACACTTGCAGGCTGGCGTAGAACGCCGGCGCTTCGATCGCCACCAGGTCTCCGGGCTCGGTCACCGCTTGCAGGCACAGGTTCAAGGCTTCCAGGGCGCCGTTGGTGACCAGCAGTTCCTCCATGGGCAGCATCAGCCCACCGACCATGTAGCGCAGGGCAATCTGTCGACGCAGTTGCGGGTTGCCCGGTGACATGTCCGTGACCACCATGCGCGGGTCCATATCCCGGGTGGCGCTGGACAGCGAGCGGGACAACCGTTGCAGTGGAAACAGCATCGGGCTGGGGAACGCCGAGCCGAACGGTACGGTGGTCGGATCCTTGATCGAGTCCAGCACGGAAAACACCAGCTCGCTGACGTCGACTTCGGTGGATTCGTGCACATGGCTGCTGACCGCCGGTTCGGAAAACGGGTTCGGCGCATGGGTGTTGACGAAGTAGCCCGAGCGTGGCCGAGCCCGGATCAGGCCGCGGCGCTCCAGCAGGTAATAGGCCTGGAACACCGTGGACGGGCTGACACCGTAGGTCTGGCTGGCGTAGCGAACCGATGGCACACGCTGACCCGGGCCCAGCATGCCGGAACGGATCAGTTCAGCGATGTCGTCGGCGAATTTTTCGTAGCGTTTCATTGCGGGCCCAGCCTTGAGTGACACATGGTTTGCGCTTTTAAACTGTGGGAGAGCCCGTGGGAGCAAAGCTCCCATAGGTGCTCGGCATCTTAAAGCTTCACCGATTCATCGGCGCGACAAAACGGCTCTTGGCCACGCTGTAGATGTCAGGCTCGTCACTGTCTGCCACCTTGAAGGTCATTTCCCGAGAGCCGCGTTCAGGCCGTTCGCTGAGCATCGCCACCGACACCGGCACATCGACAATTTCCCCCGGAGCCAGGCTCAGCTGCGTCTTGCCTTGCAGGAGGAAGCCGTCGCCGTCCACCAGGGACAGTTCATAGTCCTGGCGCTGCTGGGTCTTGTTGATGATTTTCAGGCTGTAGATGTTTTCGATCTGGCCAGCGCTGTTTTCGCGGAACAGGCCTCGGTCCTTGCTCACGTCCAGCGACACCATGGACCGCTCCACCAACGCGAGGGCCAGCGCGCCGATCATCACCAGCAACACGGCGGTATAGCCGATCAGCCGAGGCCGTAGCAGATGGGTCTTGCCGCCTTGCAGCTGATGTTCGGAGGTGTATTTGATCAGGCCGCGGGCATACCCCATCTTGTCCATGATCGAGTCGCAGGCGTCGATGCACGCTGCGCAGCCGATGCATTCCATTTGCAAACCGTCACGGATGTCG
This sequence comes from Pseudomonas viciae, assembly GCF_004786035.1. Classification (NCBI taxonomy): domain Bacteria; kingdom Pseudomonadati; phylum Pseudomonadota; class Gammaproteobacteria; order Pseudomonadales; family Pseudomonadaceae; genus Pseudomonas; species Pseudomonas viciae. The sequence continues at coordinate 2,242,356 of NZ_CP035088.1, forward strand.
ATGCCGGTGGGGCAGACCTGCACACACATCTGGCAGTCGATGCAATCGCCCAGGCCAATATTGGCCGGGTTCACTTCGCGTTTGCGCGGGCCGCGGATTTCGCCACGGACCGTGTCATAGGAAATGGTCAGCGTGTCCTTGTCGAACATCACGCTCTGGAACCGTGCATAGGGGCACATGTGCATGCACACCGCTTCACGCAGCCAGCCGGCGTTGAGGTAGGTGGCCGCAGTAAAGAACAGCACCCAGAACAAACTGACGCCGGCCATTTGCAGGGTCAGCAGCTCTTCGGCCAGCGGTCGGATCGGTGTGAAGTAGCCGACGAAGGTCAGACCGGTAAGCAAACTGATGGCCAGCCACAGCGTGTGCTTGGCCGAGCGGCGCAGCAGTTTATTCAGGCCCCAGGGCGCGGCTTGCAGCTTGATCCGCTGGTTGCGCTCGCCCTCGGTGATTTTCTCGCACCACATGAAAATCCAGGTCCAGGAGCTTTGTGGGCAGGTGTAGCCGCACCACACGCGACCGGCGAACACGGTAATCGCGAACAGCCCGAAGGCGGCGATGATCAACAAGGCCGACAACAGGATGAAATCCTGGGGCCAGAAGGTCGCGCCAAAGATGTGGAATTTGCTCTCGGAAAGGTCCCAGAGCACCGCTTGGCGGTCGCCCCAGTTCAGCCAGGCTGTGCCGAAAAACAGCAGGAACAGAACCCCCGCACCGCTTATGCGCAAGGTGCGAAACAAGCCGGTGAAGCTGCGGGTGTGGATCAGTTTATCAGTGGTCTTGGCCTTGATCTTTGGTGGCGAGGGTTCGAAGGTCTGTATCAACTGGACGGGGATTCTATCGCTCATGGTCGGTCGCTCATCAGCCTCTATCTGGCCGGCGCACTATGACCATGGAACTGTTTGCATAACAGACTCAGATGTTTAGATAAAAACCGGATCAGATGCCAGAAAACCCCGGCCCTGCGACACTTTGATGCACTCAAGGATAGCCGAACAAGCCTTTGTGGCGAGGGCGCTTGCTTGCTCGCCACAGGTGGGGGCTTTTCTCGTTACAGGGATTCAGATCACCGAATCGCTGTCAGTGGCCTTGAGGTGTTTGCGTCCATCAACTGCCCCGGCTACGGTCAAGGCGTCGGCTTCGGTCTCGGTGATATAGACCCGCTCGCCGTTGACATCCACGGCTGACATGGCTTTGTCCGAATCAGTCACGATGATCAGCTCGCTGGCAGGGCGCAGTTGTTCCGTCCCGTTGTCGGTTGTGAAATGGCAGGTCTTGTCTTCGTCGATTTTCTCAAGCATGACGTCACTCCTTCCTGAATGTCCTGAACGTTAGGCGTCACCCCATCGCCGGGGTTCGACGCGGCTGATCAGCGGTCAAGCGCACCTCTGCCGCCGCCTGCGGTCCATCATTTAATCGATTGAAAAGAGGACGACTCATGGACGCCTGGTGGCATGAAGTCTGGATGACCTTGCAAGCGGAATTCGCCGACATCACCGATGCCCAACAGATGACCCGGGTCACGGTGCGCCTGCTGATGGCGGCGCTGCTGGGCGGTATCCTGGGTTTCGAACGCGAGCACAAGGGCAAGGCCGCCGGTGTGCGCACGCATATGCTGGTGGCGCTGGGGGCCGCGTTGTTCGTGCTGGTGCCGCAGATGTCCGGCTCTCAGGCCGACGCCATGAGCCGGGTCATTCAAGGCGTTGTCGCGGGCATCGGCTTTCTTGGGGCCGGCACCATCCTGAAAAGCAACGACGGCGACGAAAGCCACGTGAAGGGCCTGACCACCGCCGCCGGCCTGTGGATGACCGCCGCCATCGGCGTCGCCGCCGGGCTGGGCCGAGAGGCGACGGCCGTGCTGAGCACCTTGCTGGCGTTGGCGATCTTCAGTGTGATGCCGGTGATCATCCGGGCGCTGGAGAGGGAGGACAAGCCGTGACCGCGATCTCTAGCCAGAACACAAGCCAAAGTGGGAGCGGGCTTGCTCGCGAAAGCGCTGTGTCAGTCGACGAAACCTAGCCTGACACACCGCCTTCGCGAGCAAGCCCGCTCCCACAGGTTTTCTGTTATCCACTAGGCTGTTGATCAAACCCGCTCTCCGGCGGCGCCTCGCTTGGCGGATCGCCCAGCGGCGGCTGTGGATCCAGTGGCGGGTCTTGCTCCGGAATCGGTTCCGGATCAGGGCCGGGTGGCGGCAAGGTGGGATCGTCAATGTTCGGGTCGGGTGTTTCGGCCGGGATGGGAATATTCATCGGGACGGTTCTCCATAACGCATATGGCTTGAGTCGTGCTTATTGTTGTTGACCACCCCGCACCGGGTTTGATCCCGGAAGGCCTCTGGGCAAATCCCGCTGAACTTTTAACCGCTGATTCGGTTCGGAGTTTAAGTGAGTTTTTTCAGGGACCCGTTGGGCCTTTACCGTCACAAGCGCGTCCATGGGGCGTAAAAAGGAGTGATGCTCGATGACTGCTGAATACCCGACTGACTTGGCCTCTACCCTGCACTTGCCGTTGTCCCAGGCCTTGTTGTTGCCGCGTATTGCAATTGAAAACACCATGCCGGTGATCGACGGCGGGCTATTCGCCGCCAAGGCCGTGGCCGGGCAAGACGTGACGGTGACCAGTAAAGTTTTCGCCGATGGCCACGATAAGTTGGCCGTGCACATCCGCTGGCGCGCGCTTGAAGACGAGGCGTGGAACCGCGAAGCGATGACCGATCTGGGCAATAACGGCTGGGGTGGCCAGTTCAACGTGCCGGAGCAAGGTCGCTATGTGTTCTGCATCGAAGCCTGGATCGATCAGTTCGCCAGCTTCCGCTACGAGCTGGAGAAGAAATTCGGCGCCGGGGTGCCTATCAGCCTGGAGCTGCAGGAGGGGCGCAACCAAGTGCAGATGGCCTCCGAGCGTAGCGACGGTGAGCTGAGCGAACAGTTGGCCGCGTTGCACCATGAACTCTCCGGCCTGTTGCCGGCCGAACAGGTTGCGTTGTTCCTGGCGCCTCGCAGTGCCGACCTGATGTCCCAGGCCGACCACCGACCTTACTTGAGCATCAGCCCTCAGTACCCGTTGGACGTGGAGCGCAAACTGGCCGAGTTTGCCAGTTGGTATGAGCTGTTCCCACGCTCGATCACTGATGATCCCGCCCGCCATGGCACGTTCAACGACGTGCATTCGCGCCTGGCGGTGATCCAGGACATGGGTTTTGACGTGTTGTATTTCCCGCCGATCCACCCCATCGGCCGCAGCTTCCGCAAAGGCCCGAACAATTCCCTTACGGCCGGGCCCGACGATCCGGGCAGCCCCTACGCCATCGGCAGCGAGGAGGGCGGGCACGAAGCGATTCACCCGCAATTGGGCTCCCGTGACGACTTCCGCCGCCTGGTGGCGGCAGCCGCCGACCATGGCCTGGAGATCGCTCTCGACTTCGCCATCCAGTGCTCCCAGGATCACCCGTGGCTCAAGCAGCATCCGGGCTGGTTCAGCTGGCGGCCGGACGGCACGATCAAATACGCGGAAAACCCGCCGAAGAAATACCAGGACATCGTCAACGTTGATTTCTACGCGGCGGATGCGATTCCCAGTCTGTGGCTGGAGCTACGGGACATTGTGGTGGGCTGGGTCAAAGAAGGCGTGAAGATATTCCGCGTCGACAATCCCCACACCAAGCCGTTGCCGTTCTGGCAGTGGCTGATCGCCGATGTGCGGGCTCAACACCCGGAAGTGATGTTCCTCGCCGAAGCCTTCACCACCCCGGCCATGATGGCCCGCTTGGGCAAGGTCGGCTATTCCCAGAGCTACACCTATTTCACCTGGCGCAACACCAAGGCCGAGCTGGCGACCTATTTCACCGAGCTCAACGAGTCGCCTTGGCGCGAATGCTACCGGCCCAATTTTTTCGTCAACACACCAGACATCAACCCGGCGTTTCTCCATGAATCGGGGCGGGCGGGCTTTTTGATCCGCGCAGCGCTGGCAACCATGGGCTCGGGCTTGTGGGGCATGTATTCAGGTTTCGAGTTGTGCGAATCGGCACCGGTGCCCGGCAAGGAGGAATACCTCGACTCGGAGAAGTACGAAATCCGCCCTCGAGACTTTACGGCGCCGGGCAACATTGTTGCCGAAATTGCCCAGCTCAACCGCATCCGCCGGCAGAACCCGGCGTTGCATACGCACTTGGGCCTGAAGGTCTACAACGCCTGGAACGACAACATTCTCTATTTCGGCAAGCGCACGCCTGACGGCAGCAATTTCATCCTGGTGGCGGTGAACCTCGATCCGCATAACCCGCAGGAAGCCAATTTCGAACTGCCGCTGTGGGAGATGGGCTTGCCGGACGATGCCGCGACCCAAGGCGAGGATTTGATGAGCGGCCATCGCTGGACCTGGTATGGCAAGTACCAGTTCATGCGGATTGACCCGGCGACCCAGCCGTTTGGGATCTGGCGGATCAGCCTGGCTTGACGCTGTGGGAGCAAGGCTTGCCCGCGATGAAGATGACGCGGTCTCTTGGAGAATCCAGGCGCCTGCATCGCGAGCAAGCTTTGCTCCCACAAAGCGGGGCGGCGCGACGTTTCGCTAAATCCCTCCGCCACAAAAAGACTTAACAAGCCTGTTCCCGCGGCTTTATTGAATTCATCAGGAGTTGCAAATGGCGAAGAAACCCCGGTCTGCCACCTTTATCAAAGACCCGCTCTGGTACAAGGACGCGGTGATTTATCAGGTCCACGTAAAATCCTATTTTGACTCCAATAACGACGGGATCGGGGACTTTCCCGGCCTGATCGAGAAGCTCGACTACATCGCCGATCTGGGCGTCAACACCATCTGGCTGCTGCCGTTCTACCCTTCGCCGCGTCGCGATGACGGCTACGACATTGCCGAGTACCGTGGCGTCAGCCCCGACTACGGCACCATGGCCGATGCGCGGCGCTTCATCGCTGAAGCCCACAAACGCAACCTGCGGGTCATCACCGAACTGGTCATCAACCACACCTCGGACCAGCATGCGTGGTTTCAGCGCGCGCGCAAGGCCAAGCCGGGTTCGGCGGCGCGGGACTTCTACGTCTGGTCCGACGACGACCACAAATACGATGGCACACGGATCATTTTCCTCGACACCGAGAAGTCCAACTGGACGTGGGACCCGGTAGCCGGCCAGTACTTCTGGCACCGTTTCTACTCCCACCAGCCCGACCTCAATTTCGATAACCCGCAGGTCATCAAGGCCGTGCTGTCGGTGATGCGCTACTGGCTGGACATGGGCATCGACGGCTTGCGCCTGGACGCCATCCCGTACCTGATCGAGCGCGACGGCACCAACAACGAAAACCTGCCCGAGACCCACGACGTCCTCAAGCAGATTCGTGCCGAGATCGACGCCAATTACCCCGACCGCATGTTGCTGGCCGAAGCCAACCAGTGGCCGGAAGACACCCAGCTGTATTTCGGTGATGTCGATGCCCAGGGTATGAACGGTGACGAATGCCACATGGCGTTCCACTTCCCGCTGATGCCGCGCATGTACATGGCGCTGGCCCAGGAAGACCGCTTCCCGATCACCGACATCCTGCGCCAGACCCCGGAGATTCCGGCCAATTGCCAGTGGGCGATTTTCCTGCGCAACCACGATGAACTGACCCTGGAGATGGTCACTGACAAGGAGCGCGATTACCTGTGGAATTATTACGCGGCCGACCGTCGGGCGCGGATCAACCTGGGGATTCGCCGGCGCCTGGCGCCGCTGATGGAGCGCGATCGTCGTCGCATTGAATTGCTCAACAGCCTGCTGCTGTCGATGCCTGGCACGCCGACTCTGTATTACGGCGATGAAATCGGCATGGGCGACAACATTTACCTGGGCGACCGCGATGGCGTGCGCACGCCGATGCAGTGGTCCATCGACCGCAACGGCGGCTTCTCGCGGGCCGACCCGGCCAGCCTGGTGCTGCCGCCGATCATGGACCCGCAATACGGCTACCAGTCGGTCAACGTCGAGACCCAGGCCGGCGATCCGCATTCGCTGCTCAACTGGACTCGTCGGATGCTGGCGGTGCGCAAGCAGTCGCAAGCCTTCGGCCGGGGCACGCTGAAAATGCTGTCGCCGAGCAACCGTCGGATCCTGGCCTACACCCGGGAATACACCAGCCCGGAAGGCAAGCACGAAATCATCCTCTGCGTGGCCAACGTGTCCCGCAGCGCCCAGGCTGCCGAGCTGGATCTGTCGGCCTACGCCGGCATGGTCCCGGTGGAGATGCTGGGGGGCAATGCCTTTCCGCCCATTGGCCAGCTGAATTTCCTGCTGACCCTACCGCCGTACGGTTTCTATTGGTTCGCCCTGGCGGCGGAAAACCAGATGCCGAGCTGGCACGTGGAACCGGCCCAGAGCCTGCCGGATTTCACCACGCTGGTGTTGAAAAAACGTCTGGAAGAGTTGCTCGAAGCGCCGTCGCGCACCACGTTGGAGCAAACCATCCTGCCGAGCTGGCTGCAGAACCGTCGTTGGTTCGCCGGCAAGGACAGCAAGATCGAGAAGGTCAATATCGTCTACGGCGTGCGCTTCGGTGATCCGCAGCACCCGGTGCTGCTCAGCGAAATCGACGTCACCAGTGCCGGCCAGACTCTGCGTTATCAACTGCCGTTCGGCCTGCTGCCTGAAGACCAGGTCGGGGCGGCGTTGCCACAGCAATTGGCGCTGTCGCGTGTTCGTCGGGTTCGCCAAGTCGGCCTGATCACCGATGCGTTCAGCCTGGAGAGCTTCGTGCGGGCCGTGCTGCAAGGCATGCAGAGCGCCACGGTGCTGCCATGCACCGAAGGTGAATTGCGTTTTGAGCCCACCGAAGGCCTGACCGCGTTGAACCTGGGGGCTGAGCCTGAGGTGCGTTACCTGTCCGCCGAGCAGTCCAACAGTTCGGTGGTGGTCGGCGGCAGCCTGGTGCTCAAACTGATCCGCAAAGTCGCTTCGGGCGTGCATCCGGAACTGGAGATGAGCGCCTATCTGACGGCCGCAGGCTTCAGCAATATCTCGCCGCTGTTGGGTTCGGTGATCCGCCGCGACGCCGAGGGCGAGGACGCGCTGCTGATGATTGCCCAGGGCTACCTGAGCAACCAGGGCGATGCTTGGGAATGGACCCAGAACAACCTTGAACGCGCATTGCGCGATGAATTGGCCGATGCCGTGTCCGAGCAGGAGCAGCATTACAACGCGTTGGGCGAGCTGAAGGATTTCGCCGGTATGCTCGGCCAACGCCTGGGGGAAATGCACCAGGTGCTGGCCAAGTCCACCGACGACCCAGACTTCGCGCCGCAGGCTACCAATGCCAAGGAAGCCCAGGCCATCGGCAAGGATGTGGCCGCTCAAGTGGAAAACGCTCTGCGCCTGCTCAAGCAGAATCAGAGTCAGTTGAACTCGACGGATCAAGCCATGGTCGCGCGTTTGCTCGAGCACAAGAAAACCGTCCTGGGCCACATTCAGGAACTGGCCAGCAAGGCCGCCGGTGGCTTGCGCATTCGCGTGCACGGCGACCTGCACCTGGGGCAGGTGCTGGTGATCAAGGGCGACGCCTACCTGATCGACTTCGAGGGCGAGCCGGCACGACCGTTGCACGAACGTCGGGGCAAGCACAGCCCGTACAAGGACGTCAGTGGTGTGCTGCGTTCCTTCGATTACGCGGCCGCCATGGCGATCCATTTGAACACTGTCGACAGCACCGCCGATGCCGATGCGGCGCGGCAGCGGGTGGCTGATCGTTATTTAAAAGAGGCCCGCGAGGCATTTGTTCAGGCATATCGACTGGCGGCAGCTAGTCTTGCTCATGAATGGAAGGATGCTGAAGGCGAAGACGCCGCGCTGGCGTTGTTCGGCCTGGAGAAGGCGGCCTATGAAGTGGCCTATGAAGCCGAGAATCGCCCCGCCTGGCTGCCCGTGCCATTGCACGGTCTGTACGGGTTATTGAGTGGGCTGAAACCCTTTTCCGATTAAGCCGGACCGATTTAGTGGAGAGAATCATGAGTGTCTCGAACAAAGAATCCCAAGGGCAGGCCAAAGAGTCATTGCTGCCTGCACCCCATGACATCGACGCGCTGGTGCGCGCCGAGCATCAAGACCCATTTTCGATCCTGGGCCCTCACGGCGATGGCGCGAGCGGACAGTTCATTCGGGCGTACTTGCCCGGTGCGTTGAGCGTGCAGGTGCTCGCCCGTGACGGCGGTGAGGAGCTCGGTGAGCTGCAACAGAGCGAAACCCCGGGCCTGTTTGTCGGCCATTTCGACCGCGCCCAGGCCTACCTGCTGCGCACCCGTTGGGCCGGCGGCGAGCAAGTGGCAGAGGACCCGTACAGCTTCGGGCCGCTGCTGGGAGAGATGGATCTTTACCTGTTTGCCGAGGGTAATCACCGCGACCTCAGTTCCTGCCTCGGTGCGCAACTGACCACCGTCGATGGCATCGACGGCGTGCGGTTCGCCGTGTGGGCGCCGAATGCGCGGCGCGTCTCGGTGGTGGGGGACTTCAACGTCTGGGACGGGCGTCGGCATCCGATGCGCATCCGCTATCCGTCCGGTGTGTGGGAGCTGTTCATCCCACGGCTTGGCGCGGGTGAAGGCTACAAATATGAAATCCTTGGCGCCCACGGCATCCTGCCGCTCAAGGCCGACCCCGTGGCGCTGGCTACCCAAATGCCGCCAGACACCGCGTCGAAAGTCGCCGCGCCGTTGAAGATCGAATGGCAGGACCACGAATGGATGCAGCAACGCGCTGAGCGGCATCTGCCCGCTGCCCCGTTGTCGATCTACGAGTTGCACGCCGGTTCCTGGCAGTGCGAAATCGACGAGGCGGGGGAGGTGGCCCGGCAATACAACTGGCATGAAATGGCCGAACGGCTGGTGCCTTACGTCAAGGACCTGGGTTTTACCCACATCGAGCTGATGCCGATCATGGAGCACCCGTTCGGCGGCTCCTGGGGCTATCAACCGCTGTCGCAGTTCGCCCCGACGGCGCGCTTCGGCTCGCCGGACGATTTCGCTGCGTTCGTCAATGCCTGCCACCAGGCCAACATCGGTGTGATCCTTGACTGGGTGCCGGCGCATTTTCCCACTGACACCCATGGTCTGGCCCAATTCGACGGCACCGCGTTGTACGAATACGGCAACCCGCTGGAAGGCTTCCACCAGGATTGGGACACCCTGATCTACAACCTGGGGCGCACCGAAGTCCACGGTTTCATGCTGGCCTCGGCGCTGCACTGGCTCAAGCATTTCCACATCGATGGCCTGCGTGTGGATGCCGTAGCCTCGATGCTGTACCGCGACTATTCGCGCAAGGCGGGCGAGTGGGTGCCTAACCGTCACGGCGGGCGCGAGAACCTGGAAGCCATTGATTTCCTGCGGCACCTCAACGACGTGGTGGCATTGGAAGCCCCTGGCGCGTTGGTCATCGCCGAAGAGTCCACCGCCTGGCCGGGCGTCAGCCAGAGCACGCAACAGGGCGGCCTGGGTTTTTCCTATAAATGGAACATGGGCTGGATGCACGATTCGCTGCACTACATCCAGCAGGACCCGGTGTACCGCGCCCATCACCATAACGAACTGAGTTTTGGCCTGATGTACGCGTGGTCCGAGCGGTTCGTGCTGCCGATTTCCCATGACGAAGTGGTCCACGGCAAACGTTCGTTGATCGACAAAATGCCCGGTGATCGTTGGCAGAAGTTCGCCAACCTGCGGGCCTACCTCAGTTTCATGTGGGGCCATCCGGGCAAGAAGCTGCTGTTCATGGGCTGCGAGTTCGGCCAATGGCGCGAGTGGAACCACGATCAACAGTTGGATTGGTACCTGCTGCAATACCCTGAGCACCGCGGGGTGCAGAAACTGGTCAGCGATCTGAACCGACTGTATCGCGAAGAACCGGCGTTGCATGACCAGGATGACGCGCCTCAGGGTTTCCAATGGTTGATTGGTGACGATGCGGTCAACAGCGTCTACGCCTGGCTGCGTTGGAGCAAGGATGGTCGGCCGGCGTTGGTGGTGGCCAACTTCACACCGGTGCCGCGCGAGGCCTATCGGGTTGGCGTGCCGTTCGCCGGGCGTTGGGTGGAATTGCTCAACAGCGATGCCGACACCTATGCCGGTTCCAACTACGGCAACGGCGGCGGTGCCTCCACCGAAGAAGTGCCCAGCCATGGGCAAAACCTGTCGCTGGAACTCAACCTGCCGCCGTTGGCGGTGTTGATCCTGCGGCCGGAGGGCTAGTCACGCAGTCCCACACGGCGTCATGGGTGACTTCAAGCTCAAGAGCGCCTGAGTCAATGTGGGAGCGGGCTTGCTCGCGAAAGCGGCGTGTCAGTCACCATTAATGTGGCTGATTCATCGCCATCGCGAGCAAGCTCGCTCCCACAGGGGGGAGTCGTTTCAGCGCACCAGGCACGGCCGCTTGTTGTTGAACGTCCAGCCCGGAATCAGGTACTGCATCGCCACCGCATCGTCCCTTGCTCCTAGCCCCATGCCTTTGTACAGCTCATGGGCCTTGGCCAACTGATCGGTATCCAGCTCAATCCCCAGCCCCGGTTTTTTCGGCACCTGCACGCAGCCGCCCTGGATCTGTAGCGGCGCCTTGGTCAGCCGTTGGCCGTCCTGCCAGATCCAGTGAGTGTCGATGGCGGTGATGTCGCCCGGCGCTGCAGCGGCCACATGCGTGAACATCGCCAGGGAGATATCGAAGTGGTTGTTGGAATGCGAACCCCAGGTCAGGCCCCATTCATTGCACATCTGCGCCACCCGCACCGAACCCTGCATGGTCCAGAAATGCGGATCGGCCAGAGGAATGTCCACTGACTGCAAAGTGATCGCGTGGCCCATCTCGCGCCAGTCGGTGGCGATCATGTTGGTCGCGGTCTTGAGGCCTGTAGCCCGGCGAAACTCGGCCATGACCTCACGCCCGGAGTAGCCGTTCTCGGCCCCGCAAGGGTCCTCGGCATAGGCCAGCACTTTGTGCTGGTCGCGGCACAGACGGATCGCTTCCTTGAGTGACCAGGCACCGTTCGGGTCCAGGGTGATGCGTGCCTGGGGGAAACGTTCGGCCAGTGCGCTAACCGCTTCGATTTCTGCGTCACCCTCGAGCACGCCGCCCTTGAGCTTGAAATCCTCAAAGCCATAACGCGCGTGAGCGGCTTCGGCCAGGCGCACCACGGCGTCGGCGTCCAGGGCTTTTTCGTGGCGGATGCGGAACCAGTCGTTGTCGGCGTCCGGTTCGCTGCGGTAGGCCAGGTCGGTCTGCTGGCGATCGCCGACATAAAACAGATAACCGAGCATCTTCACTTCATCGCGCTGCTGGCCTTCGCCGAGCAGGGCTGCGACCGGCACGTCCAGGTGTTGGCCGAGCAGGTCCAACAACGCCGCTTCCAGGCCGGTTACCGCGTGGATGGTGATGCGCAGGTCGAAGGTCTGCAGGCCCCGGCCACCGGCATCGCGGTCGGCGAACGCCTGGCGCACCGTGTTGAGGATCTTCTGGTAGGTGCCGATGGGGCTGCCGACCACCAGCGAGCGGGCGTCTTCGAGGGTCTGGCGAATGCGCTCGCCACCGGGCACTTCGCCCACTCCGGTGTGGCCGGCGTTGTCCTTGAGGATGACGATGTTGCGGGTGAAGAACGGGCCGTGGGCGCCGCTGAGGTTCAGCAGCATGCCGTCATGGCCGGCCACGGGCACGACCTGCATGCTGGTGATGATCGGGGCTTTGCTGGTTTCTGGTGTAGTCATGTGTACTTATCCTTGAACAAATCGAATGGATCAGACGTGGCTGGCGGCGGGACTGGTCGGCGTCGTTGCCGGCTTGGGCTTGGGCGTATTGCGTGCGGCAAACACGATGATCGCGGCAATGATCGAAGTGGCTGCCAGGCCGTAGAGGCCGCCCTGGATCGAGCCGGTGTGCTCCTCCAGCAGGCCGAACGTGGTCGGGGCAACGAAGCCGCCAAGGTTGCCCACGGAGTTGATCAACGCAATCACCCCTGCGGCAATTCGCGCGTCCAGGTAGGCCTGGGGAATCGGCCAGAACAGCGACGACGCCGACTTGAAGCCCAGGGCCGCGAAGCAGATGGCGACGAAGGCGAAGATCGGCCCGCCGGTGGTGGACATGAACATCCCGGCCGCCGCGATCAGCAGGGCAGCGGCCACCCAGGCCTGTTGGAACTTCCACTTGGCCGACAGAGAGGCGAAGGCGTACATGCCGACAATCGACAGCAGCCAGGGGATGGAGTTGAACAGCCCGACCTGAATGTCGCTGAGGTCGCCCATCTTCTTGATGATGCTTGGCAGCCAGAACGTGGCGGCATAGATCGTCAATTGGATGAAAAAGTAGATTAGGCAAAACAGGATGATCTGGCGATCCTTGAGCAATTGGCCGATGGACAATTTGACCGGCGTGGCGGCTTCGCGGGCTGCCTGTTCATCGTCGATGGCCTTGACCAGCGCGTCCTGTTCGTCGCGATTCAGCCATTTGGCATCGTGGGGCTTGGAGTCCAGCCAGAACCAGACGAAGACGCATAGGCAGACGGAGAACATCCCTTCGATGAAGTACATCCACTGCCAGCCATGCATGCCCAGGCCGTTGATTTGCAGGAGCAACCCCGACAGCGGGCCGGAGATCAACGACGCGATGGCCGAGCCGCTGAGGAAGATGGCGATGGCTTTGCCGCGTTCAACCCCTGGCAGCCAGCGGGTGAAGTAGTAAATCACCCCAGGGAAGAAACCGGCTTCGGCCACGCCCAGCAGAAAGCGCAGGATGTAGAAGTGGGTTTCGTTCTGGATGAACGCCATGCAGGCGGCCACCAGGCCCCAAGTGAGCATGATGCGGGTGAGCCAGATACGTGCGCCGATTTTCTGCAGCAGGATGTTGGACGGGACTTCGAACAGCGCATAGCCGATGAAGAACAGGCCGGCACCGAAGCCGTAGGCGGCCGCGCCGATGCCCAGGTCGTGCTCCATGTGGGCACGCACGAAGCCGATGTTCACGCGGTCGATGTAGTTGACGATAAACATGATGACGAACAGCGGCAGGATGTGGCGCTTGACCTTGGAAATGGCCGACAGCAGCACCGGATCCGCGCCGGCATTCGCCTTGAGGCTGGATGTGTTCACTGGTTTTTCTCCCACTCGTTATTTTTATGCGGGCATCGTGCAGGTGTCGATGTTGATGGACATCATACAACTTGATTTTTTTGAGTGACAAGACATTTTTGAACGTGTCTGGATGGGCGGATGGGTCTTTTTGTACCGTATTCATGAGGTGTTGTGACGATATTGAGGGGCGCTGGTGCGACGGGATGCGAGCCTTTCGTAGTGCGGGGTATTTGAAGTAATTTGTTAAAGCTGGTGTGTTGTCATATAAGTTGGCTGTTCGGTAATGCTCACTCTCATGCCTGCTGATGGTAGGATCGATCAGCCTGTTTTCGAGGAACCCTGGCGATGCAAGACACCGAAGCGCCTCTGCGCAAGCGTACCCATAACCTGGCCCATGACTTGGTGGCGAAGCTGAGCCAGAGCATCTTGCTGGGGCAGTTGAAGCCCGGGGAAAAGCTGCCATCGGAAGGCGCTATCGTGCGCGAGCATGGTGTCAGTCGCACGGTGGTGCGCGAGGCGATTTCCAAGTTGCAGGCGTCGGGACTGGTGGAAACCCGTCACGGCATTGGCACCTTTGTGCTGGAGCAGACCGGCGAGCCGGGCCTGCGGCTCAATGTCGATACCGCGGCGGGGGTGCGCGCCATTCTGGAACTGCGCCTGGGCCTGGAAACCCAGGCGGCTGCGTTGGCGGCCCAGCGCCGCAGTGAACACCAACTGCAGCAGATGCGTCAGGCGCTGGATGATTATCAACGGTTGTCCAGCAACAACGACAGCTGCGTCGAAGCCGACCGGCGTTTCCATTTGCTCATCGCCGAAGCCACGGACAACACCTGCTTTGTCGAGATCATGCAACACCTGGGCAGTGCGATGATCCCCAGGACCCGAGTGAACGTGGCCGAACGCGGCCAGGCTGATCTCGGGAAACTGGCGCAATTGGCCAGCCTCGAGCACGAGGCAATCTTCAACGCCATCAAACGCCAGGACCCCGACGCCGCCCGCGCCGCCATGTGGCTGCACCTGACCAACAGCCGCGACCGGTTTGGCGCGGGAGCCTGAGGGCTCATCGTCGCCTGACCCACCGCCTTCGCGAGCAAGCCCGCTCCCACACTGGAACTGTGGTGGACGTCGCATCTGTGAGCCCCCAAGAACCCTTGTGGGAGCCCAGCTTGCTCGCGATGACGGCCGGCGGGCCAGACTCAAAACCAGCAGGCAAAAAAAACCGGCGCAACCGAGGTTGCGCCGGTGGTGGTGCCAGTGGCTGCGCGGATGTTCGTGGGTCCGCACAACCGCTGTTGAACCCTTTGCCGGTTACGCCCGTTCCAGCGCCAAGGCCACGCCTTGGCCGCCGCCGATGCACAGCGTTGCGAGGCCTTTCTTGGCATCGCGCTTGATCATTTCATGCAGCAGCGACACCAGTACCCGGCAACCTGAAGCCCCGATGGGGTGACCCAGGGCGATGGCGCCGCCATTGACGTTGACCTTGTCCATGTCCCATTTCAGCTCCTTGGCCACGGCCAACGACTGGGCGGCGAAGGCTTCGTTGGCTTCGATCAGATCCAGTTGCTCCAGCGACCAACCGGCCTTGTCCAGGCAGCGGCGGGTGGCCGAGACCGGGCCGATGCCCATGATCGCCGGGTCGACGCCAGCGTTGGCGTAGGCACTGATTTTCGCCAGCACCGGCAAGCCCAGCGCCTTGGCTTTTTCGGCGCTCATCAGCACGACCGCAGCGGCGCCGTCATTGAGCGACGAAGCATTGCCGGCGGTGACGCTGCCGTCCTTCTTGAAGGCGGGCTTGAGCTTGCCCAGGGATTCTGCGGTGGTGCCGGCCCGTGGTTGTTCGTCGGTGGCGAACGCCACGGGATCACCTTTGCGCTGCGGAATCAGGATCGGCGTGATCTCATCGGCAAACCGACCGCCTTCAACAGCGGCGACGGCTTTCTGCTGGGACGCGGCGGCAAAGGCGTCCTGCTCCTCGCGGCTGATGCCGTACTTGTCCACCAGATTCTCGGCGGTGATGCCCATGTGGTAATCGTTGAAGGCATCCCACAGGCCGTCGGTAATCATGCTGTCGATCATCTTCGCGTGGCCCATGCGCAGGCCGGTGCGAGCGGCCGGCAACACGTATGGGGCCAGGCTCATGTTCTCCATGCCGCCGGCGATGATGACCTCGGCATCGCCACAGCGGATCGCCTGGGCGCCCAGGTGCAACGCTTTGAGCCCCGAGCCGCAGACCTTGTTCAGGGTCAGCGCAGGCACTGCATGGGGCAGACCGGCGAGGATCGACGCCTGGCGGGCCGGGTTTTGCCCGGAGCCTGCGGTCAGCACCTGGCCGAGGATCACTTCATCGACCTGCTCGCCGGACAGGCCGGTCTGTTCCAGCAGGCGGCGAATCACCGCCGCACCGAGTTCCGGTGCGGGAATGGAAGCCAGCGAACCCTGGAAGCTGCCAATGGCAGTGCGGGTGGCGGCGACAATCACGACTTCTTGCATCGAATCTCTCCTCACTGGGCAGCGAACTGCATTTCAGGCACATGGTCCGGCACGATAAGTTTGCCGGCGGTCTTGGCGACGATTTCCTCGACGCTGACGCCCGGGGCACGTTCTTTCAGGATGAAGGCGCCGTCCTGGATTTCCAGGTAGGCCAGGTCGGTCAGTACACGCTTGATGCAGCCGGCGCCGGTCAGCGGCAGGCTGCAACGTGGCAGCAGTTTCGACTCACCGTCCTTGGACGCATGGGTCATGGTAACGATGATGTTCTCGGCGCCGGCCACCAGGTCCATCGCGCCGCCCATGCCTTTGACGAGCTTGCCGGGGATCATCCACGAGGCAATGTTGCCTTCCACATCCACTTCGAACGCGCCAAGCACGGTCAGGTCGATATGGCCGCCACGGATCATGGCAAACGATTCGGCCGAAGAGAAGATCGAGGCACCGATGCGCGCGGTGACGGTCTGCTTGCCGGCGTTGATCATGTCGGCATCGACCTCGGCTTCGGTGGGAAACGCGCCCATGCCAAGCAGGCCGTTTTCCGACTGCAGCATGACTTCCATGCCTTCGGGGATGTAGTTGGCGACCAGGGTCGGAATGCCGATACCCAGGTTCACGTAGTAGCCGTCCTGCATTTCGCGGGCGACGCGTTGAGCCATTTGTTCGCGGGAAAGTGCCATGTTGTTATTCCTTCATTCGGGCCGGGGGCAGGGGATCACTTACGCACGGTGCGCTGTTCGATGCGCTTTTCGAACGTGCCGCAAATGACCCGGTCGACGTAGATGCCAGGGGTATGGATCTGCGTCGGGTCCAGCTCGCCGGGTTCGACGATTTCTTCGACTTCCACCACGGTGATCTTGCCGGCCGTGGCAGCCAGCGGGTTGAAGTTCTGGGCGGTATGGCGATAGACCACGTTGCCGAAATGGTCGGCTTTCCAGCCTTTGACAATGGCGAAATCGCCGGTGATGGATTCTTCCATCAGGTACTGGCGGCCATGGAACTCACGCACTTCCTTGCCTTCGGCCACGGGGGTGCCGACGCCGGTAGCGGTGAAGAACGCCGGGATGCCTGCGCCACCGGCGCGCATTTTTTCGGCGAGGGTGCCTTGGGGGGTGAGTACGACTTCGATTTCGCCGCTCAGTAGCTGCTTTTCGAAGAGGGCGTTTTCGCCCACGTAGGAGGCCACCACTTTGCGAATCTGCCGATCTTCCAACAGCACGCCGAGGCCGAAACCGTCGACTCCGCAGTTGTTGGAGACCACGGTGAGATCGCGAATACCCTTGCGCTTGATCTCGGCGATCAGGTTTTCCGGAATGCCGCAGAGGCCGAAACCACCGGCGATGACGGTCATGCCGTCCTTCAAGCCTTCCAGCGCTTCTTCATAAGAACTCACGCGTTTGTCGAAACCTGCCATAGACACCTCTTTTATTCTTGATGGGCTCGCAATGAATGCAGTGTTGCGCCAACTCATATATTTGTTAAGTTGATTTTTAGGTTGAATTGATTGATAAAACTCAATAATTGCCACCCGGAACACCGCGCCCATGACCCTCAAGCAAATCCGTGCCTTTCTCGCCGTGGCCCAGAGCCTGAGCTTCGCCGTGGCCTGCGAGCGACTGCACCTGTCCCAGTCGGCCTTGAGCCTGACCATAAAGGCTCTGGAAGAGGGCCTCGGCGGTCGGTTGTTCAGCCGCAATACCCGTAACGTCGCGCTGACGCCTGAAGGCGAATCCTTGCTGCCACTGGCTCGACGGCTGGTTGCCGATTGGGACAACGCCGAGGATGAAATGCGCCAACGCTTCACCTTGCAGCGCGGTCGGGTGACGTTGGCGGCGATGCCGTCATTTGCCGGTAACTTGCTGCCACCGATCCTCAAGACCTTCCGCGCCCGTTATCCGAATGTCAACGTCACGGTCAACGATGTAATCAACGAGCAGGTGCTGGAGATGGTGCGTGATCGCCATGTCGAACTGGGGGTAGCGTTTGAACCGCAGCAGAGCTCATCCCTGGCCTTTACCCCTTTGTACCTGGATCGCTTTGTTGCCGTGGTGCCCCTCGATTCGCCGCTGGCCCAGCTGAGCGAAATCAAGTGGCAGGCCTTGCTGGAACAGCCGTTTATCACTTTGCAGCGGCCCTCCACCGTGCGGGTGATGCTCGAGGAACATTTGCAGGCCCGGGGCATGAAACTGCCGGTGGAGTTCGAGAGCCATCAACTGGCGACCGTCGGGCGAATGGTCGCCAGCGGGTTGGGGGTGAGTGCAGTACCGGCCCTGTGTGTCGGGCAGATGCATGAGTTGGGCGCCCGTTGCATTACCTTGAGCGATCCGGTGATCGAGCGGGCCATCGGTGTGCTGACCAAGCCGGGGCATGAACTGTCGGCGGCGGCGCAGGCGTTGTTCGATACGCTCAAGGAGCAGGATCTTGGTGCGCAGTTGGCCGTACGCTGAGTACCGAGCTTTTGTGGGAGCAGGCTTGCTCGCGAAGACGGTGGAACATTCAGCATTGATGTCGACTGATACTCCGCTTTCGCGAGCAAGCCCGCTCCCACAGGGGGCTGAGTTGTTCGTTAGAACTGGCGATGTGTCAGTAAAGGCAGCAACGCCTCGCATGGCTCTTCCAGCTTCAAATCCAGCAACTCATCAGCCCGGGTCTTGCCCCGGTTGATCGCCAGCAGCGGTTTGCCCTGATCCTTGATCGCCCGGCACAGGCGAAACGCCGACCAGGCCATCAGCGACGAGCCCACCACCAGCAGGCCGTCCGCATCCTCGACGGCCTGGGTGGCGCGAGCGGCGGTAACGGCGGCGACGTTTTCGCCGAAAAAAACCACGTCGGGTTTCAAGCGTTCACCGCCGCAATGGGGGCAGTGAGGTATCTGGAAGCGCGCTTCGAACGCCGGGGCCAGCAGGGTGTCGCCGTCGGGCGCCTGCACCGCATCGACGTCGGCCAGGTAAGGGTTTTGTGCTTCCATCAACAATTGGATCTGCTGCCGTTCGCTGCGCTGCTCGCAATCCAGGCACAGCACGCGATGCAGGCTGCCATGGAGTTCGATCACCTCCTGGCTGCCGGCCTGGTCGTGCAGGGTGTCAACGTTCTGGGTGATCAGGCCGCTGATGCGTTGTTCGGCCTGCAGCGTCGCCAAGGCCTCGTGGGCTGCATTCGGTCGCGCCTGGCGCACCCGTGGCCAGCCCAGCATCGCTCGCGCCCAATAGCGTCGCCGCGCCTCGGGTTTGGCGAGAAACTCCTGGTACATCATGGGCTGTCGACCCCGGCGTACACCGTCGCTGTCGCGGTAATCGGGAATGCCCGATGGGGTGCTGATGCCGGCGCCGGTGAGGACCAGGAAATGGCGCCCGGCCATGTGTTCCAGCAACTGATCGAGCGGTTCACGGTGAAGATCGTCGGGCATGTGGGAGTCTCCGCTGGCCTGGAACTGTTGAGATTAGCACTGCGGTTGAGCAGGGAAACGGCGATACGCCTTTCGTCGCTCTATGCGGTGGTTCTTCAAACTTCCCCGGGCCCGCGATATCCACTTCTATGTGCGGCGATCGCGGCCGCTCCTGAACCTGCCGAGAGAAGGAGGCGTATGAAACAGACCACCGGTAAAGTACGGGTCATCAATCGACAGCGTGCAATGGTGGGTGTGTACGTCGAGCAAGAGGACGACCACACCGTGCTCAAACTAAGTTCGGTCAATGACATCGACATTGGCGACGTCATGGCGTGGGACAGCGGCACGGCCTTGGGCACCCAGTCCTATCGTAACTTGACCAAGGGCTGGACCGCCGAGGTGTATGTGGCTAAGCACGGTGTTGCGACGGCGAATCTTGAGGTCCAGTTGAGGTGAGATCCCGACAGGGTTCATATGGCTGAAATATACCGGATCTAAATCATCTAAGGGTTGTGGTTTGATCAATAGCCTATTGCAATAGGCCAGGGCGTCGACCCCATAAATAAGGTGAGCATGAAAGCATCGACCGTTCGTCGTCGCATGCGCGCATTCTCTAAAACCTTAGCGGCCTCGAGTTTTCCGAATACTACGAACCAGCAGGTTCGTTAACATCAATTAACGAGGTGAATGAAATGGCTAACACAGGAAATAACAATCCTGGCAATTTCGCTAACGATCGTGAGAAGGCCTCGCAAGCTGGGAAGAAAGGCGGCCAAGCCTCGGGTGGCAACTTCGCCAACGACCCGGAGCGCGCATCCGAGGCCGGACGCAAGGGTGGGCAAGCCTCGGGCGGCAATTTCGCCAACGACCCAGGACGTGCCGCAGAGGCCGGCCGCAAAGGCGGGCAGGCCTCGGGGGGCAATTTTGCCAAAGATCCGGAACGCGCCTCTGAAGCGGGGCGTAAAGGCGGCCAAGCCTCCGGTGGCAACGTAGCCAACGACCGTGAGCAAGCCAGCGATGCCGGTCGAAAAGGCAGTGGAAACAGTCAGGGGGGAGGGCGTAAATCGTAATGTCCGGTGACTTTGCAGACCCTGTGCTAATTCCATAGGCCTAGGCTGGTTGGATATAACTGCCTGGCGAGAAGTTATGGATTGGCCAGATCGATGGGCTTGTAAGTTACTTAATGGTCGGGTGATTTGAACGGTTTATATAAATGACCGCTCGTCATCGTGTTGGATAAAAAATAAACTGTATTCCTTCCGCTCCTTTGGATTTTTGTGGACGCTACTATCGGTAGCGTCCACATGCGTTGTGCCAGTTGGAGAGCTTTAATCATTTTTCACATGAAAAAAAGACTGCACTGCACCCCGCCGCCACGGGTGCCGGCTTGGGTTCTGGGATGCAAGGTGACAAACTGTAAAAACGGCCAGGGGGTCGACTTCCTCGCCTGAACATTCAGTTTGATCATTCAAGTCGTGACGCCAACGACCAGGCATGGCCTGGCTAAAACCAGTAAGGACATTCAATGGACCAGCCCACCTCCCGGATCCGATCGCCCTGGCGTACCTGGCTGGATCCTGTGCAAAACAATCTAGTGCTGGGGATGACCTTCTGGCTGGGGTTGGCCGTCATTACCGCGTTGTTGCTCTACAGCGGCTACAACGCGCTGGTGGGGGCTGACCGGCAAAACCTGGGGTATGCGGTGCTGGGCGGCACGTCCGGCTTCGCCGCCACCGCGGTGGGCGCCATGATGGCGGTGGTGTTGCGGGACATCTCGTCCCGTACCCAGGACATCATGCTGGGTTTCGCCGCGGGCATGATGCTCGCCGCCAGTTCATTCTCACTGATCTTGCCGGGGATCGAGGCTGCACAGGTCATTTGTGGCAATCAGTTGCTTGCCGCGTTTGTCGTCGTAGTCGGCCTGGGGCTCGGCGTCGCCCTGATGATCGGCCTTGACCGTTTCGTTCCCCACGAACACGAGTTGAGTGGTCGGCGCGGCCCGCAGGTCGAGCGCATCAATCGTGTCTGGCTGTTCGTCCTTGCCATCACCTTGCACAATTTGCCGGAAGGCATGGCCATTGGTGTCAGTTTTGCCGACGGCGATTTCAAGGTCGGCCTGCCCCTGACCACCGCCATTGCCATTCAGGACATCCCGGAAGGTCTCGCCATCGCCATGGCGCTGCGGGTCACTGGCATCAGTACTCTGCGTGCAGCGCTGATTGCGGTGGGCTCGGGGCTGATGGAGCCGCTGGGGGCGGTGATCGGCCTGGGCATGTCCTCGGGCGTGGCTGTTGCTTATCCCATCAGCCTGGGCCTGGCTGCCGGGGCGATGATCTTCGTGGTGTCCCACGAAGTGATTCCCGAAACCCACCGCAACGGCCATGAAACCCCGGCTACCTTGGGATTGATGATGGGGTTTGCGGTGATGATGTTTCTCGACACGGCGTTGGGGTGATTGTCCCGCCAAATACCTGTTGGATGAGATCTTGGGTTTTGTGTGTTTAGGCCAAGCCCCTGTTTCCCGCCACCTATACTCAACCCCGTGGATCACATGAATCCGGGGTGGCGCGATTGTGCTGCGTTCGCTGATGCTGGCCGTTTTGCTCGTTCTGGCGGGGTGTGCCATGCCGCAGCGCGGACAACAGGTCGCTACGGTGGTGATTCCCCAGGACACCTGGCGGCAGGTCGACCAGCAGATCATCGCGGCGTCGAAAAGCGCTATCGAACAGGCCGGAGTCTACGCCCGCGGGTCGATGGAGCATTGGCGGATGCTGGTGTACCAGCGGACCGAAGTTGAGTTCATCCCCTGGTTCAGCAGCTACTGGACCCAGGAGTGGCTGGCAGTGAAGGTCAGTTGGTATGCCGCCAGTGCCAAGGGTGAGGAGGACTCCTCGGCAAGGCGTCTGGCGGTTTATCTGCAAGAGCAGTATCGCGAGCAGGTGCTGGAGCCGGTGGCGGTGGAAATCGATCCTGAGGCGATCAGGGCCAGTGCGACGGATTATTACCTGCGCCTGGTCAGTCAGCAGGTTCAGGTGATCGCCTCGCGGCATCAAATCCCGACCGAGCTGATGAACCGACGCCTGCACGGCATTCCTGCTATCAGCCTGGGCCCGCCGGCGGCGCGCAACGCTTCGTTGTATGAGATGGTCCATACCGAACCGCTCAATACACTGCCGGCCTATGCCGCGCTGATTGATCATGTGAACAAAGCCGCCGCCACCGGTTCGGGCCCATCGGACGCAGTGATTGCCACGGTGGCACAGCGTACCAGTGAAAAAATCGAAGCGCAGTTCGCCACACGAGGAGCGGCCGGCGCGGCGGCGGCCGTGGCCGGGAAGGCGGCGGGGGCGTTGATTTCGGTGGGTGTGGCGGGTATTCGCGCCATGATCCACGAGGGCGAACGGCTGGAAATGGAAGCGCAGATCCGCAAAAACCTGAGCGCCGCGTTCGACGAGGCTTGGTTCAGGTCACTCAAGCATCCCCTCAGTGGGGTGATGGCGCCGGTGTACTACCTGGACGAAGAAATCAAAGGCTACCTGGTCGAGTCGGACCTGGCCAACCGAGCGGTGGCGTTGCCGGACATCAAACCGTGACGGGGCGGGTTCACTCGCCGAGTGTGACGCGGCAACCCTTGCGATGACGGATCTGTTCATCCGTGGGACGTTCCTTGACGAATTCGAAACGCGGCTCGCCTTCGCTGTAAATCACCAGCCAGCCCCATTCCAGCTCGCTTTCATCCTGCCCGGGCCTGGGCGGCGAGGCCCACCAGGGTTCTTTTTGCATGATTTGACGCATCCTGTACCTCCTGTCGGTTGATCCCTTCAACTATAGACTGCTGGATTTCGTCGCAAGCGCCCGTGAAAACGCTTGCAGTCAATTGAGTGTGCTCTGACGCCGCCCATCAGCGTCTAGCGTCTGTATCCCCGCACTTCGAACGGGGAATGACTGGACCCCGCGCATATGCAAGCACTGTTGAACGAGATCCTCGATACGGTTCGCCCCCTGATCGGTCAGGGCAAGGTGGCCGACTACATTCCAGCCCTGGGCACCGTGGCGCCCAATCAGCTGGGCATTGCCGTGTATGGCAATGACGGCGAGATGTATTGCGCAGGCGACGCCGACACGGTGTTTTCGGTGCAGAGTATTTCCAAGGTGTTCAGCCTGGTGCAGGCCATCGGGCATTCCGGCGAAGCGATCTGGGAGCGCCTGGGCCATGAGCCGTCCGGCCAGCCTTTCAACTCCCTGGTGCAGCTGGAGTTCGAACGCGGCCGGCCCCGCAACCCGTTCATCAACGCCGGCGCCTTGGTGATCTGCGATATCAACCAGTCGCGTTTCGCCGCTCCGGCGTTGTCGATGCGCGATTTCGTGCGGCGCCTGTCGGGCAACCCGCAAGTGATGGTGGACGGCAAGGTCGCCGAGTCGGAATACCAGCACCGTGCCCGCAACGCGGCGATGGCCTACCTGATGCAGTCCTTTGGCAACTTCCATAACGACGTGGAAGCGGTGCTGCGCAGTTATTTCAGCCACTGCGCCCTGCGGATGAGCTGCATCGACCTGGCCCGGGCGTTCTGCTTCCTGGCCAACGACGGGTTCTGCAAGCACAGCGGCGAACAGATCCTCACTGCGCGGCAGACCCAGCAGGTCAACTCCATCATGGCTACCAGCGGGCTGTACGACGAGGCCGGCAATTTCGCCTATCGCGTCGGCCTGCCTGGCAAGAGCGGGGTGGGCGGCGGGATTGTCGCCGTGGTGCCGGGGCGCTTCACGGTGTGCGTCTGGTCGCCTGAACTCAACGTCGCCGGCAACTCCCTGGCCGGCATGGCGGCGCTGGAGTTGATGAGCCAGCGGATCGGCTGGTCGGTGTTCTAGATACAACGAAAAAGGGCCCGTTCCTGGTTGAGGAACGGGCCCTTTTTATTCAAGTGCAATCAGCAGAAGCGATCGATGACCTGCACTTGCGAGGTGTTTTGCATCGACTGCCAAGCCTGGGTCAACGTTTGCAATACTCGACCGATGAAGTCCTTGTCCGCAGCGGCCTTCTTGCCGACATAGCCCTGGCCGCGACGGTACATCTTCAGCCGGGCACACAGGTCTTGGGTGTTCTTGTCGAACTCCTCCTCACCGGCGAAAGGCGCCAGGCAGTCCATATGCACTTGGCCAGTCTTGCTGATCCACAGGATATGGCTGTCGAGAGTGTCCTTGTGCGCTGCGAACATGCGAGCCAGTTCATCAATAGATGGTTGATTATTCAGATTCATGTGTAAGCCCCTTGACCATTTGGTTGATCTGTCTGGTGGTTCGCAAAAACTTCGCTTCTCGGTAAGTGCTACCTGGTACCGAAACCAGGCCGTCAGCGTTCATCCGTCGAACTTCGACGGGGTCGTGCATCGGTTGTGTAGTGTTATCGAAGGGCTGCTACGCAAATGCGCTACAACGAAGAGAAACAGCGAAGAATCTTCAGCCAGTGTCAACTTTCGAGGGTCGACCACGCGCATCATGAGGATTGATCGCCAGCGTTTCTCGTCCTTGTTACCGGACGGTCATGCCAGGTCAGCACCTTCAATCTGCCTTGTGGGCAGTCCCTTATCCAAAAAAACAGCTCGGCGGTCAGACGAGCTTGCTCAAACGGTTGCCTGTACTCCCGATCGGGGAGACGTCTGCATCATGCAAGGGCAAATCGGAGGCGTCAACGGTTTTGTAGTGATTATTTTTGTTCACTACATATTGTCGGACAAAATGGTTTGGGTATGAGAAACCGGTGAAAGGTTACGAGATGCTGACTCTGTGGCGAGGGGATTCTCGCCAGGTCATTGTCAGGTCACCTTGGCTTTGCTCGCCTTACGCGGTGTACCGGCAGCCTTGCGCTTGGCCGGCTTGCGCTTGTTCTTCCACGGTGTGGCTCCACGGCCGGCGGGGCTGGCCGGGCCGCTGATGGTCAGGCTCATGCCCTGGCAGCGAGCGATGTGCTTGCTCATCCACGCGGCTTGCCGGGTGACGAATTCTTCCAGGCTCATTTCACCGCTTTGCACCATGTCCAGCGCCTGCTCCCAGATGGCCGTGGTACCGGGGTCGGCGATGGCTCGGGGTACGGCGTCGATCAGGCTGAAGGCCGCCGGGGTGGCAGACAAGGCCTTGCCGTTTTTCACCAGGTAACCGCGGTCGAGCAGCCCCTGGATGATCGAGGCCCGGGTCGCTTCGGTGCCGATGCCGGTGGTGTCCTTGAGCTTTTGCTTGAGCAACGGATCTTCCACCAGTTTGGCGACGTTCTTCATGGCCTTGATCAGGTCGCCTTCGGTAAACGGCTTGGGTGGCTGGGTCCACAGGTCCTTGAGTTTTACCTCGTCCACTGCGCAGTCACGCCCCTCGGTCAGCGCTGGCAGGGTCTGCGGCACGGGTGCCTCACGGCCCCGCGCCGGCGCCAGCGCCTCGGGCAGGGCGCGTTTCCAGCCAGGTTCGACGATCTGCTTGCCCACCGCGCGTAGCGCCTGGCCGGCACAGTCGAAATCGGCTTGGGTCCGGTCGTATTCGTGGTTGGGCAGGAACTGCGCCAGGTAGCGCGCGCGAATCAGCGTATAGACGGCTCGCTGCTTGCTGGCGAGTTTGTCGAGGTTCTTTGCGGCGGCGGTGGGGATGATACCGTGGTGGGCACTGACCTTGGCGTCGTTCCAGGCCCGGGATTTGCGCTGTGGCTGCAGGTGCTCGCGCAGGGGCGCAAGGCCCGGGTCGGCCTGGGCGAGGGCGGTGAGGATGGCCGGGGCTTCGCTGTGTTGGCTCAAGGGCAGGAAACCGCAATCACTGCGAGGATAGGTGATGAGCTTGTAGGTCTCGTAGAGCGACTGGGCAATGTCCAGGGTTTCCTGGGCGCCGAGGCCGAGCTTCTTCGAGCAGACCTCTTGCAGGGTGCCCAGGTCGAAGGGCAACGGCGCCGCTTCGCGCAGACGCTCGGTGCGCACCTTCATCACCCGGGCGGTGGCGGCATTGCCCATGGCTTGGGCGGCGTCCCGGGCCAGGGTCTGGTTCAGGCAGCGTTCCTGATCGTCGCAAGCATCCGGGTCGGCACGCCACTGGGCGGTGAAAGCGGTGCCTGCGTGGCTGAGTTGCACGTCGATGGCCCAGTAGGCGACCGGGACGAAGTCGGCGATGCTGCGGTCGCGGTCCACCACCAGCCGCAATGTCGGTGTCTGCACGCGGCCCACCGGCAGCACGCCCTGGTAGCCGGACTGACGCCCCAGCAGGGTGAACAGGCGACTCATGTTCATGCCGATCAGCCAGTCGGCCCGGGAACGGCCCAGGGCCGAATGATACAGGTTGAAGGTTTCGGCCCCCGGCTTGAGGGCGGCGAGGGCCTTGCGGATCGACGCTTCGTCCAGGGCCGACAGCCATAGCCGCTGGATCGGCCCGCGATAGCGGCAATGCTCCACCAGCTCCCGGGCGATCATCTCGCCCTCACGGTCGGCGTCGGTGGCAATCACCAGTTCCTTCGCTTCCCCCAGCAGGCGCTTGACCGCCTTGTACTGACTGGCGGTCTTCGGTTTGACGGTCATTTTCCATTGCGCCGGCACGATGGGCAGGTCGGCCAGCACCCAGCGCTTGTAGCGGGCGTCGTAGGCGTCGGGCGGGGCGGTTTCCAGCAGATGACCAATGCACCAGGTGACCGTGACGTTCGCACCCAGCCAGCAACCGTCGCCACGGCGCGTGGCCCCGAGTACGGCTGCGATGTCCTTGGCCTGGGACGGTTTTTCACACAGGTACAGCTGCATAACGCCCTATTCCTAAGCAGAGTTCATGGGGTTGTAGCATGGTCATGGATGCGTGTCGGGGCAAGTTTTATCTGTATGGATATACAGATAAAGGCGTTGCAATGCGTTGCAACGGGGTGTCTGGCGCAACGTTCGGCGGTGTATTTGCACGCAGAATGAATTTTATCGCCAGGGCATCGCTCATAACTTGCAGAGCGGCCGATACCGCAAAGAACGTTTACGGGGTCAAGGAGAGTCACTTACATGAATTCGATGCCAAAGGGCAACGGACAGGCGACCGCACGTTTGATTCTCGTTGTTGAAGATGATCAGACCATTCTGGAGTTCCTGTGCGAGATCCTGCAGGAGGAGGGTTTTGATGTGGAGCCGCGGGAAAGCGCCGACGCGGCGCTGGAGTTCCTCGAACAGAGTGCCGGCGACGTAGACTTGTTACTCACCGATATCACCATGCCGGGCATGCTGAACGGCGCGGACCTGGCCAACGTCACCGGGGACCGGTGGCCGCAGATACCCCTGCTGATCATGTCCGGCTACGAAACGCCGGAGAGCGCCGGGATCAAGCACCACGCTTCGTTCATCGCCAAGCCCTGGGCGTTGGGGCAGATGTTGGATCTGGTGGAAAGCACGGTGAAAAATCACTCGGTGCATTGAGCTATGGTGAAGTGGCTGGGCCGGTCCCGCGTATGTTTGGGTTGCAAGCGGCGATGCGCTCGATGACAATGCGATTCATTATCAGTCGCGAATTATTCCATTGCCATGCCCGCCAACGATCTGTCCTTACGCAGTGCTGTCGACGTTCTGTACAGTGATCATCACAGTTGGCTCCAGGGCTGGCTGCGCAAGCGCTTGGGCAACACCTTCGATGCCGCGGACCTGACCCAGGATACTTTTGTGCGCGTCATCAAGGCGCGCTCCGCATTGGATATTCGTGAGCCGAGACCCTATCTGTCGATGATCGCCAAGGGGCTGTTGATCGATTTGTTTCGCCGCCGCTCGCTGGAACAATCCTATCTCGAAGCCTTGGCCGCGATGCCGCAAGAGCAGCACCCGTCGCTGGAAGAACAGGCCATCCTGCTCCAGGCCCTGATGGAGATCGACCGCTTGCTGCTGGGGCTGGGGCCGCGAGTCAGGCAGGCGTTCATCCTGTCGCAGTTCGATGGCCTGACCTACCCGCAAATTGCCGAGCGCCTGGGCGTCAGCGTTCGTACGGTCAATAACCACATGGCCAAGGCCATGGAACGTTGCTGCCTGATGCAGATTCAATTGCAGCTTTCATGAACCTGCCAGCCGAAGAGTTGCAAGCCATCCGTGCCGCGGCGCAGTGGTACGCCCGGCTTCATTCCGGCATTACGACCGACGCGGATCGGGCCGGGTGGAATGCCTGGCTGACTGCAAGCCCGTTGCATAGCCAGGCCTGGCAAAGAATCACGGCGGTGGCCGAACAGATGGCGAGTGTGCCGGGCGCCCTGGCGGCACCGATCTTGAGCGAACGCCACAATCGATCCCGTCGCCAGGTATTGCGCAGCGCCTTGTTGCTGACGTCCGCCAGCGGCCTGGGTTGGTTGGGCTGGCGCAGCCAGGCTACACAGAACCTGCTTTGCGATTACCGCACCGCAGTGGGCGAGCGCCGCGAGTTTCAGCTGGCGGACGGCAGCACTGTGCTGCTCAACACCGACACCTCGGTCAACGTTCGTTTCGATGGGCGCCAGCGGCTACTGGAGCTGTTGTGGGGGGAGATCATCGTGACGACGGCGGTCGATCCCTTGCAGCGGCCGTTCAAGGTCATCACCGGTCATGTCGAGGTACTTGCGCTGGGCACGCGGTTTATCGTTCGTGGCCAGGCGCGGGGCGGCGAAGTGGCGGTGCTTGAGAAAGCGGTCGAGGTGAGCCTGCCGGCGATTGGCTCGAGGATGCGGGTCGAAGCCGGCCAGCGCCTGGATTTCAATGATCGGTCGCTGGGTACGCTGCGCGGCAACGATGTGTCGGTCGGTGCCTGGCAGAAGGGCAGCATCATCGCCATTGACCGTCCTCTGGCGGCGCTGCTGGATGAACTCTCGCGTTACCGCAACGGCGTGCTGCGTTGTGATCCGGCCATTGCCGACTTGAAGGTTTCCGGCGTGTTTCCCGTCGACAACACGGATCTCGCCCTGGCGGCGCTGGAGAGTGGTTTTTCGTTGCGCGTGACCCGCTACAGCCGATTCTGGGTCCGGGTATCGAGCAGCGATCAGCGCTGAGACGCACATAAAAAATTCTTGTCCTGCACTTTTTATCCCCATCGTTCGGCTCTTCCTCAGTGAGTTTTTATCGACCGTTTTTGGGGAGGGGAAGCATGTCTTGGGTGAGCGTGCCAGGTCATCTGGTGTCTGCAGTGAAAATCGGCTTGTTGGTCGTCACGACCGCCAGCGTCGGGGTTGTGAATGCCAGCCCGGTTCCAGTGGACTCGGCGCAGCAGCGTTCGGCGCAGGCTTACGATATCGGGGCCGGTAGCCTGGTGGATGTCCTGACCCGGTTCTCCAGCACCGCCGGTGTCGCCATTTCGTTTGATGCCCGGCAACTCCAGGGTCTGCAATCGCCCGGCCTGAGAGGTTCGTTCGGCGTGAGTGATGGGTTTGCCCGTATTCTTGGCGGTAGCGGCCTGCAAGCCGACCTCCAGGCCAACGGCACGTACGTGCTGCGCCAACTGCCCGCCAATGGTTCGATCATGGAGCTGGGAGCAACCACCATCGAAGGGCAGATGCTCGGAGCGACCACCGAGAACAGTGGCTCCTACACGACGGGGGCGGTCACGATCGGCAAAGGCGAGCATTCTCTGCGTGAGACGCCGCAATCGGTGACGGTGATCACCCGCAAAATGCTCGATGACCAGAACCTGAACACCATCGATCAAGTGATGGAAAAGACGCCCGGTATTACCGTCTACGACTCGACCATGGGCGGCAAGTATTTCTATTCCCGTGGGTTCCGGATGTCCGGTCAGTATCAATATGACGGGGTTCCGCTGGACATGGGCAACAGCTATGTCCAGGCCGACAGTTTCAGCAGTGACATGGCGTATTACGACCGGGTCGAAGTCCTGCGCGGTGCCGCCGGGATGATGAAGGGGGCGGGCGGTACCTCTGGCGGCGTCAATTTCGTCCGTAAACGCGGCCAGGCCACGGCGCAGACAGAACTCAGCCTGTCCGGTGGCACCTGGGACAACTACCGTGGGCAGGTCGATACCGGTGGCCCGCTGAATGATTCCGGTACCGTGCGGGGCAGGGCGGTGATCGCCGAGCAGAGCCGGCATTATTTCTACGACGATGCCCGGCGCAAGGACCAGATTTATTACGGCGCCCTGGACTTCGACCTGACGCCCGACACCACCCTCGGCCTGGGCCTGGCCTATGAAGACGTCGATGCGAGCCCTTGCTGGGGCGGGCAGCCGCGCTATAGGGATGGCAGCGATTTGAAACTCAGTCGCTCCACTTGCCTGGATCCGTCGTGGAACACCTGGCGTAGCCAGCGGACCACGGTGTTCAGCGATCTCAAGCATCAGCTCAATGACGACTGGGCCGTGAAGGTGGCCGGTGTCTATACGAAAAACACCCAGGACATCAAATACGCCTTTGCATCCGGCTCGGTGACGCCGGGCGTCTCGACCACCAACGTGCTGGGCAGCATGTACGACTATGACCAGATCGATTACGGCCTCGACGCCTACTTGGACGGCAAGTTCGACGCCTTCGGGCAGCAGCATGAATTGATCGTCGGCTTCAACGCCAGCCGTTCGGACAAGGATGATTTTTTCTCGGTCGCCTTCCTGCCGCAGCAACAGAACGTATTCGATCCGGATCGACACATTCCGGAACCGGACGACAGTTACTTCATCGAGAACTCGACGCGCGGTGGCCCGGTTAAAACCGTCACCCGGCAACAAGGCCTGTATTCGACCCTGCGCCTGAAACTGGCGGACCCATTGACCTTTGTCGTGGGCAGCCGGGTGAGCTGGTACAACTCCAAGACCGACTCGGTGTTCCTCACCGGTGGCTCGGAGCACGCCAAGAGCACGGAGACGGGCCAGGTCACCCCGTTTGCCGCCGTGTTGCTGGACCTCAACGAACACCTGACGGCCTACGCCAGTTACTCGGACATTTTCACCCCCCAAGGCAACTACCGCTCCGAAAGCGGTTCGGCACTCAAGCCCCTGGTGGGTGAAAGCTATGAGCTGGGGATCAAGGGCGAATGGTTCGAGGGCCGTCTGAACAGCGCCTTCAACCTGTTCCGCACGCTGCAGAAAGACCAGGCCCAGACCGACTACATCTCAAGCTGTTCGTCCTCGGACGGTTTTTGCTATGAGAACGCCGGCAAGGTGCGCGCCCAGGGCTTCGAAGCCGAGATCAGCGGTGAAGTCATCGAGCGCCTGCAGTTGCTTGCCGGCTACACCTACACCCAGACCAAGACCCTGGATGACATTGACACCAGCCTCAACGGCGGCTCGTTCAACAGCTATGTGCCGCGTCATGTGCTGCGCCTGTGGGGCGATTACGCCCTGGGTGGGGCGTTCGAACGGTTCAGCGTCGGTGCCGGGGTCAACGCCCAAAGCGACAATTTCCGGGTATCGCCGGCGACGGGCGAGAAGATCACCCAGGCTGGTTATGCCGTGTGGAACGGGCGTGTCGGCTACCGCATTGATGACACCTGGTCGTTGGCCCTCAATGGCAACAACCTGTTCGACAAGCGCTACTACAGCACCATCGGGACCGAGAACTTCGGTAACTATTACGGTGAACCGCGCAACTTCACCATGACCATGAAGGCGCGCTTCTGATCCGCTGGCGAGGGAACAAGTGCCCTCGCCACGGTTTTGCCCTCAGTTTTTATCCAGGTCCACGTTCCGGGTTTCCCGCAGGCAGATCATACCCACCACAAGGCTCACCCCGGTGATCACCACCGGGTACCACAGCCCATAGAAAATGTCCCCGGTGTAGACCACCAGGGCAAACGACACGGTGGGCAGGAAGCCGCCGAACCAGCCGTTGCCGATGTGGTAGGGCAGGGACATGGAGGTGTAGCGGATCCGGGTGGGGAACAGTTCGACCATCAGCGCCGCCAGCGGGCCGTAGCACATCGCGGAAATGATGATCAGCGCCACGATCAGGGCCACGATCATCGGCCGGTTGATCTGCTGGGCGTCGGCCTGTTGCGGGTAGCCCGCCAGGGTCACCGCGCCGCGCAGGGCGGCTTCGTCGTAGCCATCGATCGTCACCTCACCGACGCTGACCTGCACATTGCTGCCGGCCGGCGCCGCGACACTGCTGTAGGGCAGGCCTTGTTTGACCAGGAAGGTCTTGACCTTGTCGCAAGGGCTGTCGAAACGCGCCTTGCCCACCGGGTCGAACTGGAAGGTGCAGGTGGCCGGGTCGGCGAGCACGGTGATCGGCGCCTGGCGGCTCGCCTGGTCGATGGCCGGGTTGGCGTAGTGGGCCAGAGTCTTGAAGATCGGGAAGTACAGCGCCGTGGCCAGCAGCAGGCCGATCATCAACACCGGTTTGCGCCCGACCTTGTCCGACAGCCAGCCAAAGAAAATGAAGAACGGTGCGCCGATCACCACACTGACGATCAGCAGGCTGTTGGCCAGGGCCGGGTCCATCTTCAGGAACTGGGTGAGGAAAAACAGCACGTAGAATTGCGCGGCGTAGAAGGTCACCGCTTGCCCGGCGTTGATGCTGAACAGGGCGATCAACACCACTTTCAGGTTTTCCCAGTTGCCGAAGGATTCGCGGATCGGCGCTTTGCAGCACTTGCCTTCTTCTTTCATTTTCACGAAGGCTGGCGACTCGTGCAGGCTCAGGCGAATCCAGGTGGAAATGCCCAGCAGCAGGATCGACAACAGGAACGGAATACGCCAGCCCCAGACTTCGAACTGATCGCCGGTGAAGTAGCGGCAGCCCAGCACCACCAACAGCGAGAGCAACAGCCCCAGCGTGGCGGTGGACTGAATCCAGCTGGTATGAAAACCGCGCTTGCCCATTGGCGCGTGCTCGGCGACGTAGGTGGCCGCGCCGCCGTACTCACCGCCCAGGGCCAGGCCCTGGAGCATGCGCAACACCACCAGGATGATCGGCGCGGCGATGCCGATGCTGGCGTAGTTGGGCAGCAGGCCGACACAGAACGTCGCCAGGCCCATGAGGACGATGGTTGCCAGGAACGTGTATTTGCGCCCGATCATGTCTCCCAGCCGGCCGAACACCAGCGCACCGAACGGCCGCACGATGAAACCGGCGGCGAACGCCATCAGGGCGAAGATGAACGCCGTGGTGTCGTTGACCCCGGCGAAGAACTGCTTGCTGATCACCGCCGCCAGGGCGCCGTAGAGGAAAAAGTCGTACCACTCGAACACCGTCCCCAGGGACGAGGCGAAGATGACTTTCTGGGTTTCCTGGCTGGTGCCGACGCTGCGCGTAGCTTCCAGGGGCTGAACATGTTCAGACATAGCGGTATCCCTCACAGTGATTGTTTTTGTTGTTCCACTGTCGACGCCGGGGTGGCGTCTCCTGCCTTCCTTCGTACGCACATTCCCCTGTGGGAGCGGGCTTGCTCGCTCCCACAGGGGGACTTACTTGTTCTTCAGACCGTGGCTGGCTCCTTCTGGATCGTGGTGCTCCTGGTGTCCTGTTCAAGCATCATCTGCGCCGCCTTCTCGGCAATCATCAGCGTCGGCGAGCAGGTGTTGCCCGAGGTGATGCGGGGCATGATCGAGGCGTCGGCGATGCGCAGGCACTTGATGCCATGCACGCGCAGTTGCGCATCCACCACCGCATCGCAGTCCTGGCCCATGCGGCAGGTGCCCACCGGGTGGAAAATCGTCGTGCCGATGCGCGCGGCGGCCTGGTGCAGTTGCTCTTCGGTTTGCAGGCTGGTGCCCGGCAGGTATTCCACCGGTTTGAAGGCGCTCAGGGCCGGGGCCGCGACGATGCGTCGGGTCAGGCGAATAGCGTCGGCGGCGACCCGCAGGTCTTCGGGATGGCTCAGGTAATTGGGCTGGATCAACGGTGCTTCGTGCGGGTCGGCCGAGCGGATATCGACCCGGCCACGGCTTTGTGGGCGCAGGTCACAGACCGACGCGGTGAACGCCGGGAAGCTGTGCAGCGGTTCGCCGAAGCGTTCCAGGGACAATGGCTGCACATGGTATTCAAGGTTGGCCGAGGTCTGTTCCGGCCCCGATCGGGCAAACGCGCCGAGTTGGCTGGGGGCCATGGACAGCGGGCCGCTGCGGTCGTACAGGTAGCGCAGGCCCATGCCCATCTTGCCCCACAAGGTGCCGGCGATCTGGTTCAGGGTCCGGGCGTTTTCCAATTGGTAGATCAGCCGCAATTGCAGGTGATCCTGCAGGTTGTCGCCCACGCCGGGCAGTTCATGCACCACACCGATGCCCAGGCGCTGCAGCAGGCTGCGCGGGCCGATCCCGGAGCGCTGCAGGATCCCCGGCGAACCAACGGCTCCGGCGCACAGCACGATTTCCTTGCGGGCCTTGAAGGTCATGCCCTTGCCTTGCCAGCGGGCACTGACAGCGTGGGCCCGGTCATCACGCAGCAACACGCGGTCGACTTCGACGTCGGTCAATACCGTGAGGTTGGGGCGCTGGCGAATCGGTTTGAGAAAGGCCTTGGCCGCGTTCCAGCGTACCCCGGCTTTCTGGTTGACCTGGAAGTAGCCGCAGCCTTCATTGTCGCCGCCATTGAAGTCGTCGACGTTGGGGATGCCAGTCTGCTCGGCGGCGCTGCGAAATGCATCGAGAATCGGCCATGACAGGCGCTGGCGTTCGACCCGCCATTCCCCGCTGGCGCCGTGGAATTCGGACGCTCCGGCAAAGTGATTTTCGCTTTGCCGGAACAGCGGCAGCACGTCCTTCCAGGCCCAGCCGGGATTGCCCTCGGCGGCCCAGCCGTCGTAGTCCGCGGCCTGGCCGCGCATGTAGATCATGCCGTTGATCGAGGAGCAGCCACCCAACACCTTGCCCCGTGGGTAACTCAGGGCGCGCCCTTGCAGGCCTGGCTGCGCTTCGGTCTTGAAGCACCAGTCGGTGCGCGGGTTGCCGATGCAGAACAGGTAGCCGACCGGGATGTGAATCCACGGATAGTTGTCGCGCCCGCCGGCTTCGAGCAGCAGCACCCGATGTTGCGGGTTGGCCGAAAGCCGATTGGCCAGCAGGCATCCGGCAGGGCCGGCGCCCACGATCACGTAATCGTATTCATCGACGACAGGTTGCATTCGCGACCTCATTTTTATTCTTGTGGGGTCCATCCTAGTTGTTAGTTTTCGTCAAAAGAATGTTAGTTTTTGCGCAGCGGCTGTGCGTTTTTAAACAATCATGCCTTCAGGCGTGTTCAAGGATGGTCCATGTTCGATTGGAATGACCTGCGCTATTTTCTCGAACTGCAACGCAGTGGCCGTTTGCTGACGGCCGCCCGTCGCCTCAACACCACCCATGCCACGGTGGCCCGGCACATCGAAGCCATCGAAAAGAGCCTTGGCACTGCGTTGTTTGTCCAGCATGCCCAGGGTTATGAACTGACCCCGGCCGGCGAAACGTTGCTCAAGCACGCTGAGGCCATGGAAAACGTGGCGTTGCTGGCCCAGGAGGACATCACCCAGTCCAGCGCGCCCCTGGGCAAGATCCGCCTGGGGGTGACCGAAGGGTTGGGCATCATGTTTCTGGCCAGCCGCATGGACGGGCTGTTCCAACGTTATCCGGGGCTGGAGGTGGAACTGGTGGCGGTGCCGCGATTTGTCAGCATCCTCAACCGTGAGGCGGAAATCAGCATCCACCTCGAACGCCCGGCGGCCGACCTGCTGGTGACGCGCAAACTCACCGACTACAGCCTGGCGCTGTACGCCAGCCAGGCCTACCTGGACCGCTCGCCAGCGTTGCGCAGCCGCGAGGACCTGGCTCGTCACGCCTGGATCGGCTACGTCGATGACTTGCTGTTCAGCCAGGAACTGATGTTCCTCAACAGCTTTTGCCGCAACCCCCGCGTGGTGTTCCACAGTACCAGCGTCATCGCGCAGCAACAGGCCGCGCGTTCGGGGCTGGGGATCGCCGTGCTGCCTTGCTACATGGCCAGCGGCGACCCGGCGCTGGTGCCCTTGCTACCAGACGAAACCATCCGCCGCAGCTACTGGATCAGCACCCGCCGCGAATTGCACAAGTCTGTGCGGCTGCGGGTGTTGTGGGATTACGTGGTGCAGTTGTGCGAGCGCGAGCAGGGGTTGCTGCTTCCTTAGCAGCGCTAGGGAATTCGCGGTCGGCCCAACCCCCGTGGCGAGGGAGCTTGCTCTCATAAGGGTTGGCGGTGGGCTCTGAGTCTGTGAGCTGACTGGCGGTGCTTGTCAGAAAAAACCGACAGGAGTACAAATGTACTCCATGACGACTCTCACTCCTCGCCGTACCGCCATCCTGACCTTCATCCGCGAACGCATCGCCGATCAGGGCCAGCCTCCCAGCCTCGCTGAAATCAGCGAGGCGTTTGGTTTTGCCTCGCGCAGCGTGGCGCGCAAGCATGTGCTGGCGTTGACCGAAGCCGGTTTTATCGAAGTCAATCCGCACCAGGCCCGGGGTATCCGCTTGCTGAACCAGCCACCGCGTCCCGAGCTGCTGGACGTGCCGGTGCTGGGGCGGGTGGCTGCCGGCCTGCCGATTGGCGCCGACGCCGAGGTCCACAGCCGTCTGATGCTGGACCCGGCAATGTTCACCAAGGCGCCGGATTACCTGCTGCGGGTCCAGGGCGACTCGATGATCGAGGACGGCATTCTCGACGGTGATCTGGTGGGGGTGCAGCGCACGCCCCAGGCCTCCAACGGCCAGATCGTCGTGGCGCGCCTGGACGGTGAAGTCACCATCAAGCGTTTCGAGCGAATTGGCGAACGTGTACGTTTGCTGCCACGCAACCCGGCCTACCAACCGATCATCGTCGAAGCCGACCAGGACCTGGCGATTGAAGGGGTGTTCTGTGGCCTGTTGAGGCAAGGCTGATGGGCGCCGTCGTTGCATTGGATACGCTGTTCAACGGCGGCCAGGTCTGGAAGGGCCGGCCTGCGCCTGCGGTCACCAGCCCGCACCCCACTGGCCATGCGGCACTGGACGCGGCGTTGCCCAGCGGTGGTTGGCCGGAAGCGGCGCTGACGGAATTGCTTATCGCCGCACCCGGTATAGGCGAGTTGCAACTGGTGTGGCCGACCCTGGCGCGGCTGTCGGCGGCAGGGGAGCGAGTCGTGCTGGTGGCGCCGCCGTTCGTGCCCTATCCCCAGGCCTGGCAGAGCGCCGGGGTCGATCTGAGCCAGTTGTCGGTGATCCGCGCCGATGAGCGCGAGGCCCTGTGGGCCACCGAACAATGCTTGCGCTCGGGCAGTTGTGGCGCGGTGCTGTGCTGGCCTCGCCTGGTTGACGACCGGGCCCTGCGTCGCCTGCAAGTGGCGGCGGAAACCGGCCAGACCCTGGCGTTCGCCTGGCGCTCGATCCAGGAGGCCATCAACCCATCACCGGCGGCCCTGCGCATCGCCATCGATGCCCGGCCTGGGCAGTTGCGCGTGCTCAAGTGCCGCGGCGGACTGGCCCGTTCGGCACCGATCGCTTTTGCCGCGCTCTCCACACAGACAGGGCATTGAGGTTGCGATGCGCTGGGTCTGTATTCTCTTCCCGCAATTGGCGCTGGACGCCGCGCTGCGTCAGCGCCCCGATCCCGACGAACCCCTGGCTTTGCTGACCGGTCCGGCCCAACGCCGGGTGCTGCAAGCTGTCAATGCCCCGGCCCGCGCCTTGGGCTTGCGGCCCGGCCAGACCATGACCGCCGCCCAGGCCCTGAGCAAAGGTTTCGCCACCGCCGAATACGACGTGGCGCAGATCGCACACTGGCAACAGTTCCTGGCGGCCTGGGCCTATCGTTTCAGTTCCCAGGTCAGCGTGCATTACCCGCGTACGGTGCTGTTCGAGATCGAGTCGAGCCTGGGCCTGTTTGGGCCCTGGCCGGTGTTCGAGGCGCGGTTGCGGGCCGAGCTGACTGAGCTGGGGTTTCGTCATCGCATCGTCGCGGCCCCGAACCCGGTGGCGGCGCGGGTCTTGGCCAATGCCTATGACGCCCTGGTAGTGCCCGATAGTGAGACTTTGCAACAGTGCCTGGGACACATGCCGGTGGAGCGGATCGGCCTGGAACCCGACGTCGCCACGGCGTTGTCGCGCATGGGCCTGCGCCGTCTGAGCCAGGTCCAGGCCTTGCCCCGGCACACCCTGGCACGGCGCTTCGAAGCCCAGGTGCTCAAGCACCTCGACGCGCTGACCGGCAGTCGCACCCTGGCGCTGTCGTTCTACCTGCCGCCGGACCGCTTCGATGTACGCATCGAGCTCAACTATGACGTCCAGTCCCACCAGGCGCTGCTGTTCCCGTTGCGCCGGTTGACCGGTGATCTGTCGGCCTTCTTGTGCGGTCGCGACAGCGGCGTGCAGCGTTTCGACCTGCACCTGGAGCACGCCGGATTGCCGGACACGCTGATCAAAGTCGGCCTGCTCAGCGCCGAACGGGACCCTTCAATGCTCTTCGAACTGGCCCGTGGTCGGTTGGAACAAGTGCAGGTCGCGGCACCGGTGCGCGGCTTTCGCTTATGTGCCGAAGACTTGCCGAGTTTCGTGCCTCAGCGCTTGGAATTGTTCGATGAGCGCCCGCAACAGTCCTTGCCTTGGGAGCAACTGCGCGAACGACTGCGCGCGCGACTGGGGGATGACGCGGTGCAGGGCCTGGGGTTTCGCGACGATCATCGGCCTGAATGCGCCTGGCAAATGACCTCCCAACCTCGGCCCCAGGCCTGCCCGATGCGCGATGGCGTGCTGCGTCCCGGCTGGCTGCTCGGTGACCCCCAGGTTCTGCCGGAAGGCCACACGCGTATCCTCATGGGCCCGGAGCGAATCGAGACCGGCTGGTGGGACGGCGCCGACGTACGCCGCGATTACTACCTGATCGAAACCCGTACCGGGCAACGCGGCTGGGCCTATCGACCGGTAGGCGAGGGCGGGTCGTTGTGGCTGCAGGGCTGGTTCGCATGAGCGTCGACTATGCCGAGCTGCATTGCCTGTCGAATTTCAGCTTCCAGCGCGGCGCCTCCAGCGCCCTGGAGTTGTGCCGGCGGGCCAAGGAGCAGGGTTACCAAGCCCTGGCAATCACCGACGAATGCACCCTGGCCGGCATCGTCCGAGCCTGGCAGGCGGCCAAGGAACTGAAGCTGCAGTTGATCGTTGGCAGCGAGATCCAGATCGAAAACGGTCCGAAACTGGTGTTGCTGGTGGAGAATCTGGAGGGCTATCAAGCCCTGTGCCGGCTGATCACCCGCGCCCGGCGCCGCAGCGAGAAGGGCCGCTATCGCATCGTGCGCGAGGACTTTGACGAGCCCTTGCCGGGACTGCTGGCGCTGTGGGTGCCCGATGGAAAAGACTCCGAAGACCAAGGCCGCTGGCTCCAGCAGGTTTTTGCCGGGCGCCTGTGGCTGGCGGTCCAGTTGCATTGCGGGCAGGACGACCGGCGGCGGTTGGCAGACTTGCTGGCATTGGCAGAGCGCTTGAACCTGCCGGCTGTCGCCAGTGGCGATGTACACATGCACGTGCGCGGCCGGCGTGCCTTGCAGGACACCATGACCGCCATCCGGCACCACGTCACGGTGGCCGAGGCCGGCCAGCGCCTGCACCCCAACGGCGAGCGCCATCTGCGCAGCCGCAAGGATCTGGCCGATCTCTATCCTCGCGCCTTGCTCGAGGAAACCCTGGCGATCGCCCGGCGCTGTACCTTCGACCTCGGTCAGTTGCGCTATCAATACCCACGGGAACTGGTGCCTGAGGGCCATGACCCGGCATCGTGGCTGCGAGAGCTGACTGAGCGCGGGATGCGTGAGCGTTGGAAAAATGCTGTGGAAGATAAGGTCCGGCGGCAAATCAACGATGAATTGGCGCTGATCGCCGAGCTGGGCTACGACAGTTATTTCCTCACCGTGCAGGATATCGTCAGCTTCGCTCGCAGCCGGAAAATCCTCTGTCAGGGGCGCGGTTCGGCAGCGAACTCGGCGGTGTGCTACGCCTTGGGCATCACCGAAATCGACCCCAGTCGCACCAGCATGTTGTTCGAGCGTTTCCTGTCCCGCGAGCGCAATGAACCGCCGGACATCGACGTCGATTTCGAACATGAGCGGCGTGAGGAAGTGCTGCAGTACGTGTTCCAGCGCTACGGTCGTCATCGTGCGGCTTTGACGGCGGTGGTCAGCAGTTACCACGGCGCCGGGGCGGTGCGCGATGTCGCCAAGGCCCTGGGGCTGCCGCCGGATCAGGTCAACGCCCTGGCCGATTGTTGCGGTCGCTGGAGCGACGAGGCGCCGCCGGTGGAGCGCTTGCGCGAGGGCGGTTTCGATCCAGACAGCCCGGTGCTGCGCCGGGTCCTGAGCCTGACCCAGCAATTGATCGGTTTTCCCCGGCATCTGTCCCAGCACCCTGGCGGCTTTGTGATTTCCGAGCAACCACTGGACACCCTGGTGCCGGTGGAAAACGCCGCCATGGCCGAGCGCACCATCATCCAGTGGGACAAGGACGACCTGGACGCGGTGGGGTTGCTCAAGGTGGATATTTTGGCCCTGGGCATGCTCAGTGCGATTCGCCGGTGTTTCGATTTGATCGAGCGCTACCGGGGCGAGCGCTATGCCCTGGCGTCGTTGCCCAAGGAGGATCGGGCGACCTACGAAATGATCACCCGCGCCGACACCATCGGTGTGTTCCAGATCGAATCCCGGGCGCAGATGTCGATGTTGCCTCGACTGAGACCCGAGACGTTTTATGACTTGGTCATTGAAGTGGCAATCGTGCGGCCGGGGCCGATTCAAGGCGGGATGGTGCATCCGTACTTGCGGCGCAAGAACAAAGAGGAGGCGGTGATCTACCCCTCCGAAGCGTTGGAAGAAGTGCTCAAACGCACCTTGGGTGTGCCGCTGTTTCAAGAACAGGTCATGCAGATCGCCATCGTCGCGGCCGATTACACCCCCGGCGAAGCTGACCAGTTGCGACGCTCCATGGCTGCCTGGAAACGTCACGGCGGCTTGGAGCCCCACCGGGAGCGCCTGGCCGCCGGGATGAAGAAAAACGGTTACACCGCCGAATTCGCCGCGCAGATCTTCGAACAGATCAAGGGCTTCGGCAATTACGGCTTTCCCGAATCCCACGCCGCCAGTTTCGCCTTGTTGACCTACGCCAGCAGTTGGCTCAAATGCCACGAACCGGCGGCGTTCGCCTGTGCCCTGATCAACAGCTGGCCCATGGGGTTCTACAGCCCGGACCAGATCCTCCAGGATGCCCGCAGGCATCAATTGCAGATCCGTCCGGTGGACGTGCGCGCCAGTGACTGGGATTGCAGCCTCGAACCCCTGGAAGGCCGGCAACCGGCGATCCGCATGGGCCTGCGCCTGGTCAAGGGCTTTCGCGAAGAGGATGCCCGGCGTATCGAAGCGGCCCGCCGGCAGCGGGCTTTCAGTGACGTGGCCGACCTGGGCGAGCGCGCGCAACTCGATGCCCGGGCTTTGGCGCAACTGGCCGATGCCGGGGCCTTGCAAGGCTTGGCCGGTGATCGTCATCGGGCCCGCTGGGAAGTCGCCGGGGTGCAGAAACAACTGGGTTTGTTCGCCGGTTTGCCCAGCCAGGAAGAACCGCCCGTGGCCCTGCCAACACCCACGGTGGGCGAAAACCTGTGTGCCGATTACGCCACGCTCGGCACGACCCTGGGCCCTCATCCGCTGGCCTTGCTACGCCCCGAACTGCGCGCCCGCCGTTGCCGCAGTTCGCGGGAGCTGCAAGAGGTGGAACATGGCCGCAACGTCAGCGTCGCCGGGCTGGTCACCGGCCGCCAACGCCCGGGCACGGCCAGCGGCGTGACCTTCGTCACCCTGGAAGATGAGTTCGGTAACCTCAACGTGGTGGTCTGGCGCGACTTGGCGGACCGTCAGCGCAAGATCCTGGTGGGCTCTCAATTACTCAGGGTCGACGGGCGCTGGGAAAGCGTCGGCGAGGTTCGCCACCTGATCGCCGGGCGCTTGAGCGACCTGACGCAATTGCTGGCGGGTATCAATGTGCGCAGTCGCGATTTCCACTAAGCCGGCTGCTGTCTCGCCATGCTTGGCGAAAGTATCGTGCCCGACGAATTGTCCTGTGTCGGCAAGGGCATTAGCGGCGGGTGACTCTGTGCGATACAAACAAATGGAACCGAAGCTGTTGCGTCATCTTCGAATGACAAGACCGGTCATCATTCCGGCCCTGTCATGAACGAGGTGTCTATGAACGACGATCCTGCAAACACCCAGCAACAAGGCCAGACACAATCTCCACGTAACGACCCGGCCATCGATCCCCAGGTGTCGACTACCCCGGCCGGTGCCCAGCCAGTCAGCCCCGCCGGGACGGACCAGGCCCAGAGCGCTGACAGCGAGGTCGATCAGAAGAATCATCATCAAGACAATGACAATACCTTCAGCCCCGGCTTCAAGCCTGACCCGGACCGGCCAAAATCCGATGAAAGCACTGACGCTGATATCGACACCGATGGTGGTTAACCGCGACCCGATTGCTGGGAACGTTGAGTGCTACCCGCCCGGATCGATGAGTCGTCTGGTACTTGGGCCGATAGGCGCGCCAGCGCATTTTTTGTGCAACGGGGCCTCAGCGCTTGCCTTTCCAGCGGTCCAGGGCAATCAACACCAGTGACACTACCACCAATCCCAGCAGCACCATCACTGCATTGATGAACACTCGTGGATAACCCAGCGTGTCCACTTCGATAAAGGGATAGGGGTAGGAACCGACGAAGTGACCACGCACCAGGGCATAGATGAAATAGACCAGCGGATAGATCAGCCATGGCCAGACATCTCGCCATTGCAAGGCCCCCTTGGGCACGC
The DNA here is from genome assembly GCF_004786035.1 of Pseudomonas viciae. Taxonomy (NCBI): domain Bacteria; kingdom Pseudomonadati; phylum Pseudomonadota; class Gammaproteobacteria; order Pseudomonadales; family Pseudomonadaceae; genus Pseudomonas; species Pseudomonas viciae. The sequence goes on from NZ_CP035088.1 coordinate 2,285,040, forward strand.
AGAACCACCAATAGACCACAAACAGCACCGGCATCACGTCATGCAGCAATTCATCGGCCACCCACTGCAAGCCTTGGGGGTTCCAGATATTGCGCAGCAGCAGGTTGTACGCCAGCCCCACCAGTATAATGGCAGCGGCTACACCGCCCTGGACCGTGGGTTTGAGAAAGAATCTCCGCAGCGCCGAATCCCCTGAGGTGGCCGCGCAAGTCAGCACCACGGCCACCAGGATATTGGTCAGCACCGTAAAATAACTAAAGAAGATGTCTACTCCGCCCAACAGGCTCTTGCCGCCTTGCCAGCGTGAAGTCAGGATCAGGTAGAGCTGGAGAATCAATGCGAACCATCCCAGCAGTGCGGCGATTTTCACCGTAATACCGCCAGCGCTTTGCGTTAACACTGATTCATCGCTCATGACTTGTCTCCTGCTACGCGGCACCTGCGACTGCAAAGCCCCCAAGAGGTTGGATGCTTGTATAAGCAGGATTGTCTGTTGAGCGAGACCCTAGGAGCATGAGTTGCAAGATTCTACTGTCATAAATGACAGTGCTGACCAGCGGTAGCCGGGAACACCGACGCACTTGGGTCGAATAAGGTCATCTTCAAGAAGACGGCCTTATTCTGTGCCTCAGGATTACTTGCTTGGATGAGCAGCCTGAAGTTTTTTGGCCTCGTCCAAGTGATGCTGCAGGGCTGGCAGCATCTTCTGGGCGAACGCTTTGAGCTCAGTGTTGCCAGGCTTCTTGTCGTCCGTCACGGTCTCGGCTTCTTTCTTGAACAGGGCGATGGTTTCCTCGTGAGCCTTCACTTGGTTGTTGGCATAGGCTGCATCAAAGGACTCGTCCCGCAGGTCGAGGATTTTTTCCTTGGCCTTCTTCACCAGCGTGGTGTCGTCTGGCACTTCGATGTCGTGTTTTTTCGCCAGCGATTTCAACTCTTCATTGGCCTTGGTGTGATCGGTGATCATCATGTTGGCGAACGCCTTGATGTCCGCCGAGCCACTCTTTTCCAGCGCCAGTTTGCTGGTCTCGATTTCCGCGATGCCACCGGCTGCCGCGTTGTCGACGAAGTCGTTGGAAGTCGCGGCCCAGGCCACGCTCATGCTGGTGCTCAGGGCAACTGCCAGGCCGAGTTGACGCAAGGTAAATCCGTCCATAGGTAGGTCTCCACACAGGTTGAAAGAGCGATTCGTTTCGTCTCTGTTCAATGGAGAGCGGTGCGCCGGCAAAGGTTTGATTGGAAGATATCCCGTTACGACGAACGGTCACCGCTGGTCGGATTGGCGGTCGACAGAACCCCGTCGACGAGGCCATCCTGATCATCGACGAGCGCCGTAAAGGCGTCTGCCACCGACCCACTGAAGGAGGTGTTCCATGCCGGTGTCCCACGATTTGTGCCAGGATCTCAACTGCACAAAAGACCACATCCAGCAAAAGCGCAGCGAGGATCCAAGGCTCGACTCGTTATTTCAAAAATATTCCCTACTTGATGCCGAGGTGGTGGATGCCGAAAAGCCGACATCCGCCACCCTGTCCGGCGAGGCCCTGGAGACACTCAAGAAGAAACGGTTGCAGATCAAGGACGAGATCGCTAAGCGGTTGCAATAAAACCGTCCTGCTTGCTGCTTGTGGGGGGGCTTTTACGAAGGGCCCTTGAGGAAGCCATAAACCCGTGGCGAGGGAGCTTGCTCCCGCTGGGCTGCGCAGCAGCTCCAAATTATTCGCCACGGTCCCCCAGCTTTTTTACGACTGCTGCGCAGCCGAGCGGGAGCAAGCTCCCTCGCCACGATGTAGTTCACAACAAAGTCGATATTCAGGGAGCAGCCGAACCGGCATCCATCAACCCAGCGGGTCCCAGCGCTGGGACCAGTCGCTGCCGGTCTTGACGATCTCGCGCAGCACTTCGAACGCCTGCTGCAACGCCGCCGAATCCCGGTCCCGGGAGTAGACCAGGTAGGTCGGGTAGTTGAATTCCGGTGCCTTGGGCACCCGTTCCAGGATGCCGCTGTCCAGGTAACTCTGCACGACGCGAGTGCGGAAGTAGCCGCTGCCGCCGTTCTCCAGGATGTACTGCAGGGCCAGTGGGCCAAGGTTGAAGGTCACGGCGGCCTTGGCTTTGTCCGGCAGGGCGGTGTCGTGCTGGCGGCGGAAGTCAGCGCTCCAGTCGATGTACACGTAGGGTTCCGGACGGGTGGCCAGGCGCACCAGGATGAGTTTTTCTTCCAGTAACTGTTCAACTTGCAGGCGCGGCCAGTATTCGGGCTGGTACACCACCGCTGCATCCAACAGGCCCAGTTCCAGCTGTTGCAGCAGTTTTTCACCGTCGCGGATGTCCATGCGCAGGGCATGACCGGGGATCTTCTGCCGCAATTCCCCGGCCCAGGCGAGCATCAAGGGATTACACAGGCTGACCTCGCCACCCAGATGCAGGACGTTGCGATAGCCCTCGGGCAGCGGCAGATCCCGGCGGGCCGCTTCCCAGGTCTGCACGAGTTGGTTGGCGTAGATCACGAAGGCTTCGCCATCGGCAGTCAGACGTGCGCCGGCTCGGTTGCGCACGAACAATGCACAACCGAGCTGGCTTTCGAGCTTTTGTACCCGGGCGGTAATCGCTGTCTGGGTGACGTGCAGCTTGTCGGCCGCCGCAGCGAGACTGCCGTGGCGGACAATTTCCAGGAAGGTGCGGGCGAGGTCGATGTCCATGGTCAGGCCGATGCGAGGGAAGCGGGCATTGTAAGAGCTGCCACGCATCGCCGATACCGGGAATCATGGAGCGGCTTGAGCCTCAGCCACTCGCGCCCAGGGGGCGATCAGACGCTCGGGCGTGCGACAGGCTTTGCGCTTGAGCACGAAGTTGCGGCATTTCTCGGCAAAGCCGTGGCGGTTTTCCACCATGTCGCGGCGCATTTGCGTGAGCTCGCCGGCGCGACACGCCTGGATCGCCGGCAGGCTCCGTTCGGCCTTGCGAACCCGGATGGCCTCATAGATCGGATCGAGCAGGGCGCTGTTGGCCCGTTGCAGCAGCCACAGACCGAACTCGTCAGGGCAGCGCGGCCCGATCTCCTGGACCATGCCGCAGCGTAACGCCTGGAGGGCGCTGATGGGCAAGCAGTCCTGGGTGAGTTTCCAGGCCATGTCCGGGCCGACCGCGCGGGGCAAGCTGTAGGTCCAGTACTCGGAGCCGTACAGGCCCATAGTTGCGTAATGCGGGTTGAGCACGATGTCACTGCGCGCCAGAACGATATCGGCCGCCAGGGCGAGCATCACACCGCCGGCCCCGGCGTTACCTGTCAGGCCGCTGACCACCAGTTGCCGGGCGCTGAACAACTCCAGGCAAACATCGTCGATGGCTTGGATATTGGCCCACGCTTCCAGGCCGGGTTCGGCGGCGGCCTGGATCACGTTCAGGTGCACGCCGTTGGAAAAACTGCCGCGTGCGCCGCGGATCAACAGCACTTGGGTGTCCCGGGACTTGGCCCAGCGCAGCGCTTGCACCAGGCGCTGGCATTGCTCGGTGCTCATCGCGCCGTTATAGAACTCGAACGTCAGCTCTCCCACATGGCCGCACTCCCGGTAGCGAATGGGCTGATAGGGTTCATCGCTGAACGGTTGTCGAGCCAGGGAACTGTCGAGCAGCGGGATATCGTCGAGCCGTCCCGAGAGCACATGGCGCGCCGGTCGTTTGAAGGTCTGTTCACCGGGCTGCGGCTTGTGGCGCAGGGCGCCGATCCACAGGCTCGCATCACCGGTCGCCACCAGCACCGCATCGTCGCGCACGGCCAGCAGTTCGCCGGGCATGCCGCGACGGACGTCCGGATGGGCGTCGTACAGGTAAAACTGGCTGCCGGCCAGGCTCGCGAGCACACCCGGCTGGCCGTCGGCGGCGTCGATGCAGCGCTTGATGAAATCGGTGCTGTCGTGCCAGCTGAAGGTGCGGTCGTCCTGGGTCATGTTCGGTTGCAGGCGCCCGACCACGTCATGGCGACTGTAATCCAGCGGCACTGGGACGAAACCGTTACTGAATTTCTCCACGACTTCGCGGATACAACGAATGGCCGCATCGCTGACCGGGCCGTTATACAACTGCGATTTGCGCAGGCCCTCGGGCAAGTTGAATTCGCAGGTGGCCCAAATCGGCCCGGCGTCCATTTCTTCTACCGCCTGCAGCGCCGTCACGCCCCAGCGCTTGGGTTGCCGGGTGATCGCCCAGTCGAGGGCACTGGCGCCGCGATCGCCGACAATGCCGGGATGAATGATCACTACCGGGCGCCGAGGGTTGCGCCACAGCTGCTCGGGTACGCGGTCCTTGAGAAACGGGCAGATCACCAGGTCGGCGGCGCTTTCTTCGATTTGCTGGCAGACCGCGGCCGGATCGGTGAACAGCACCACGCTGGGGCGATAGCCAGCCTCGCGCAGCTCTAGCCAGGCGCGTTGGGTCAGGCCATTGAATGCGGTCGACAGCAGAATAATCTTCAGTTTGGGCATGAAACTCTCTTCCTTGAGATGAGCGGGCGCAGGCTCCCGATGAGCCGTCCCTGGCTTCGATGGAGGCGCTAAATTAGCGGCTCAAGGGCGAGGGGCAACTGACGAGGGTCAAGGTTGAGTGTGTTGCGGGAAATCATCGGAAGATAAAAACGCGAATCCCGCCTCGGGGGCGGGATTCGTTTGCAGCCAAAAGGCCCGCGAAGAACGCGAGCGCAGTCTCAGCTTGGGAACAGCTCGGACAGTTTCATCGCCAGCATCATGTCGCCTTCGGCGCGCAGCTTGCCGCCCATGAACGCTTGCATGCCGTCGGTGCTGCCGTCGACGATGCCTTGGAGGGTTTCGCCGTCCATTACCAGGGTCACCTGGGCGTCCGGGTTTTCACCTTCCTGCAGTTCGCAGGTGCTGTCCTTGACGATCAGCGAGAAATTCTTGGTTTCGTCGATGCGGAAACCGAATACCAGGTCCAGGCCGGCAGCAGCGGCTGGGTTGAACTTGGCTTTCATGGCTTGTACGGCGTCGGCTACGGAGGTCATGGTTTCGATCCTTATTTGGGTGGTACAGCAAGGGTCTACAGTAATCCGGACTCAGCGAAAGGTGATGAGGTCCGGGGCCTTCAGCAGTTGCAGATGGGCGTGACTGTTGAAGGAAGCCAGGGCCACCTCGCGGCCCCTGAACTTCAGGTGGTTGAGCGAGGTGTTGACGATTTGCCAGTTCAGTTCGAAGGCTTGTCGGGCGGGTATCCGGGTGATCAGGTGGAGCAGGGCGGTGATGGTGCCGCCAGACGTGAACACAGCGATTTTCTGGGTGTTGTCGGCTTGTTCCAGGATGCGATGCAGGCCCGCTTGGACCCGCTCGACGAAACCCAGCCAGCTTTCCAGACCGGGCGGGTCGTACTGGCCGCTGAGCCAGCGCTCGACGATCAATGCGAAGATGCGCTGGAATTCGGCGCGGTTCTGCGCGGCGTTGCGCAGGATATGCAGCGCTTCGGGCTCCTGGGGGAGCATGTCCGGCAGCAGGGCACGAATGACCGCGTCGGCGTCGAACTCGTTGAATGCGGCGTCGATTTCCAGTCCGGGAACCGGCAGCCCGGCGGCGGACATCTGGCCCAACGCTCCGGTGGCGGTGTCCTGCTGGCGGCGCAGGTCGCCCGAAAGGCAGCGATCGAACACCACGCCGAGCTCTGCCAGGTGGCTGCCGAGCACTTGCGCCTGGCGTACGCCGTTGGGCGAAAGGACATCGTAGTCGTCCGCACCGAAGGAGGCTTGGCCATGTCGAATCAGATAGATGCTGCCCACGTCCGCGTCATCCCGGTACGTTGAAGGTTTGGCGAGGTTATGAGGATGGGGGGGAGCTGTCAATGAAAAAACATACGCTTGTTTGAAATGCCCGTTACAGCCTTGTCCTGCCAGGCTCGCGTTAAGGTAACCACAGGTTTCATGGCTGGTCGCGACGCAGGCGCATGGGTATGCTGGGGCTGTTACGCGCCTGCGTTCAGTGGCGCATTACATTTAAGGAGTTGCTGTGGAGTTTTTCATCGAATACGCCGGTTTTCTGGCCAAGACCGTGACGCTGGTGATCGCCATTTTGGTGGTGCTGGCCAGTTTTGCCGCGTTACGTAGCAAGGGGCGACGCAAGTCGACCGGCCAGTTGCAGGTGAGCAAACTCAACGATTTCTACAAAGGGCTGCGTGAGCGCCTGGAGCAGACGCTGCTGGATAAAGACCAGCTCAAGGCCCTGCGCAAGGCGCAAGGCAAGACTGAAAAGGCCGAGAAGAAGCAAAAGGACAAGCCAGCGGCCAAGCCCCGGGTGTTCGTGCTGGATTTCGACGGCGACATCAAGGCCTCGGCCACCGAGAGCCTGCGGCATGAAATCACCGCGCTGCTGACCCTGGCGACCCCGAAGGACGAAGTCGTGCTGCGCCTGGAAAGCGGCGGCGGCATGGTCCACAGCTATGGCTTGGCTTCGTCGCAACTGGCGCGGATCCGTCAGGCCGGCGTGCCGTTGACGGTCTGTATCGACAAGGTCGCGGCCAGCGGCGGCTACATGATGGCGTGCATCGGCGAGAAGATCATCAGCGCCCCGTTCGCCATTCTTGGCTCCATTGGCGTTGTCGCGCAGTTGCCCAACGTCAACCGGCTGCTGAAGAAGCACGATATTGATTTCGAAGTGCTGACGGCGGGTGAATACAAGCGCACGTTGACGGTGTTCGGCGAAAATACCGAGAAGGGCCGGGAGAAATTCCAGGAAGACCTGGATATCACCCATGCGTTGTTCAAGAACTTCGTCTCCAATTACCGCCCGCAACTGGCCATCGATGAAGTGGCCACCGGTGAAGTCTGGCTGGGTGTGGCGGCGCTGGGCAAAGGGCTGGTAGACGAGTTGAAGACCAGCGACGAATACCTCGCCGAACGAGCCAAAGGCGCCGAGTTGTATCACCTGCACTACGCCGAACGCAAAAGCTTGCAGGAACGCATCGGCATGGCGGCCAGCGGTTCTGTTGACCGGGTGCTGCTGAGTTGGTGGAGCCGCCTTACCCAGCAGCGTTTCTGGTAACGGCTAATCCCTGTGGGAGCGAGCCTGCTCCCACATTGGTTTCGAAGTGGTTGCGGGATTTCGACATAATTCATGCCCCAATAAAAAAGCCCTGAACCGGAACACCCGGATCAGGGCTTTTTCATGTCTCAGGTTTCAGCGACGACGAAACAGCGGCAGCGGCTCGTCGGTGGCAGCCTGGTAGGTCACCGAGAAGTCCTTGAGGCTTTCGAGGGCTTCATAGGGGTCTTTGTCGGCACGCAAGGCAAAGGCGTCGAAACCGCAGCGACGCATGTAGAACAGCTGGTCGCGCAGCACATCGCCAATCGCCCGCAACTCACCCTTGAAACCATAGCGATCACGCAACAGGCGGGCGTTGGAGTAGCTGCGCCCGTCGGTGAAGGCCGGGAAGTTCAGGGCGATGACCTGTAGCTGATTGGCGTCATCACCAATTTCTTCCGCTTCCTCGTCGGCGTCCAGCCACACACCCAGGCCGCCGTCGCGGGCCTTGAGGGCGTGAGCATGGTCGCGCCACAGGGCCAGGGGCACGATCAGGTCGTCGCAGTTGGAGATGCCATCGAAGGACGCATCCTTGGGCAACAGGTGCCAGGTTTCGTCGATGACCTCGTTGTTCTTAATGATTCGCTGCATAGACGCGTTCCTTGAAGAGGTCGATGCCAATACGTTGGTAAGTGTCGATGAAGCGCTCGTCTTCGGTACGTTGTTCGATGTACACGTCGATCAGCTTCTCGATCACGTCAGGCATGTCGTCCTGGGCAAAGGACGGGCCGAGGATCTTGCCCAGGCTGGCGTCGCGGCTACCGCTGCCGCCCAGGGAGACCTGGTAGAACTCTTCGCCTTTCTTGTCCACGCCCAGGATGCCGATGTGGCCAACGTGGTGGTGACCACAGGCGTTCATGCAACCGGAAATGTTCAGGTCCAGCTCGCCGATGTCGAACAGGTAGTCCAGGTCGTCAAAGCGACGCTGGATCGATTCGGCAATAGGGATCGACTTGGCGTTGGCCAGGGAGCAGAAGTCACCGCCGGGGCAGCAGATCATGTCGGTCAGCAGGCCGATGTTCGGCGTGGCGAAACCTTGCTCGCGCAATTCGCCCCACAGGGTGAACAACTGGCTCTGTTCAACGTCCGCCAGGATGATGTTCTGCTCGTGGGATGTGCGCAGTTGACCGAAGCTGTAGCGCTCGGCCAGGTCGGCCACGGCATCCAGTTGCTTGTCGGTGATGTCGCCCGGTGCAACGCCGGTCGGTTTCAGCGACAGGGTCACCGCGACATAGCCTGGCTTCTTGTGGGCCAGGGTGTTGCGGGTGCGCCAGCGGGCGAAGCCTGGATGCTCTTTGTCGAGCGCTGCCAGTTCGGCGTCCTGATTGCTCAGGGCCTTGTAGGCGGGGTCGACGAAGTGCTTGGCCACGCGATGGACTTCGGCTTCGGTCAGGGTGGTCTGGCCGCCGCGCAGGTGAGCCATTTCGGCCTCGACCTTCTCGGCGAACACTTCAGGCGTAAGGGCCTTGACCAGGATCTTGATCCGCGCCTTGTACTTGTTGTCGCGACGGCCATAGCGGTTGTACACCCGCAGGATGGCGTCGAGGTAACTCAGCAGGTCCGGCCAAGGCAAGAACTCGTTGATGAACGCGCCGACCACCGGCGTACGGCCGAGGCCGCCGCCCACCAGCACACGGAAGCCCAACTCGCCGGCGGCGTTGTAGACCGTCTCCAGGCCGATGTCGTGGACTTCGATGGCGGCACGGTCCGAGGTCGAGCCATTGATGGCGATCTTGAACTTGCGCGGCAGGTAGGCGAATTCCGGGTGGAAAGTGGTCCACTGACGGACGATCTCGCACCATGGTCGCGGGTCGATCAGCTCATCGGCGGCGACACCGGCAAATTGATCGGTGGTGACGTTACGCAGGCAGTTGCCGCTGGTCTGGATCGCGTGCATCTGCACGGTGGCCAGTTCAGCCAGGATCTCAGGCACATCTTCCAGGGCCGGCCAGTTGTACTGGACGTTCTGCCGGGTACTGATGTGGGCGTAGCCCTTGTCATAGTCGCGGGCAATCTGGGCCAGCTTGCGCACCTGGCGCGAGGTCAGTTGGCCATAAGGCACGGCGACGCGCAGCATCGGGGCGAAGCGCTGGATATACAGGCCATTCTGCAAGCGCAGAGGGCGGAATTCTTCTTCGCTCAGCTCGCCTGCCAGATAGCGTCGGGTCTGATCACGGAACTGCTTGACGCGGTCCTCGATGATCCGCTGATCGTACTCGTCATATACGTACATATAAGTCTCGTTCTCAGGCTTGGGCCGACTCAGAAACAGCTGCGTGTTGGCTCGCTGAAATCGGGTTCTGCCTCGGCAATTCTGCGCGCACGGCCGCGCACTCCTAGAGGAGCCGGTGCAAGATACCTGTTTTGGGTTATGCGCAAAAGTGATGTTTGAGTATATGTAAAGAACCAAATCGACTAATGAGATTGATTATTGCCTAATCCACATTTGTCGTGCGGGCAATCATCGTCTTAACTGTGGTCGAGTCCCGATGCAATCACCTATAAAACCGACAAGAGGCGATGCAATGAGCAATCCGACCAAAGCAAGGAAAAGCGACAGTTCTGTTGATGCCTGGGCCATTTTGTTCCTGATTATCCTGGTGGTGGGCACCGCAGTGTTCTGGGTCAGTCATCAATAAGCTCGAGCCGTTGCAGGCCGCATGAAGGTCTTGAGTTCATGTGCCCGTTCGCCACCTGGGTCGTTATACTAGGTGGCGTATTATTCGGGGCGGGCGGGATGTCGAAGTTTATTTGCAGGCTACTGGCGTGGTTATGCCTGTCATTCTGGGCGCAGGTCCAAGCCGCCAATACGGTTTCCTCCTCGACCGAGGCTTCGCTGGCGAGATCGACTGCTCCTTCGGTAGTGTTCCTCAATCCGGGGTATTCCACGGAGCCTTTCTGGGTCAGCTATACCGAATTCATGCAAGCGGCGGCAAGCGGGCTGGGCCTGCGGCTGCGCGTGGAATATGCCGAGCGCGATCCTCTGGCCATGATCCGCATGGCGCGCGAGGCGGTTACGGCGACTGACCGTCCGGACTATCTGGTGTTGGTCAATGAGCAGTATGTCGCCCCGCGAATCCTGCAATTGGCCCAAGGCAGTGGGGTCAAGCTGTTCCTGGTGAACAACACGTTGACCAGCGATCAAAGCCGCCTGCTGACTGAGAATGGTGCCCCGCCTTCCGAGCTGCTCGGTAGCCTGGTGCCCAACGATGAACGCAGCGGCTACCTGATGCTCAAGGAGCTGTTGCGCCAACACGGGCCGCTGGCGCCTGGGCAGACCCTCGACTTGCTGGCATTTTCCGGGAAAAAACTCACCCCTTCGGCGCAACTGCGCGAGAAAGGGCTGCTCCGGGCGCTGGCCGAGCACCCGCAGGTGCGTCTGCGCCAGTTGGTCTATGGCGAGTGGAACCGTGAACGGGCTTATGAGCAGGCGAGCCAGTTGGTCAAACGCTATCCGCAGACCGCGCTGGTCTGGTCCGCCAACGATGAAATGGCCCTGGGCGCCATGCAAGCGTTCGAGGAGGCGGGGCGCCAGCCGGGAAAGGATGTGTTGTTCAGTGCGATGAACAGCTCCAGGCCGGCGCTTCAAGCACGTATCGATGGGCGCTTGAGCGTTCTGTTCACCGGGCATTTCAGCCTGGGGGGCTGGGCCATGGTCATGCTGCATGATCACGCTCTGGGCGTCGACCTCGCGCGCCATGGCGGCTACGACCAGCAGCTCGACCTGATGCAGTCCCTCGACCAGGCCCGGGCCCGTGCCTGGTTGAAGATGAATCCCGCCAAGGACTATCGCCTGGACTTCAAGCGCTTCAGCCTGGTGTCCCACCCGGATGGCGAGCGCTATGCCTTCTCGCTCGATGGTCTGGGGCGTCGCTAGCCTCAGTCCGGATTGCAGGCAAGCTGTCCATAATGATCTGTGGATACTGAGTGTTCACACACCCGCAAAGTACAACACCAAATTAACGATCCCATACAACGTCAACCCGAAAATCACCGTAAACAGGATGCCGAGGATCACGAAGTGACTCGGCTTTCCATGGGTAAAGTCCCGGGCGCGGTTTTTCCCGCTTTGCACGCCAAAGGCCGCCGCCCCCACGCTATGCAGCATTTGCCAGAGGGTTGGCGCCTTGTTTTCAGTTGGTTCGTCCATGATGCTCTCCATACACAAGGTCGTGTGTGGAGAGCATAGCCAATCTCTGCGAACTTAGCTGTCGTAACCCAGGTTCGGCGACAGCCAGCGCTCGGTCACGCTCAGGTCCTGGCCCTTGCGGGCGGTGTAGCTCTGGACCTGGTCCTTGTCGATCTTGCCCACGGCGAAATACTGCGCCTGGGGGTGGGCGAAGTACCAGCCGCTGACCGCTGCCGCCGGGAACATGGCGTAGTGTTCGGTGAGGAACACGCCGCTGCGTCCGGCCTTCAGTTCGCTGGCCTCGGGGTCGAGCAGGCGGAACAGGGTGGCTTTCTCGGTGTGATCCGGGCAGGCCGGGTAGCCGGGAGCAGGGCGGATGCCGGTGTATTGCTCCTTGATCAGGGCGTCGTTGTCCAGGCTCTCGTCCTGGGCGTAGCCCCAATGTTCCTTGCGCACCTGCTGGTGCAGCCATTCGGCGCAGGCCTCGGCCAGACGATCGGCCAGAGCCTTGACCATGATCGAGTTGTAATCGTCGCCAGCGTCCTGGTAGGCCTTGGCAACTTCTTCGGCGCCGATGCCGGCGGTGGTGATGAAACCGCCGACGTAGTCGGTCACGCCGCTGTCTTTGGGGGCAACGAAGTCGGCCAGGGAGAAGTTCGGCTTGCCGTCGGTCTTGATGATCTGCTGGCGCAGGTGATGCAGGCGCGCCAGCGGCTTGCCGTCGTTGCCGTAGACTTCCAGGTCGTCGTCATGCACCTGGTTGGCCGGCCAGAAGCCAAACACGGCGCGAGCGCTGATGAGTTTCTCGTCGATCAGCTTGCGCAACATCGCCCGGGCATCGGCGTAGAGCGCGGTCGCGGCTTCGCCGACCACTTCGTCGGTGAGGATGCGCGGGAACTTGCCGGCCAGGTCCCAGGAAATGAAGAACGGGGTCCAGTCGATGTATTCGGCCAGGACGTTGAGGTCGATGTTGTCCAACACCTTGGCACCGGTGAAGGTCGGCTTGACTGGCTGGTAGCTGCTCCAGTCGAACTGCGGCTTCTTGGCCACGGCGGCGGGGTAGCTCAGGCGCTCGGTGCGGGCACTGCGGTTGGCGGTGCGCTCGCGCACGTCCACGTATTCCAGGCGGGTCTTCTCGACGAACGCCGGCTTGAGTTCCTTGGACAACAACTGCGTCGCCACGCCCACGGCGCGGGAGGCGTCGGTAACGTAGATCACCGCGTCGTTGCTGTACTTGGGTTCGATCTTCACCGCCGTGTGGGCCTTGGACGTCGTTGCGCCGCCGATCATCAATGGCAGATGGAAATCCTGGCGCTGCATCTCGCGCGCCACATGCACCATCTCATCCAGGGACGGGGTGATCAGGCCGGACAGGCCAATGATGTCGCACTTCTGCTCCTTGGCCACCTGCAGGATCTTCTCCGCCGGCACCATCACGCCCAGGTCGACAATGTCGTAGCCGTTGCAACCGAGCACCACGCCGACGATGTTCTTGCCAATGTCATGGACGTCGCCCTTGACCGTAGCCATGAGGATCTTGCCCTTGGCCTCCGGCTTGTCGCCTTTTTCCGCCTCGATGAACGGAATCAAGTGGGCCACGGCCTGCTTCATCACCCGGGCGGATTTCACCACCTGGGGCAGGAACATTTTGCCGGCGCCGAACAGGTCGCCGACGATGTTCATGCCGGCCATCAGCGGGCCTTCGATGACTTCGATCGGACGGCTGAAGGACTGTCGCGACTCTTCGGTGTCTTCAACGATGTGGGTGGTGATGCCCTTGACCAGCGCATGTTCCAGGCGCTTGTTCACTTCCCAGCCGCGCCACTCCTCGGTTTCCGCTTCCCTGACGCTGCCATCGCCCTTGTACTTGTCGGCGATGGCGAGGAGGGCGTCGGTGCCTTCGGGGGTGCGGTTGAGGATTACGTCCTCCACGGCATCGCGCAGCTCCGCCGGGATCTGGTCGTAGATCTCCAACTGGCCGGCGTTGACGATGCCCATGGTCAGGCCCGCGCGAATCGCATAGAGCAGGAACACCGAGTGAATCGCCTCGCGCACCGGGTTGTTGCCGCGGAACGAGAAGGACACGTTGGACACGCCACCGGAGGTCAGCGCGTAGGGCAGTTCGTCGCGGATGTAGGCGCAGGCGTTGATGAAGTCCACGGCATAGTTGTTGTGCTCTTCTATACCGGTGGCGACGGCGAAGATGTTCGGGTCGAAGATGATGTCTTCCGGTGGGAAGCCGACTTCGTTGACCAGGATGTCGTAGGAGCGCTTGCAGATTTCCTTCTTGCGCGCCTCGGTGTCGGCCTGGCCGGCTTCGTCGAAGGCCATCACCACCACGGCGGCGCCATAGCGCTTGCACAGTTTGGCGTGGTGGATGAACTGCTCGACGCCTTCCTTCATGCTGATGGAGTTGACGATGCCCTTGCCCTGGATGCACTTGAGGCCGGCTTCGATCACTTCCCATTTCGAGGAGTCGATCATGATCGGTACGCGGGAGATGTCCGGTTCGCCGGCGATCAGATTGAGGAAGGTCACCATGGCCTTCTTCGAATCGAGCATGCCCTCGTCCATGTTGATGTCGATCACCTGGGCGCCGGCCTCGACCTGTTGCAGGGCCACTTCCAGGGCTTCGGTGTAGTTGTCCTCGCGGATCAGCCGGGCGAACTTGGCGGAACCGGTGATGTTGGTCCGCTCGCCGACGTTGACGAACAGGGAGCTGCGATCGATGGTGAACGGTTCCAGGCCCGACAGGCGGCAAGCCCGAGGGATATCCGGAATCTGCCGCGGTGCGTAACCGGCCACGGCCTTGGCGATGGCTTCGATATGCGCCGGGGTGGTGCCGCAGCAGCCGCCGACGATGTTCAGGAAACCGCTTTGGGCGAATTCTTCGATGACCTTGGCGGTCTCGACCGGCAACTCGTCGTATTCACCGAATTCGTTGGGCAGGCCGGCGTTCGGGTGCGCTGATACGTGGGTGCTGGCCTTGTTCGACAACTCTTCCAGGTATGGGCGCAGCTCGCTGGCACCGAGGGCGCAGTTCAAGCCCACGGAGATCGGCTTGGCGTGGGCCACGGAGTTCCAGAAGGCTTCGGTGGTCTGGCCGGACAGGGTACGGCCGGATGCATCGGTGATGGTGCCGGAGATCATGATCGGCAGTTCGACGCCCAGCTCTTCATAAACCCCTTGTACGGCGAAAATCGCCGCCTTGGCGTTGAGCGTATCGAAAATGGTTTCGATCAGGATCAGGTCGGCACCGCCTTCGATCAGGCCCTTGGTGGCCTCGGTGTAGTTCTCCACCAGTTCGTCGAAGGTCACGTTGCGGTAGCCGGGGTTGTTGACGTCCGGCGACAGCGAGCAGGTGCGGCTGGTCGGGCCGAGCACGCCGGCGACGAAGCGCGGCTTGTCCGGGGTTTCCAGGGTCTTGGCGTCGGCCACTTTACGGGCCAGGCGCGCGCCTTCCAGATTCAACTCATAGGCAAGCGCCTGCATGCCGTAGTCGGCCTGGGACACCTGGGTGGCGTTGAAGGTGTTGGTTTCCAGGATGTCGGCACCGGCATCCAGGTAGGCTTTTTCGATGGCGCCGATTACGTCAGGGCGGCTCAGCACCAGCAAGTCGTTGTTGCCCTTGACGTCACTCGGCCAGTCGGCGAAACGCTTGCCGCGGTAGTCCTGCTCCTCCAGCTTGTAGCTCTGGATCATCGTGCCCATGCCGCCGTCGAGGATCAGGATGCGCTCCTTGAGGGCTTGCTGGAGAAGATAAAGGCGAGCGCTGCGATCGGACATAGGACTACCTGGAAAAAAAGACCATTACGAAGGCCGGGATGATAGCAAACCTGTGCAGGATTTGATCATGGTGGGCTTTTGCATGAATATCGCTCATGTTTGCAAGGCGATGCTGGCCCGGTAGAATCGCCGGATTATCTCTTAGGGACCCGAGACATGCCGTATCGCGTTTTCTTCGGCAGTCTGTTGCTGCTGTTGTCTTTTACCGCAGTGGCAAAGGATTCCGCTCCAGCGCTTTCCTACACCCGTGACATCCAGCCGATCTTCACGCAAAAGTGCGTGGCTTGCCATGCGTGCTACGACTCCGCCTGCCAGTTGAACCTGGGCAGTGGCGAAGGCGCGGCCCGCGGCGCGACCAAGCTATCGGTATACGACGGCGAGCGCCGCCAGGCCGCCGACCCGACCCGTTTGTTCTATGACGCCTCTGGCCCGCAGGCCTGGCAGCGCAAGGGTTTCTATTCGGTGCTCGACGCCCAGGGCAGCCAGGCCGCGCTAATGGCACGGATGCTGGAACTGGGGCATCGCACGCCGTTGCAGCCTAACGCCAAGCTGCCGGAGGAAATCGTGCTGGGCCTGAACCGTGAGAACAGTTGCGCGATGCCCGGGCAATTCGACGAATACGCCGCCGCGCACCCCAAGGAAGGTATGCCCCTGGCCGTTACCGGCCTGACCGACCAGCAATACCAGACGTTGCAGCGCTGGCTGGCGGCTGGCGCACCCATCGATCAGCAGGCCCTGGCGCCGAGTGCCGCCGAAGCCTTGCAGGTGGTGCAGTGGGAGAATCTGCTTAATGCCCCAGGTGCCCGGGAAAGCCTGGTGGGCCGCTGGTTGTTTGAGCACTGGTTTCTGGCACACATCTATTTCAAGGATGGCGAGTCGGGGCATTTCTTCCAGTGGGTGCGTTCGCGCACGCCCACCGGTCAGCCCATCGACCTGATCAACACCCGTCGCCCGAACGACGACCCTGGCACCCGGGTGTATTACCGGCTCTGGCCGGTGCAAGGGGTGATCGTGCACAAGACCCACATCACCTATGGCTTGAGCGCGGCGAAAATGGCGCGGATCAAGAGTCTGTTCTACAGCGGCAAATGGCAGGTCACGGCATTGCCGGGCTATGGGCCGGAACGCCGGGCCAACCCGTTTTCCACCTTCGAAGCGATCCCCGCCCAGGCCCGCTATCAGTTCATGCTCGATAACGCCGAGTATTTTGTGCGCACGTTCATCCGCGGCCCGGTATGTCGGGGCCAGATCGCCACCGACGTGATCCGCGATAATTTCTGGGCGCTGTTCCAGGCCCCCGAACATGACCTGTACATCACTGACCCGAACTACCGCGGCCAGGCCACGCCGTTGCTGGCGATGCCGGGGCAGAACGACGATGTGGGCAGTGTCCTCAGTCTCTGGCTCGACTACCGGGACAAACGTAACGAATATGAAGCCTTGCGCCGCGACAATTACGCCGAGGTACCCGCGCCGAGCTGGTCGACGCTGTGGGCCGGCAACGACAATGCGTTGCTGAGTATTTTTCGCAACTTCGACAGTGCTTCGGTCACCAAGGGCTTGATCGGCGAAGTGCCGCAGACGATGTGGTTGTTCGACTTTCCGTTGCTGGAGCGCACCTATTACCAGTTGGCGGTGAATTTCGACGTGTTCGGCAACGTCTCCCATCAGGCCCAGACCCGGCTGTACTTCGACTTGATACGCAATGGCGCGGAGCAGAATTTCCTGCGCCTGATGCCGGCTGACTCCCGGGAAGGTTATCTCGACGATTGGTATCAGGCCGGTGGCAAATTCAAGATGTGGCTCGATTACGAGTCCATCGACGATGACAAGCCGACCGCGCTCAAGCTGGACGAACACGACCCCAAGCGCGATTTCGCCCAGCAATTGCTGGCCCGTTATGGCGAACTGAACGCGCGCCCCGATCCAATCAACCGCTGTGAAGGGGCTTACTGTTCACGGCCCAATATCGACCCGACCTTGCAGAACGCCGAACAGGCTCTCAGTCGGCTGGTGTCGCGCCCGGCGGCGGGGCTCAGCGTGATCAATCAGTTGCCCGAAGCGACCATGCTGCGAATCGAAACCGCCAGCGGTCAGCGTGAGGTCTACAGCCTGCTGCGCAACCGGGCCCACAGTAACGTGGCGTTTCTGTTGGGGGAGGAACTGCGCTACCAGCCGGGGCTCGATACGTTGACGGTGTACCCGGGCTTGCTCAGTAGCTACCCGAACTTCATCTTCAACATCCCGGCCGAGCAAGTGCCAGCGTTTGTCGATGCAATGGAGCGTGCCTCGGATGCCCAGGCTTTCGAGCGGATCGTCGAGCGCTGGGGGATTCGTCGCAGCCACCCGCAGTTCTGGGAATACTTCCACGACTTGAGCCAGTACATCCGCGAGACCGAGCCCCTGGAGGCCGGTGTGCTGGACATGAATCGCTACCAGAACCTCTGATCGACATGCCCGGCGGTGAGGAGCCCACCGTCGGTTGCTTTCCCGACAAAAATACTGGGACTTTGTCCGGCGCGATGATTGGCGTAAACTGCCGGCAAGCCTGCGAGGAGTTCCCATGACCGCTATTACGATTACCGACGCCGCCCACGATTACCTGGCTGATCTGCTGTCCAAGCAGAACACCCCGGGTATCGGGATCCGCGTCTTCATCACCCAGCCCGGCACCCAGTACGCTGAGACGTGCATTGCCTACTGCAAGCCGGGGGAAGAAAAACCCGAAGACACCGCGCTGGGGCTCAAGAGCTTCACCGCCTACATCGACTCGTTCAGCGAAGCGTTCCTGGACGATGCAGTGGTCGACTACGCCACCGACCGCATGGGCGGCCAACTGACCATCAAGGCGCCGAACGCCAAGGTGCCGATGGTCAACGCCGACAGCCCGGTCAACGAGCGCATCAATTACTACCTGCAAACCGAAATCAACCCGGGGCTGGCCAGCCACGGCGGCCAGGTTTCGCTGATCGACGTAGTGGAAGACGGCATCGCCGTGCTCCAGTTCGGCGGCGGCTGCCAGGGCTGCGGCCAGGCTGACGTGACCCTTAGGGAAGGCATCGAGCGCACCTTGCTCGAACGCATTCCGGAGCTCAAGGGCGTGCGCGACGTGACCGACCACACGCAGAAAGAAAACGCCTACTACTGATAGGTGTTCGCTGCGGATATAAGAAACGGTGCCCGTGAGCACCGTTTTTTATGGGCGCAGATCCGACCGCCGCCAATCCCTGTGGGAGCGAGCTTGCTCGCGAAGGCGTCGGCACATTCAACATCACCGCTGGCTGATCCACCGCTATCGCGAGCAAGCTCGCTCCCACAGGGGATCCCGGTTGGCTCTCGCTGATTGAGTCAGGGCCTGTAGAGATGCGCATGCCCGGCGCGATACAGCGACGATTCGCTGAACACATCATTACCCAGCACACGCCCCACCAGAATCAGCGCCGTTCGGCGAAAGCCCTTGGCCTGTACCTTGGCGGCGATATCGGCCAGGGTGCCCACGACCCAATCCTGATCCGGCCAGGTGGCCCGGTGAATCACGGCGATCGGGCAATCCGCGCCGTAATGGGGCAGCAGTTCGCTGATGATTTTCTCCAGATGATTGACCCCCAGGTGAATCGCCATGGTCGCCCCGTGCTGTGCCAGGCTGCTCAGTTCCTCACCCGCAGGCATCGCGGTTTTGTCTGCGTAACGGGTGAGAATCACGCTTTGGGACACGTCCGGCAAGGTTAGTTCCGCACCCAGCAGGGCGGCGCAGGCTGAGGTTGCGGTCACGCCCGGAATGATCTCGAACGGGATCTCCAATTCCCGCAGGCAACGAATCTGCTCGCCGATGGCGCCGTACAGGCTTGGGTCGCCGGAGTGTACCCGGGCCACGTCCTGGCCTTTGTGGTGTGCGGTTTTGATCAGCTCGATGATTTGTTCCAGGTGCAGCTCGGCGCTGTTGATCACCTGTTCGGCGTGATGGCCCTCAAGCACGGCCGTCGGCACCAGAGAGCCGGCGTAGATGATCACCGCGCAACTGCGGATCAGCCGCTGGCCTTTGACGGTGATGAGTTCCGGGTCGCCGGGGCCGGCGCCGATGAAGTAAACGGTCATGACCGGCTCCTGTGAAAGATGGGTGAGCGTCGCCCAGATGAAGATCGCTCATGATCCTGAGTGCGGATTATCGGGATTTACAAGGCGAGCGCCAATGCCAAGGTGCTCATGGGACCGCTCAGGCGAGGAATCAGCAGCGTTGCAGGCGTCGTGCCCAGCTTGTCGGCCAGGGCCAGGGCGGCACTTTCGGCGACGCCGTAGCAACCCGTGCGTTCGAAAGCGATCTCGGAGCGGTGACTGAGCCGCTCCCGATAATCGGCCAACTGCTCGGCGCTGAAGCAAGTCAGCGGCAGCGCCAGTTGTTCGGCCAGTTCCAGCAGGCCCGGTTCGTCACGCTTGAGGTCGATACTGGCCAGGGCCCGCACCTGATCAAGCGCAATACCGTGGGCCAGCAACGCCTGATCGAGCAATGCCCGTAACGTGCTGGCCAGGCAGCCGCGCTGGCAGCCGAGGCCGACCACCAGGATCGGCCCGCTGTTCATGCGTCGTGCTGGGCTTGACCGTCACGGCGAAACAGCCAGGCGCTGATCAGGCCGAGGGCCAGCCAGAACGCGACGTTGGTCACTTGCGAGGCGATCTTGAATTGGCTTTCCAGCGCTTCGGGCGCCAGCATCGAGTGAACTTCCGGCTGCGGTGCGCCGATGACATGAGGCACCAGCAACGTCGCCACGCCCAGCAGCTTGAGCAGCCAATGTCTGCCGAAGGCGATCAGGGCGATGCCCACCGCCGTGGACGCTGCGGTGCCAATCCACCACATCTGCCGCTGGGCCAGGTCGGCTGCTGCGGTGCCGGGCAGTTCCGGTGGCAGGCCGAGGGTCGGCGCCAGAACGAAAGTGGCATAACCGGCCAGGCCCCAAAGCAGGCCCTGGGAGGTGCGAGTCGGTGCGCGCAAGGTGTACAGGCCCGCCAGCATCAGGGCGAAACCCACCGCCACCACCAGGTTACCGCCGGTGGTAGACAGCACGCGCTGCCAGCCATCCTCCGGTTCCCAGGCCTCGGCATCATGGGTGTGAGCGGCTCCATTGGCGTGCTCATGAACCTCGGCGGCCGGGGCTTTCTCATAGGTTTCGGCTTGCAGAATCAGCGGCGACACCCAGAAACTTTGCAGGAGGGTCAGCAGCAGGGCGGCCAGCAAGCCGCTGAAACCGGCGGTCTGCGCGATACGCTTGATCATGTCGTCAGGTCTCAATGGCACGGGAAGGCGGCGCTGTGGCGGGTGTCGTGGGCCGCGTTGTGTACGGCTTCGATGTGGGAGAAACCGGCGAAATAGACCAGGCCGGCGCCCAGGATCGAGGCGAAGATCGCAGCGCTCAGGCGTTGGCTCAAGGTGGTGGTGCTGCTGGCGGTGCGGGCGGTGCTGCTGATGGTCGACATGGCGCTTCCCTCTGTTCTTGTTCAGTGGGTGATTCGAGCGCAATGAAACCCCGGGCGCAAGCCCGCCAAGGTTCGAACAGCGCCCGCCCACCGCGGGTTTGTTGATGCTTGAGTCATGGGCCGGTCTCCGGGCTTGCGAGGGGCCGGGCTTGTGCCTGGCCTGCAAGCGTCACCTTCCCATGTCGACAGACACAGTGGTTCAGACGCTTCGCTCGCTTACCGTTGCGGGGGCAGCACCGGACTGACGTGGCCTTGAAGTAAAGCACACGATTCACCGGTTTCCCGTTTCACCCTGTGAAGGGCACCCGTAACTAGGCGCACAGGAGAGCATGGGCGAGGGCGGGGCGTCAATTGGCATGGGGTTTCAGGCTGGCACCGAGTCGCGCCCAATCGCGAGCAAGCTCGCTCCCACAGGGAACTTGTGGTGATCGTTATTTCTATGTACGCCAGCAACCAACGTGGGAGCGAGCTTGCTCGCGATGACGGTGGCAAGGCCACCACAGAACTTACCTGCGGACATTGACCCGCCCCCACACCCTGCGTAGCCTTGCGCCTTCGAGGTTCTTCGGCACGTGTCGAAGCTAAGAAGGGAACGCGGTCCAAGCCGCGGCTGCCCCCGCAACTGTGAACGGTGCTGTTTCTGCAAGGCCACTGTGCATGCCCTTTTTCACCGGGCGCACGGGAAGGCGCAGTCATTGCCAGTCGAATGACTGGCCCACCGTCAGCCAGGAGACCTGCCTCGAGACAGATTCTCACTACAACCGGGCGGGGTGATCCGGTGGCGAAATCTTCCGCGCATGCCTTGCCTGCGGTTGTCGTCCCGTTTGCCCGCCACTTTGCCAAGGGGCATCGGATGAAAACACTGGCCAAACTTCCCGTCACCATCGTCACCGGTTTCCTCGGCTCGGGTAAAACCACCTTGCTGCGGCACATGCTCGACAACGCCCAGGGCCGCCGCATCGCGGTGATCGTCAACGAGTTCGGCGAGCTGGGCATCGACGGCGAGATCCTCAAGCAGTGCTCCATCGGTTGCACCGAAGAAGAAGCCAACGGCCGCGTCTACGAACTGGCCAACGGTTGCCTGTGCTGCACGGTGCAGGAAGAGTTCTTCCCGGTGATGCGCGAGCTGGTGGCCCGACGTGGCGACCTCGACCACATCCTCATCGAAACCTCCGGCCTGGCCTTGCCCAAGCCGCTGGTCCAGGCCTTCCAATGGCCGGAAATCCGCAGCGCATGCACTGTCGATGCGGTGATTACCGTGGTCGACAGCCCAGCCGTGGCCGCCGGCACCTTCGCTGCCTTCCCTGACCAGGTCGATGCCCAGCGCAAACTCGACCCGAACCTGGACCACGAATCACCGCTGCACGAGCTGTTCGCCGATCAACTGGCCAGCGCCGACCTGGTGATCCTCAACAAAGCCGACCTGATCAGCCCGGAAGACCTGGCGAAAGTGCGCCTGGAAGTGGCCGAAGAGTTGCCGCCGGCGGTCAAGGTCATCGAAGCCAGCAGCGGTCGCCTGCCACTGGAGGTGTTGATCGGCCTGGGCGCTGGCTCCGAAGAACACATCGACGGCCGCCACAGTCATCACGATCATCACCATGACGGTGATGAAGACGACCACGATCACGACGCTTTCGATTCGATTTCCATCGAGTTGCCCCAGGCCGACGAGAGCCTGCTGCTGGACGCGCTGACGCAATTGGTGGTCCAGCACGGCGTGCTGCGGGTCAAGGGTTTCGCGGCGATCCCGAACAAGCCGATGCGCCTGCTGATCCAGGGTGTTGGCACGCGTTTCGACAAGCATTTCGACCGCCAGTGGGGCGCCGATGAAGCGCGGGTTACCCGTCTGGTGCTGATCGGCCAGGCGCTCGATGCCGGGCTGCTTGAAGCGCAGTTGCGCGCCGCCCTCAGCGCCTAAGCCATGCACCTGCTCAGGACCCAGCCCGGCGGCTTTGTGTCGGATGACAACATTGCCGACCTGGGACAAACCCCCGCCGAACTGGTGATCCTGTGCAGCGGCGACTCCAGCCTGGCGCTGCTGGCCGAAGCCGCAAAGCAGTTGCCAGACGACTATCCGGAATTTCGCCTGGCCAACCCGATGCAGGTGCAAAACCACGCTTCGGTGGATCTGTACTTCGAAGACGTGCTGCGGCACGCCAAGGTCATCCTGTTGTCGCTGCACGGTGGCATTGGCTATTGGCGCTACGGCATCGAGCGCCTGATGGAGCTGGCCGGGCGCGGGGTGAAGCTGATCCTGGTGCCGGGGGACGATCGTCCGGACCCGGAGCTCAGCGACTTGAGCAACGTGCCTTTAGAGGGCCGCGACCGGCTCTGGCAGTTCTTGCGCCAGGGCGGGCTGGGCAATGCCCTGGACTTGTTTCACAACTTGGGCAGCCAATGGTTCGGCCGCGATTATCCCTGGCGTGAGCCGCAAACTCTGCCGCGCACGGCGATCTACCACCCTCGAAAAACCAGCGCCAGCCTCGGCGATTGGCAAGCCGACTGGCAGGCCGATCGACCGGTGGCGGCGGTGCTGTTCTATCGCTCCCACCTGCAAGCGGCGAACACCGCGTTCATCGACGTGTTCTGCCAGCGCCTGCAAGTGGCGGGGCTCAATCCACTGCCGATTGCCGTGGCCAGCCTCAAGGAGCCCGGTTGCCTGGCATGGGTGGAAGATTGGTTGGATGAGGTCGAAGCCGGGGTGATCCTCAATACCACCGGTTTCGCCCAATCCAGCCCCGAAGCGCCGCATCTGCGACCGTTTCGTCGCAACATCCCGGTGATCCAGGCGATCTGCGCCCAGGACAACGAACCCGGCTGGC
Source organism: Pseudomonas viciae (assembly GCF_004786035.1). Lineage (NCBI taxonomy): Bacteria > Pseudomonadati > Pseudomonadota > Gammaproteobacteria > Pseudomonadales > Pseudomonadaceae > Pseudomonas > Pseudomonas viciae. The sequence continues at coordinate 2,308,322 of NZ_CP035088.1, forward strand.
GCGCCAGCGAGCAGGGCCTGGGCCCGCGGGACCTGGCGATGCACATTGCCTTGCCGGAACTGGACGGGCGGATCATCAGCCGGCCCATCAGTTTCAAGGACCTGGCCTGGCGCAGCGAGCGCAGCCAGAGCGATGTGGTCTGTTACCGGGCCGTGCCCGAACGCATGGATTTTGTCGCCGAACTGGCCCGGCGCTGGACCACCCTGGCGCGCCTGCCCAACGCCGAAAAGCGCGTGGCGCTGATCCTCGCCAACTACCCGACCCGGGACGGGCGAATCGGCAATGGGGTCGGCCTGGACACCCCGGCGGCGGCGCTGAATATCCTGCGGGCCATGCAGGCCGAGGGTTATCCGCTGCCGGCCGAACTGCCTGAGAGCGGTACTGCGCTGATTCAGCAATTGCTCGGCGGGGTCAGCAACGACCTGGACAGCCTCGACGTGCGACCCTGTCACCAAAGCCTGGCCCTCGACGCTTACCAGGCCATGTTCGACGCATTGCCCGAGGCCAATCGCCAGGCAGTGCTGCAGCGTTGGGGCTCGCCCGAGAAAGACCCAATGTTCCGCGAAGGGCGCCTGATGGTCGCCGGCCTGCGCCTGGGCCTGACCTTCGTCGGTATCCAGCCGGCCCGTGGTTATCAAGTCGATCCGAGTGGGGTCTACCACGACCCGGACCTGGTGCCGCCCCACGGCTATCTGGCGTTTTATTTCTGGTTGCGCCACACCTACGGCGTCCACGGGGTGATCCACGTCGGCAAGCACGGCAACCTCGAATGGCTGCCGGGCAAGGGCGTCGGGCTCTCGGAGAATTGCTGGCCCGATGCGCTGCTGGGGCCGCTGCCGAATATCTATCCGTTCATCGTCAACGACCCTGGGGAGGGCGCCCAGGCCAAGCGTCGGACCCAGGCGGTGATCATCGACCACTTGATGCCACCGCTGACCCGGGCCGAAACCTACGGACCGCTGCGTAACCTAGAGTTGTTGGCCGACGAATATTACGAGGCGCAATTGCTCGACCCGCGCCGCGCCCGGGAACTGCAGCGGGACATTCTCAACCTGGTGCGCGAGACGCACATCGACCGCGAGTTGCAACTGGACGACGACGCTGACGCTGCAACTTGGCTGCCGCGGCTGGACACCTATCTGTGTGATTTGAAGGAGTCGCAGATTCGCGATGGCCTGCACATTTTTGGCGAGTCGCCCAGCGGACGGCTGCGTATCGACACCTTGCTGGCGTTGCTGCGCATTCCCCGTGGCGATGGCAAGGGCGCGCAGTCGAGCCTGCTGCGGGCGCTGGCCAAGGCGTTCGGGCTGGGTTTCGATCCGCTGGATTGTGCCTTGGCCGAGCCTTGGACTGGCGACTGTCCCGAGGCGTTGCGCCGGACCAGCGCCGAACCTTGGCGAACCGCTGGCGATACCCGCGAGCGCCTGGAGTTGTTTGCTGCGCAGTTGATCGAGCAAGCGCTAAACGGTGAAGTGCCGCAACTCGACGCACCGGGCTGGGAGGTGGTGAGCAGCATCATCGCGAGCCTGCGCGGCGTCGTGGCCCCGCGCCTGGACGCCTGCGGCCCGGCGGAAATGCGCGGCTTGCTCGATGCCTTGAGCGGGCGCTTCGTGCCGGCCGGCCCCAGCGGCGCGCCGAGTCGAGGACGCCTGGATGTGTTGCCCACCGGGCGCAATTTCTTCTCGGTGGATGTGCGCAACCTGCCGACCACCACGGCGTGGCGCATCGGTTTCCAGTCGGCGAACCTGATTCTTGAACGGCATTTGCAGGACCACGGCGATCACCTGCGTCAGCTCGGCCTGTCGGTGTGGGGCACCGCGACCATGCGCACCGGTGGCGACGACATCGCCCAGGCCATGGCGCTGATGGGTGTGCGCCCGGTGTGGGCCACGGGCAGCCAGCGGGTCGATGATTTCGAGATTCTGCCCTTGAGCCTGCTGGACCGGCCTCGGGTCGATGTCACGCTGCGGGTCTCCGGGTTCTTCCGTGACGCCTTCGCCAACCTGATCCGCCTGTTCGATGCGGCGGTGCAGGCGGTTGCTGCCCTTGATGAGCCGGACGACATGAACCCCTTGGCGGCCAAGGTGCTTAGCGAGCGCGAAGCCTTGCTGGCGTCGGGCCTTGAGCCGGAGGTTGCGGCCCGACAGGCCGGCTGGCGGATCTTCGGCGCCAAACCCGGTGCCTATGGCGCCGGCGTGCAGGGCGCGATTGATGGTCGCTTGTGGCAGAGCCGCGAGGATTTGGCCGAGGTGTACCTGAACTGGGGCGGCTACGCTTACGGCGCCAGCGATGAAGGCAGCGCCGCCCGCGATCAGTTCTCCCGGCGCTTGAGCCAGGTGCAAGCGGTGTTGCAGAACCAGGACAACCGCGAGCACGACCTGCTCGATTCCAACGATTACTACCAGTTTCAGGGCGGTATGCTGGCGGCGGTAGAGACCCTCAGCGGTGCGGCAGCGGCCAGTTACCATGGCGATCACAGCCAGCCGGATCTGCCGAAGATCCGCACCTTGAAAGAAGAGCTCAACCGCGTCATCCGTTCCCGCGCGGCGAATCCGAAGTGGATCGACGGGGTCAAGCGTCACGGCTATAAAGGCGCGTTCGAACTGGCGGCGACAGTGGACAACCTGTTCGCGTTCGACGCCACCACCCGGTTGATCGACGATCACCAATACGCTTTGCTGGCTGATGCGTACCTGCTCGACCCGGACACCCGGGATTTCGTCCGCCAGCACAACCCCGACGCCCTGCGGGACATGACCGAGCGCATGCTCGAAGCGCAGCAGCGCGGAATGTGGCAGGAGCCGGGCGAGTATCGCCAGGCCCTGGAGAATTTGTTGTTGGACATAGAAGAAGACAGCTGACATGAGGATGACAGACGCGCAGTTGTGGCGAGAGAGCTTGCTCCCGCTCGGCTGCGCAGCAGTCGTCATTCTGAAACAACACTGGGACCTCAGATTCTGGGGGCCGCTTCGCGCCCCAGCGGGAGCAAGCTCCCTCGCCACAGGGAACCTCGCACATTTCATGAGACATCAACATGACCGACACCCCCCATTTCCCGCTCTCCGCCGTGGTCGGCGCCGATGACTTGAAACTCGCCCTGTGCCTGGCCGCCATCGATCCGAAAATCGGCGGCGTGCTGATCGAAGGTCCGCGGGGCATGGCCAAGTCCACGTTGGCCCGGGGCCTGGCGGATCTGCTGGCCAGTGGTCAGTTCGTCACCTTGCCCCTCGGTGCCACCGAAGAGCGGCTGGTGGGGACTCTCGATCTGGACGCAGCTTTGGGAGAAGGGCGTGCGCAGTTCTCCCCGGGCGTGCTGGCCAAGGCCGACGGCGGCGTGTTGTACGTCGATGAAGTGAACCTGCTGCCCGATCATCTGGTGGACCTGCTGCTCGATGTGGCCGCCAGCGGCACCAACCTGATCGAGCGCGACGGCATTTCCCACCGGCACCCGGCGCGTTTTGTGTTGATCGGCACCATGAACCCGGAAGAAGGCGAACTGCGTCCGCAGTTGCTTGACCGTTTCGGCCTGAACGTGGCCCTCGACGGTCACACCGCCCCCGCCGAGCGCGGGCAGATCATTCGACGCCGGTTGGATTTCGACAATGACCCGGTGCGGTTCTGCGCAGAGTGGGAGATGGCCCAGCAGCAACTGCGCGAACGTTGCCAGGAGGCGCGCAACCGCTTGGCCGCGATTGCCCTGGATGATGCGGCACTGGCGCAGATTACCGAACGCTGTTTTGCCGCCGGGGTCGATGGCTTGCGCGCCGATCTGGTCTGGCTAAGGGCAGCCCGGGCCCATGCCGCCTGGCGTGGGGCGCAGGCTATCGCCGCTGAAGACATCGATGCAGTCGCCGAGTTTGCCTTGCGTCACCGTCGACGTGGGCATTCGGCACCGACACCGTCCCAGGCGCCGCAAACACCTGCAAATGCAACGGCTCAGCCCAACGAAGGCCAGGGCCAGTGGGGTGATTTGCCGGCCCAGGCATTGCCCACGGGGGCCCGGCGTGAAGTGCCGAGCTGGCCAAAAAAGCCCTAGGCATTCGCCCCCGTTCACCGGCGGGGGCGAATGCCAGACCCCGTGCCGGACGACTCGACCAAGGCCGTCAGGGCCGGAGCAAAGCGGCGGTCAGCGGTGTGGTGAACTGGCCGGGCACGTTACTCAATGGCCGTCCGCGCCTGCATGAAGACCTGCGTTTTCACGGTCGCCACCGCTCGTCCCATGAGCTGTGGCTGGTCATCGTCGATGCCTCGGCCTCGACCCGTCGGCATCGAGCCCTCTGCGATGGCAAAGGCCTGCTGGCGCAATTGTTCGATGACGCCTACCGACAACGCGCTCGGGTGGCACTGCTGACGGCCAGCGGCACGGTGCCGAACTGGCAGGTGCAGGGGCTCAAGGCCTCGGCCGGCCTGCGGGACTGGCTCGATGGGCTGGGCGCCGGTGGTGGTACGCCGTTGCTGGCGGCGCTGAGCGAGGCCGGACGCTGGCTGTCGGCCCGGCGCAAGCGTTTCCCAGCGGAGCAGCAGCGGGTGTTGCTGATGACCGATGGACGAGTGAAAGAAGGGCTGGCACTGCCCTCCATGGATTGCCCGTGCCTGTTGATCGACATCGAGCGCGGCCCGATTCGCCTGGGCCGGGCCCGGCAGTTGGCGGGGCAGTTGGGGGCTGAGTATCGGCATATTGATGAGGTGTGATGGGCTTGAGTGTGAGGTGCCTGGTCGGACGCCTTCGCGAGCAAGCCCGCTCCCACACGGGTTCTGCGGTGTTCAAGCATTATCTGTTCACAACGATCAGATGTGGGAGCGGGCTTGCTCGCGAAGGCATCCCATCGGTCCCGGACTTGTCCCCTTAACCCGGATCACTGCTCTATGCTCAGGCAGTCCATCACAGGAGTGAACCATGCGCGTACTCGCCACCAACCCCCAGGACGATTTTCGGGTCAAGGCCTATGCCGGCACCAACGGCGTGCTGCTCGCCATGGACCTGGCCGAATCCCGGCGCAAGGGCTTGCTGGGTTTTGCCATCGAGAAGCAGCAGGGCGATAGACCCTGGCTGTTCCTGTTCAACAGCCTGACCTTCCCCGACAAGGCCCACACATTCCCCCAGTTCCACGCCACGCCTAGCGACAAGGCACCGTTGCAAAAATTTCGCTGGGCCGACTACGCCGTCAACCCTGGCGTGACAATGCACTACCGCGTGCACCTGGCCTACGGCAGCCCCGATGCGCCGCAGTTGGGGGAGGCCCTGGAAATCACGATCACCAGCGACGACGGGCAGCCGGCCAATCAACGGGTGATCTTCAATCGTGCCGTGGCCGCCAGTCAGGCGTTCCAGCGCAAGTTTCCCGAAGTGGACGCGTTGATCAGTGCCAACAAAAAACTTTCCATCGATGACTGGCCCGACGCCCCGCGCCGCTGGCTGGAAAATGGCTTATTGGGACGTTTGACCGGTTTCATCGACCGGGCCCTGGATGCCAACTGGGCCTTGGATGTCGCCATCTACGAATACGAACTGCCGGTGATCGTCGACGCGGTCAACGCCGCTCATGCTCGCGGGGCACGGGTCCGAGTGCTTTACCACGCCGAACCAGGCGATGACACCACGCAACGCAACGAAGCCAACCTCGAAAAACTGCCAGCGGCCAACAAGCGTGGGCGGGTCACTCACAACATTTTTCATGACAAGTTCATCGTGCTGAGCAAGGTCGGTGGCGGCGGTGCGCTACAACCCGAAGCGGTGCTGTGCGGCAGCACCAACTTCACCGCCAACGGCGTCTACCGCCAGGCCAACGTTGTCCACGTGCTGGATGATCCACGGGTCAGCGACAGTTACCGCCAGGTGTTTGAACAGATCTGGGCCGAACCCCAGGACGTCGATGCCACTCGTCAGTGGCTGACCCGGAACAACCCAATGGCTCCGGACGAGCCATTGTTCGCCGGGTTTTCGCCGCGTACGGGAGGAGGCGACCTGGACCGCTTCGTCGAGATCATCAATGGCGCGCGAAAGGACCTGCTATTCGTCACGGCATTCGTCTTGCCTGACCGAATTCTCGATGCCTTGCTCGGTCAACCCAATGATGAAGTGCTGCGCTATGGCCTGCAAAACACCACCAGCCGCATCACCGGCTTCCATGCCGACCGCACCGCCGAATTCGCCGCCACCGCACTGCTCAACACCGGCCTGGAAGGCTGGCTCAGGGAAAACATGAAAGGCCAGAAGGGCAACCTGCTGGTGCACACCAAAGCCATCGTCACCGACTTCACCAGCGACACGCCGACGATCATCAGCGGTAGCCACAACCTGAGTGCCGCGGCCAGCAGTGGCAACGACGAGAACTACCTGATCATCCAGGACAACACCGACCTGGCCGACCGCTACGGCCTGGAACTGTTGCGTTTCTATGAACACTATCGCTTCCGCTATTTCGCGAAAAAACTCGCGCTCAAGCAGGTCAAACCCCTGGCGGTGGACGACAGTTGGAGCGATGACTATTACCGCGAGGGGGATTTGCGGATGCTGTCCAGGGTGAGGTTTTGCGGGCGCTGAGCGGTGGCAAGAGATGTTTTAGAGTGCTACTTTTAGCTCCATTAAGAGTGCTTAAGGACTTATCTCATGACACATATCGTGCTTTCTCAAGTGGTAGCCAGCATTTCCGAACTCAAGAAAAATCCAATGGGCACCGTTGCTGCTGGTGGAGGATTATCTGTAGCGATCCTCAACCGGAACGAGCCGGCTTTCTATTGTGTTCCTGCCAAGGAATACGAAGCCATGATGGACCGGCTTGAGGACATGGAGTTGGTTGCTCTTTGTCGCGAGCGAGAGAATGATTCAACGATCAAGGTTTCTCTCGATGACTTATGAGTTGGAATTTTCCGACAAAGCATGGAAGGAGTGGCAAAAGCTGGGTGCAACTTTAAGGGCACAGTTCAAGAAAAAGCTGGAGGAGCGGCTTGAGAACCCACATGTCCAGGCGGACCGTCTACACGGACTGGGCAATGCCTATAAGATTAAGTTGCGTAATGCAGGGTACCGACTGGTCTACCGCGTGGTAGACGATCTGCTGGTCGTTACGGTGATTGGCGTTGGTAAGCGTGAGCGTGGCCAGGTTTATGACGAGGCGGCTGCCAAGCGGTAAGTCGTCTGTTTTCCGATACAGGAATTTAAGCCGAGAGCGGCTTGCGGACGTTAGGTGCAGCAGTTATCCGGTGATAGCATAGGGCTACCTATCAGCCAGGAAGCTGTCATGAGTCTCTGCCACGGAATGTCCGGTTTACTGCGCACCAGTGTCGCAATCCTGTTGTTGGCCATGGGTACTTCGGCCGTTGCCGCCAATCAACCGTGTTCCGGACGCAAGGGTGGGATTGCCGGGTGTGATGGCGATACCTTCCTGTGTAACGACGGCTCCATCAGCGCTTCGAAGAGGTCCTGTTCTGCGGTGCTGGGGCTGCGCAATGAGGCTCGACCGCAGTCGTTGCTCAAATCCTCTGACGGTTGCCAATGCGGCACTGGCAATTATTGCGTCGGGCCCCGGGGCGGGGTGTATTGCCTCACGCCTGGCGGTAGTAAGAGTTACAAGCGCAAGTAGGCCGCATACCTTTCAATAACACCACCGAACATAATGTGGGAGCGGGCTTGCTCGCGAAGGCGGCGTTACATTCAACTTCTTGGTTGACTGACACGCCGCCTTCGCGAGCAAGCCGCTCCCACAGGCACTCATTCACAACGCCAATTCTGCGTTTAGCGCACGTCCGTTTCGTTTCGGTGCAGTGCCACCCGGTGCAGCTCCGGTTTGGGGCCTTGTTACCCGTGCGTCGTGGCCAACGGTAGCAACAGCATTTGCACGCGGACGCCGCCGTCCGCAGGTCTGTTTCCCCATCCCCCTGATTTCCTTCACTTTCCATTTTCCTCACCCATGGCCCTCAAGCCTATGGCACACTTTCTGCTGTCTATTCCGTTGTTACATACTTAGTTCCGGTATAGCGGAATAAACTTACCCTGGAGTGCTTGCCATGCAACGCCGACCTTCCTTGTTCAAAGCGTGTGTTTTTCTCTTCGCGGCCACGACGGCTGCCATGGGTGTCGCTCAGGCGGCCGACAGCAAGCTGGACAGCGTGCTGCAACGGGGGAAATTGATCGTGGGCACGGGCAGTACCAATGCGCCGTGGCACTTCCAGGGAGCGGATGGCAAGTTGCAGGGGTTTGATATCGACATCGCGCGGATGGTCGCCAAGGGCCTGTTCAATGACCCGGAGAAAGTCGAGTTTGTGGTGCAGTCTTCCGACGCGCGGATTCCCAACCTGCTGACCGACAAGGTCGACATGAGCTGCCAGTTCATCACCGTTACCGCCAGCCGTGCCCAGCAAGTGGCCTTTACCTTGCCGTACTACCGTGAAGGGGTGGGCCTGCTGCTGCCAAACAACAGCAAGTACAAGGAAATCGAAGACCTCAAGGCCGCCGGCGACGGTGTCACCGTGGCCGTGCTGCAGAACGTCTATGCCGAAGAACTGGTGCACCAGGCGCTGCCCAAGGCCAAGGTCGACCAGTACGACAGCGTCGACCTGATGTATCAGGCGGTGAACTCTGGTCGTGCCGATGCCGCCGCCACCGACCAGTCCTCGGTCAAGTACCTGATGGTGCAGAACCCTGGTCGCTATCGCAGCCCGGCCTACGCCTGGAGCCCGCAAACCTATGCCTGCGCGGTCAAGCGCGGCGACCAGGACTGGCTGAACTTCGTCAACACCACCTTGCATGAAGCCATGACCGGGGTGGAGTTCCCCACCTATGCGGCGTCGTTCAAGCAGTGGTTCGGTGTAGATCTGCCGTCGCCGGCGATCGGCTTCCCCGTTGAATTCAAATGACCCTGTGAGCCCGGGGCGCCGTTTGCGGGCGCCCCGGAGAAGGTACTGCCGACCATGAATTATCAGTTGAACTTTGCCGCCGTCTGGCGCGATTTCGACACCTTGCTGGCGGGGCTTGGCCTGGGGCTGTCCCTGGCGCTGGTGTCGATCGCCATTGGGTGCGTGATCGGCCTGGCAATGGCATTTGCGCTGCTCAGCAAGCACCGGGTCTTGCGGGTGCTGGCGTCGGTGTATGTCACGGTGATCCGCAATACGCCGATCCTGGTGCTGATCCTGTTGATCTACTTCGCCTTGCCGGGCCTGGGCATTCGCCTGGACAAGCTGCCGTCATTCGTCATCACCCTCTCGCTGTACGCCGGGGCGTACCTGACCGAAGTGTTTCGCGGCGGGCTGATGAGTATTCACAAAGGACAGCGGGAAGCGGGGCTGGCCATCGGCCTGGGCGAGTGGCAGGTGAAAGCCTACGTCACCGTGCCGGTGATGCTGCGCAACGTGTTGCCGGCCTTGTCGAACAACTTCATTTCGCTGTTCAAGGACACCTCCCTGGCGGCGGCGATTGCCGTGCCCGAGCTGACCTATTACGCCCGCAAGATCAATGTGGAGAGCTACCGGGTGATCGAAACCTGGCTGGTCACCACGGCGCTGTATGTCGCGGCCTGTTACTTCATTGCCATGCTGCTGCGGTATTTCGAGCAGCGCCTGGCGATCCGCCGTTAGGAGTGTTCCATGTACGAATCTCCCAGTTGGTTGCATGAGTTGTGGGTCGCCCGGGACACCTTGTGGGCCGGTTTCCTGACCAGTGTGCAGTGTTCGGTGCTGGCGATTTTGTTGGGCACCTTGATCGGCCTGTTCGCCGGGCTGGTGCTGACTTACGGTCGGACCTGGATGCGCGCGCCGTTTCGTTTCTATGTCGACGTGATTCGCGGCACGCCGGTGTTCGTGCTGGTGCTGGCCTGCTTCTACATGGCCCCGGCGCTGGGCTGGCAAATCGGCGCGTTCCAGGCCGGCGTCCTGGGCCTGACGCTGTTTTGTGGCTCCCACGTCGCCGAGATCGTGCGCGGGGCCTTGCAGGCGTTGCCGCGCGGGCAGATGGAAGCGAGCCAGGCCATCGGCCTGACGTTCTTCCAGGCGTTGGGTTACGTGCTGTTGCCCCAGGCCTTGCGGCAGATCTTGCCGACCTGGGTCAACTCCTCCACCGAGATCGTCAAGGCCTCGACCCTGCTGTCGGTGATCGGCGTTGCCGAACTGCTACTCAGCACGCAGCAGATCATCGCCCGGACCTTCATGACCCTGGAGTTTTACCTGTTCGCCGGGTTTCTCTTTTTCATCATCAATTACGCCATCGAATTGCTCGGGCGGCACATTGAAAAGCGGGTGGCTTTGCCATGACTGACGTTTCGAATCTCTCCAATACAGAGCTCTCCAACCCCCAGCCGCTGCTGGATATTCGCGGCTTGCGCAAACAATACGGCCCGCTGGAGGTGCTCAAGGGGGTGGACCTGAGCATGCAGCGTGGCAACGTGGTCACGCTGATCGGCTCCAGCGGCTCGGGCAAGACCACGCTGCTGCGCTGCGTCAACATGCTGGAAGAATTCCAGGGCGGGCAGATCGTCCTCGATGGCGAGTCCATCGGTTACGACGACGTCAACGGCAAGCGCGTGCGCCATCCCGAGAAAGTCATCGCCCGGCACCGGGCCATGACCGGCATGGCGTTCCAGCAATTCAACCTGTTTCCCCATTTGACCGCGTTGCAGAACGTCACCCTGGGCCTGCTCAAGGTGAAAAAACTGCCCAAGGACGAAGCGGTGGCCCTGGCCGAGAAATGGCTGGAGCGGGTTGGCCTGCTGGAACGCCGTGATCATTTCCCCGGTCAGTTGTCCGGTGGCCAGCAGCAGCGCGTGGCGATTGCCCGGGCGATTGCCATGAACCCCAGCCTGATGCTGTTCGACGAAGTCACCTCGGCCCTGGACCCGGAACTGGTGGGCGAAGTGTTGAACGTGATCAAGGGCCTGGCTGAAGACGGCATGACCATGTTGCTGGTGACCCATGAAATGCGCTTTGCCTTCGAGGTCTCCGACAAGATTGTGTTTATGAACCAGGGGCGCATCGAAGAGCAGGGGCCGCCGAAAGAATTGTTCGAACGACCCCAGTCGCCGCGACTGGCGGAATTTCTCAAGAACACCCGTTTTTAATTTTCTTGAACATTTTTACCCGCAAGGAGAAACACCCATGAGCATTACCCGTTACGGCACCGGCAGCACCGCAGGCGGTGGTCAGCCGCGGCCCTTCGCCCGCGCCGTGGAGGCCGATGGCTGGTTGCACGTGTCTGGCCAGGTGCCGGCGGTGAACGGCGAGATCATTGTCGGCGGGATCGTCGAGCAGACGCACCAGACCATGAAAAACTTGGTCGCCATTCTCGAAGAAGCCGGGTATGGCCTCAAGGATGTGGTGCGCTGCGGCGTGTGGCTGGAAGATCCACGGGACTTCTGGAGTTTCAACAAGGTGTTCGGCGAGTACTTCAGCCCGGAACACGCCCCGGCCCGCGCTTGTGTGCAGGCGAACATGATGGTCGATTGCAAGGTTGAGATTGACTGCGTCGCCTACAAGAAAAAGGCCTGAACCGTTGTAGGAGCTGCCGAAGGCTGCGATCTTTTGATCTTGATCTGTCGGGCTTTCGCTCAAGACTCAATTGGCTGGGGAAAGATCGCAGCCTCGTTACACTCGACAGCTCCTACGACCAATGAACGGGAATGCAATAAATGACCGAAGACACCATCAAACGCCGGGCCCGGGGACTGGATCGGGCGTTCGATATCCTCGATTTCCTCAAGGAAATCGGCCAGCCGCTGCGTCCGAACGACATCGCCAGCGGCATCGGCAGCCCCAAGTCCACGGTCTATGAACTGGTGGCGTCGCTGCTGGAGCGACGCATCCTCGAACCCGTGGGCAAGGACGGTCACGTCTACCTGGGCCGCCAGTTGTACTTTCTCGGGCAGGCGCACCTGCGGCATTTCGACCTCAGCCGCGAGGCCGATCACGCGTTGCAGGAGATCGTCAGCCAGACCCGCGAAACCGCGCAGATGTGCCTGCTCAACGGGCGCAAATACACCGTGGCGCTGATGAAGGAGGGCGAGCGGCATTTCCGTATTTCATCGGACATTGGTGAAAACGCGCCGATCCCCTGGACCGCGTCCGGGCGCCTGCTGCTGGCGCATTTGAGCGACCAGCAGATCGTCGATTTGATCGACCCCGACGACTTCATCCTGCCGGACGGCGAGCGGCTGCCCCTGGAGCAGTTTCTCAAGGAAATCCGCCAGGCCGGCCTCGACGGTTTTTTCTCTTTCGACAGTGTGGCCGACACCTTCACCCATTGCTTCGCCGCGCCGGTCAAAGACCCCACTGGCGTGGCCATCGCAACCCTGTGCATCGTCGCCCCACGGGCCGACGCCAAGAACAATTACGCCGACTACCGCCGGGTGCTGATCGACAGCGCCAACAACCTGGCCCGGCGCATCAATGAATAGACAGCAGCGGCTGCAAGCGGCCGTGTGCGAGGAGTTCGAACATGTCTTCTGCCATTCTTAACGCGGGCATAGAGAAGGGCGCCGCCACTGTCGGCGCCCACCTGTTGCGGGACGTCAGCCTGCCGGCGCTGGTGCTGCACCGCGCGGCGCTGGAGCACAACATCCACTGGATGCAAACCTTCGTCACAGGCAGCGGCGCCGAACTGGCGCCCCACGGCAAGACCAGCATGACCCCGGCGCTGTTTCGCCGCCAGCTTGACGCCGGCGCCTGGGGCCTGACCCTCGCCACCGCGGTGCAGACCCGTGCCGCTTACGCCCACGGCGTGCGCCGGGTGCTGATGGCCAACCAATTGGTGGGCACGCCGAACATGGCGCTGATCGCTGATTTGTTGGCCGACCCGGGGTTTGAGTTCCATTGCATGGTCGATCATCCCGACAACGTGGCTGACCTGGGCACGTTCTTCGCCTCTCGCGGCATCCAGTTGAACGTGATGATCGAGTACGGCGTGGTCGGCGGCCGTTGTGGCTGCAGGACCGAGGCCGAGGTGCTGGCCCTGGCCGAGGCGATCCAGGCGCAACCGGCGCTGGCGTTGACCGGTATCGAAGGCTACGAAGGAGTGATTCACGGTGACCACGCCATCAGCGGCATCCGCGCGTTCGCTGCGTCCCTGGTGCGGCTGGCGGTGCAACTGCAGGACAGCGGCGCGTTTGCCATCGACAAGCCGATCATCACCGCCTCGGGTTCGGCCTGGTACGACCTGATCGCTGAATCCTTCGAAGCCCAGAATGCCCACGGGCGTTTTCTCAGTGTGCTGCGCCCCGGCAGTTACGTGGCCCATGACCATGGTATCTACAAAGAAGCCCAGTGCTGTGTGTTGGAGCGGCGCAGTGACCTGCACGAAGGCCTGCGCCCGGCCCTGGAAGTCTGGGCCCACGTGCAATCGCTGCCGGAGCCGGGCTTCGCGGTAATCGCCCTGGGCAAGCGCGACGTGGCCTACGACGCCGGGCTGCCGGTACCGCTCAAGCGCTACAAGCCGGGTTCAGCTTCGGTGGCGGGGGATGATGTGAGCGGCTGCAAAGTGACGGCGGTGATGGACCAGCATGCGTTCATGAGCGTGGCACCGGGGGTTGCGTTGCGAGTCGGAGACATCATTTCGTTCGGTACTTCCCATCCGTGCCTGACGTTCGACAAGTGGCGGGTGGGGTGTCTGGTGGATGAGCAGTTGCGGGTGGTGGAGAGCATGGAGACTTGTTTCTAGCCTTCAGACCGAGTCGCGGCTATCGCGAGCAAGCTCGCTCCCACAGGGGATGTTTGGCGAGCACGGATTGTGTGTTCACAACGGCCCAAATGTGGGAGCGAGCTTGCTCGCGATAGCGCCCTGCCAGACACCACCGAAACATCAGGATCATTCATGAGTACATCCAAACCCCGCATCGCCCTGATCGGCGAATGCATGATCGAACTGCAACAACGCGCCGACGGCAGCCTGCAACAAAGCTTCGGCGGTGACACCCTGAACACCGCGGTGTACCTGGCCCGCGCCTTGGGCGAGCGGGGCTCGGTTGACTATGTCACCGCCCTGGGCGACGACAGTTTCAGCGATGCCATGTGCGAGCAGTGGGCCGCGGAAAACATCGGCCTTGAACGGGTCCAGCGCTTGCCCGGGCGCTTGCCGGGCTTGTATTGCATCCAGACCGATGCGGCGGGCGAGCGGCGTTTTCTGTATTGGCGCAACGAAGCGGCGGTGCGCGAGTGCTTCACCACCCCGGCCGCCGGGCCGATCCTCGCCGCGTTACTGGATTACGATGTGCTGTATTTCAGTGGCGTCACCCTGGCGGTGCTCGGCGAGCAGGGGCGGGTCAGACTCATCGAAACCCTGGTCGAAGCACGTCGACGCGGGGCCCAGGTGGTGTTCGACAACAACTACCGGCCAAGGCTCTGGGCCTCGGTTGAAGCGGCCCGTGCGGCCTATCGCAGCGTATTGCCCTACGTGGAGCTGGCGCTGTTGACGGTGGAGGACGAGCAGGCGCTGTTCGGGTATGCCGACAGTGAGGCGGTGTTCGCCGCGTATGAGCAACTCGGCACGCCGGAAGTGGTGCTCAAGCGCGGCGCCGAGGCGTGCCTGATCCGTTGCGATGGCCAGTCTTATGAAGTGTCTGCCCAGCGGGTCGAGCGGGTAGTGGACACTACGGCGGCAGGGGATTCATTCAGCGCCGCGTACCTGGCGAGTCGCCTGCTGGGCGGCAGTCCGCAGGAGGCAGCCGAGGCCGGGCATCTGCTGGCGAGCCGGGTTATTCAGGTGCCGGGGGCGTTGATGCCCAGGGACTGACTACACCGGAAGTTGGGTGTGTCCTGTGGCGCGGGAGCAAGCTCCCTCGCCACAGGGTCAGGTTGTCAGGGCAATGTCATTTCAATCCCGGTAAAACACCTGCACCAAGTGATACCCGAACTTGCTCTTGATCGGCCCATGCACCACCCGCAGCGGCTTCTTGAAGATCACCGCATCAATCACGCCAACCATCTGCCCTGGCCGCACTTCACCGAGGTCGCCGCCACGTTTGCCGGACGGGCAGGTGGAGTACTTCTTGGCCAGCACATCGAAGGCTTCGCCCTTGGCGATGCGTTGTTTGAGCTGTTCGGCTTCTTCGGCGGTTTTCACCAGGATATGGCGGGCTTGGGCTTTCATTGCAGCGGTGACCTGAGCGGTGTGACGGGCCGGCGATTATGCCTCAAGTCAGTTGCCATGGTTGATCATCGTCCGAATCTTGTTTGCCAACAGATCGAGGGTGAAGGGCTTGGCGACCATGTCCATGCCCTGGTCGAGAAAGCCCTGGCGTTCGGCGGCTTTCTGCGCATAGCCGGTCATGAACAGCACTTTCAGGTCGGGTCGATGCTGGCGGGCGATTTCTGCCAGTTGTCGGCCGTTCATGCCCGGTAGGCCGACATCGGTCACCAATAGGTCGATGCGTCGGTCTGACTCCAGCAGCACAATGGCCGTCTTGGCGTCCTGGGCTTCGAGGGCGGTGTAGCCCAAGGCTTCCAGCAGATCGCGCACCAGCATCCGCACCGCCGGTTCATCCTCCACCAGTAATACGGTTTCCCCGGCGACCGCCGCCGGCGCGTCGACAACCACGGGTGCGGTCGGCTGTTCGGCGGGTGTGACGTACAGCCGCGGCAGGTACAACTGCACCCGCGTGCCCTGGCCCGGCACACTGTCGAGGTGGAGGTGCCCGCCGGACTGTTGGGCGAACCCGTAGATCATCGACAGCCCCAGGCCGGTGCCCTGGCCGATGGGCTTGGTGGTGAAGAACGGATCGAAGGCCTTCGCCAGCACGGAGGGGGTCATGCCGCTGCCGTTGTCGCTGACGGCAATCATCACGTAGTCCCCAGCCTTGACCGGTTCCAGGGTGCTGATGTCATCGCCGTCGAGGTAGACATTGGCGGTTTCGATGGTCAGTTCGCCGCCATCGGGCATGGCGTCCCTGGCGTTGATTACCAGGTTGAGCAAGGCGTTTTCCAATTGGCTGACATCGGTGCTCACCGGCCACAGCTCATCGGCCAGTTGCAGCCGCAGCACGATGTGATCGCCGGTGGTACGGCTCAACAAGTCTTCAAGTGAATGCACCAGGCCGTTAGGGTCCAGCGGCTTGCGGTCCAGCGACTGGCGTCGGGAAAAAGCCAGCAGCCGATGGGTCAGGGCGGCGGCGCGGTTGGCCGAGGACACCGCCGCTTCGGTAAAGCGCCCGATCTCGGTGGCGCGGCCATCGGCGATGTAGCGTTGCATCAGGTCGAGGCTGCCGAGAATGCCGGTGAGCATGTTGTTGAAGTCATGGGCGATACCGCCGGTGAGCTGGCCCACGGCTTCCATTTTCTGGGCATGGCGCAGCGCTTCTTCGGCGCGTTCGCGTTCGAACATCTCGCTTTGCAGGCGATGGTTGGCTTCGGCCAGTTGCTGGGTGCGAGCGATGACCCGTTCTTCCAGCGTTTCGTTGAGGTAGCGCAGGGCTTCTTCGGTTTTTTTGCGCTCGGTTTCGTCGATCACAAAGATGTAGAAACCGTTCACCGACCCGTCCGAGCCACGGCGAGGCAGGTAGTTGATCAGTGAATGGCGCGGGCGGCCGTCGCGATGGTTCGCTTGTACGGTGAAGCTGCAGGGCTTGCCCGCCAGGGCGTCGGCGATCTGCTCGGCGCGGGCTGCGTAGGCTTCTTCACCGAGCACTTCGCGTACGGTCTTGCCGTACAGTTCCTGGGGCGTCAGGCCGTACCAGTCCAAATAGGCGCTGTTGTTCAGTCGGAAACGTTCTTCGCGATCCACATAGCTGATGAGGATCGGCATGGCGTTGATGATCAACTGCAGCTCGGTCTGACTCTGGCGCAAGGCCTGCTCGGTGTGCTTGCGTTCGGTCAGGTCCAGGGCCGCACCGAGAAACCGCTTGGGCCGGCCGTGGCGATCCTTGTAGCAACGACCGCGCACGAACACCCAGCGCAGGTCACCGTCGGGCTGCAGTAAACGGTATTCCTCGGCATATTCGGTGCCGTGGGTGATGCAGTGCTTGATGCTGCGAGCAACCATGGCCCGGTCTTCGGGGTGCACGCCTTCGAGGTAGGCGCTGATGGGCAACTGGCGTGACAGGCTCGGATCGACGCCATGCAGCAGCGCGAAGTGTTCGTCGGCGATGAAGCGATCTTCGCTGATATCCCAGTCCCAGGTGCCCAACGCATCGGTGGCGGCCAGGGCCAGTTGCAAGCGTTCCTCGCTTTCATACTGGGCCTTGAGGCTGGCCTCGGAGCGCCGTTCGAACTCCTGGGCCAGTCGTCGCCGTTCGCTGGTTTCGATGGCTGTGATCAGGATGCCGGCGACGCCAGCGCTTTCGTCGTGCACGGGGCTGTAGGTCAGGTCCAGCCACAGGTCGCAGAGGCGACCGGCAAATGGCAGGCGCCAGTGCTGATCGCGGCTGCTGTGGGGCCGGCCTTGCAACACGCTGTGATAAATCGGTTCGCTGACGCCCCGCAGTTCGGGCCATGCGGTGTGGGTCGGTTGGCCGAACGCCAGCGGATGCTTGTCTCCGACCAGTCGGGCAAAGGCGTCATTGTAGAGGTGGGTCAGTTGGGGGCCCCACAGCAAGGCCATTGGCATCGGGGAGTGGAGCACGATGTCCACGCTGGTGCGCAGGCTTTGTGGCCAGGATTGGACGGCGCCCAGCGGGCTGCCAGCCCAGTCCAGTCGGGCCATCAGGCTCTGAATGTCGCTCCCGGAGGGTAATGCGTTCATTGCGCCCCCCCTGGAAATCGTGTCGGTGCCACAGCGTCTACTATCCTCTGAAGAAGGTAAGCGCGGGTTGGTCTGAAGGGTTTCATGCTCGGGTCAGCTTGTTTCAATTGATGTCTCGCGGAAATTTCAGTCCATGGAAATCGATCCCTTGTTGCGAATCCTGGCAAGCCAGGATGGCTCCGACCTCTACATGTCCACCGGGGCGCCACCGTGTGTGCGGTTCGAGGGCGTGCTCAAGCCCTTGGGCAACCAGGCATTCAAGGTCGGCGACATTGCCGGGCTCGCCGAGTCTTTGATGGACGCCGAACAGCGCCTCGAGTTCGATCGGGAGCTGGAAATGAACCTGGCGATCTCCATGGCCGGTGTCGGGCGGTTCCGGGTCAATATATTCAAGCAACGCAACGATGTGTCCATGGTGATACGCAACGTCAAGCTGGACATTCCGCGTTTCGAAGACTTGAAACTGCCGCTGGTGTTACTGGACACCATTATGCAGAAGCAAGGGCTGATACTGTTCGTTGGCGCGACAGGGTCGGGCAAGTCGACCTCCCTGGCGGCCCTGATCGATTACCGCAATCGCAACAGCAGCGGCCACATCATCACCATCGAAGACCCGGTGGAGTATATCCATCGGCATAAGAAATCGATCATCAACCAGCGCGAAGTCGGTGTCGACACCCGCAGTTTTCATGCGGCCCTGAAAAACACCCTGCGCCAGGCGCCGGACGTGGTGCTGATCGGCGAAATCCGTGATCGTGAAACCATGGAACACGCCCTGGCCTTCGCCGACACCGGGCACCTGGTGATTTCCACGCTGCATGCCCACAACGCCAACCAGGCCCTGGACCGGGTGATCAATTTCTTCCCTGAGGAGCGCCGGCCGCAACTGCTGAACGATCTGGGCAACAACCTCAAGGCATTCGTCTCCCAGCGCCTGGTGCGCACCCGCACCGGTCAGCGCCGGGCGGCGGTGGAGGTGATGCTGGGCTCGCCCACGGTGGCCGACCTGATCAGGAGCAATCAGTTTTCTGAACTCAAGGGGATTATGGAAAAGTCCGTGGAGCAAGGGATGCAAACGTTCGACCACGCGCTTTACGCGCTGGTCGTCGAGGGCGTGATTGAAGAGGAGGAAGCACTGAAGCATGCGGACTCGGTGAACAACCTGCGGCTGCAGTTGAAATTGCACGCCGAAGCATCACCGCAGCCCCAAGCGCCGTCGGGCGAATGGGGCCTGATGGACTGATAAGCGCCTCATCCGTGCGTTGTTGGACATTGGAGGTGCAAGGTTAATGACTGAATGAGTTATGAAACGCATTTACCCCAAACAGCATCTATGCCCCAGGGCGACTTTTCTATCGGGTGATATATAGCGGCTTCTGAAGTCAGGGCCGCGATGATTTAATTCTGCGAGTGCTTTATCTATGTGTACGGGCTGGATGTCGGCGGCTGGGGAGTATACGGCGAGTATTCCACACATGGTTGTGCTCTTTATTTCGATTTTTTTGGTTTTTATAGGGGGTGCTGAATGAATGCATCAACTGGGCAAGATTTTGGGGGGGGGCGTAACTTATTATTTTGTAATGTTGTGGTTGCGGCGGAAGACGTTCAGTGGGTCATATTTTTTCTTTGTGAAAGATAGCCTGTTATCGCTATTCGAAAATACTGAGGGCTTGGTGTTTTCTTCATCGGGCGTGTAATTTGAGTATGAAAGTGCTTCCGCAGCGTTAGTGATCGAGCTCGCGGCGCTTTTGACCCAGCTCACGTATTTGGCGTCATCACTTGAGGACGTCCAGCGAGCGGAAAATAAAATTCCATAGTTCATCGTTTTTATCGCAAGTGCTGACTCCACGCCTGATTTTTCTCTTCTGGATGGGTTCAGATGTTCTATCATCACACTGCAGTTAGGTCCTGGGATTCTTTTTTGCCAATCCGTTAACAAATGCGGCATATTCTCTCCCATGATTTCGGGGCACACTGATTTCCAGTATCCTCTCATCGGTTGAGCAAAACGCTCATCAGACCATGATTGCCATGTCAGAAAGTCACTGGTCAGATAAGTGTGCTTGATAGTCTGGCTCAAATATTCTTCGAGATTTTTGATTTCTGAATAATCGATTGAGTCGCTTAAACAGAAATCGATGGAGAGCATGCACTCCATTGAGTTTTTATGGCGATGAAGAACCGGAGCGACAACCAAGTTGGATGGGCAGTGATTGTCCAGATATTCAAACAGGTCGCTCAATGCAGCTTCGACATCATTTCCAGTGAATTCCAGGGTGCCACAATAAACGGAAGGCAGTCTCGATAGCTTGTACCTGAATTCAAGTACGATACCAAAATTTCCGCCTCCGCCGCGCAACGCCCACAACAAATCCTCATGCCCCGGATCTTCGGCCCTTACGAGAGCCCCTGTAGCCAGAAGTACATCTGCGCCAACAAGATTCTCACAGGTATAGCCGTACTTCCCCAGTAGCCAGCCAATACCACCACCCAGCGTCAATCCAGCAATACCCGTATCACTCACCGTGCCGGTAGGTATGACGTATCCATGTTGGCAAAGTGCATCATCCACATCCTTTAACCGTGCCCCCGGCAGGACGCGGGCAACTTTATGGTTTTCATCAATCACGATATCGTTGTAAGGTGAGAAATCGAGCAGTATGCCTCCCTGCGTGGAACCGAAGCCCGCAATGTGGTGCCCGCCACCCCGGATAGCGAGTTCTATGTCATTGGCCGTGACAAAGCTGACGATCTCCTTTAATGCTGCTCGGTTCAGGGTTTGAATAATCATCGACGGATAAAGGTCGTGCATCCTGTTATAGACTTGCCTGGTCTTCTCATAAGTGCTGTCGTCAGGAAAGATAATGCTGACGTCCTCATATTTGCTTATGAGGGCGTCACCAAAATATCGATGGTTCATGAGTTGGACTCTGCGCTGGGTTGTTTGAATGAAATTTAAGTGGGGTGCGCGTTCGCGATAAGCTATCTTTTTAAAGTCTATTGGCTTGTTTTGCTATCCGTAAAGCTTTTAAGCGGGCGCAATCTTTAACCGGATATTTCCCATGTATGGGTGTTGGTAGGTGTTAGCTTGATCAAGCTTTTTATTGTGGGAAAATTCAGTTTCGCTTGTCATCCTGTGAAGGTGTCAAGCGTTCAGCGGGTGCCTTGCTTTTCCAAAGGGGTTGTTTTTTTATGTGGGTGTGTCTGGCGGGTGAACTATATTTCCTCCGGGTATTTACATTGCGCCATCATTAAAATATTCCTGCGGTACAAGTTGAAACAATTTTATGCGTTTTTAAGTGCGCGGTGATATTCGCTCGCGCACGATTTGAGGCGGTATTAATGAGTGTGTATGTGCGATCGCAACGCCGGGCCAACGAACTCAGGTCGTCAGTTCAGGGCGATCGCGAAATTGCTCCAGTGCTTCGGGATTGGCCAGTGCATCGGTGTTCTTGACCGCCTGCCCATGCACCACATTGCGTACTGCCAACTCGACGACTTTGCCGCTGATAGTCCGGGGAATGTCCGTCACCGCCACAATTTTCGCCGGCACATGCCTTGGCGTGGTGTTGGCCCGGATGACTTGGCGGATCTGCTGCTCCAAGGTCTCATCCAGTCGCACGCCGTCCCGCAGGCGCACAAACAGCACCACCCGCACGTCCCCCTGCCATTGCTGGCCGATGGCGACGCTGTCCAGCACTTGCTCGACCTTTTCCACCTGCCGATAGATCTCCGCCGTACCAATGCGTACACCGCCGGGGTTGAGCACGGCGTCGGAGCGTCCATGGATCAAAACGCCGCCGTGGGGCAGTTCTTCGGCGTAGTCACCCTGGGCCCATACGCCAGGGAATTGGTTGAAGTAGGACGCACGAAGTTTCTCCTGCCGCGGGTCGTTCCACAAACCAATGGGCATGGCCGGAAAATGCCGCGTGCACACCAGTTCGCCTTTCTCGCCGATGACCGCTTGGCCGGCCTCGTTCCAGACCTGCACCGCCATGCCCAGGCTCTTGCCTTGCATCTCGCCTCGACGCACCGGTGACAGCGGGTTGCCGTTGACGAAGCACGACACTATGTCGGTGCCGCCGGACATCGAGGCCAGGCAGACGTCGGGCTTGAAGTCGCGGTACACGAAATCGTAGCTATGAGGCGCCAGCGCCGAACCGGTGGACAGGATGGTTTTCAGGCTGCCCAGGTCGTGGGTTTGCCGAGGCTTGAAGCCTTGGCTCTCCAGTGAGGCCAGGAACTTGGGGCTGGTGCCGAATACGCTGATGCGCTGTTGGTCGATCAGGTCCAGCAGGCGCTCGGGGCCGGGATGGAAGGGTGAGCCGTCATAGAGCACCACCGCACTGCCGACGGCGAGGGCCGACACCAGCCAGTTCCACATCATCCAGCCACAGGTGGTGTAGTAGAACAGCCGATCATCGGGGCCTAGATCGACGTGCAGGCCATGTTCCTTGACGTGTTGCAGCAACACGCCACCGGTGCCGTGGACGATGCACTTCGGCACGCCGGTGGTGCCGCTGGAATAGAGAATGTACAGCGGATGATCGAAGGGCACGCTGGTGAATTGCGGCTGGCCAGCGCTTTGGTAAAACGCCCCCCACAACGCGACGTTGGCCTGGGTCTTGAAGTCGTCGATGCGTGCATCTGGCTGGGCATAGGGCAGCACGATCAACTGCTGCAACGACGGCAGTCGCTCGAGGATTTCGTTGACCTTGGGCCGCTGGTCGATGACCTTGCCGGCGTAACGATAACCGGCGCAGGTGATCAGCACTTTCGGTTCGATCTGGCCGAAGCGATCGATGACGCCCTGGGTGCCGAAATCCGGCGACGAACAGGACCAGATCGCGCCGAGGCTGGTGGTGGCGAGCATGCCCACCAATGTCTGCCAGGTATTGGGCATGCAGGCGGCTACCCGGTCGCCGGGGGTGACGCCGGCGGCTTGCAGGCTTCTTTGCAGGCCAGCGACATGGGCGGCGAGTTCGCTCCAGGTCAGTTGCTCCTCACCGCCGTTTTCGTCGAGCGCCACCACGGCGACGGCGTCATCGCGGCGGCGCAGCAGGTGTTCGGCGAAGTTCAGCGTGGCGCCAGGGAACCACCGGGCACAGGGCATTTGCGAACCCTCCACCAATACCGCGTCGGGGGCTTGGTGAAAGCGAATCTCGAAGAAATCGACGATGGCCTGCCAGAAATCTTCGCGCTGGTCGATGCTCCAGGCGTGCAGGGCAGGGTAGTCGTTCAGTTGCAGATGATGCCGCGCGTTGACGAACTGGCGAAAGGCGTTCATGCGCGACTGGGCGATGCGTTCGGGGTTGGGTTGCCAGAGGATGTCGGACATGGGGTGCCTCTTATTTTTTTATGCACACATACAAACTATAGAGCGGCTCAATCTTGTGTGGGAGCAAAGCTTGCTCGCGAAACAGGCGCCTCGCTTCTGAAAGACCGCATCGCCTTCCTTGCGGGCAAGCCTTGTTCCCACAGTGGTTCGCAGGAGCTTATTGGGCCAACCACCCACCATCAATATTCCACGCCGCGCCGCGCACCTGGCTGCCGGCTTCACTGCACAGGAACAGCACCAGTTCCCCCAGTTGCGGCGGGGTGACGAATGCCAGGGACGGTTGCTTCTCGGCCAGCAGATCATGCTGTGCCTGTTGTGGATCGACGCCTGCCTGGACGCGGTCGTCGATCTGTTTTTGCACCAGCGGCGTCAGCACCCAGCCGGGGCAGATGGCATTGCAGGTCACGTTGCTGGTGGCGGTTTCCAGGCCGACTACTTTGGTCAGGCCGATCACCCCATGCTTGGCCGCGACGTACGCCGCCTTGCCCACCGAGCCGACCTGGCCGTGCACCGAGGCGACGTTGATAATCCGCCCCCAAGCCTTGGCGCGCATGCCCGGCAGGCTCAGGCGGGTGGCGTGGAACACCGAGGACAGGTTGATGGCAATGATCGAGTCCCAGCGCTCCACTGGAAAATCTTCCACGGCCGCCACGTGCTGGATCCCGGCATTGTTGACCAGAATGTCCACGCCGCCGAACTCGCGCTCAGCGTAGGCGAGCATGTCGGCGATCTGCGCCGGGTCGCTGACATCGGCCGGATGATGGCCGACCTTGCCGCCGAACTGTTGCACCTCGGCGATCACCGCCGAGGCATCGCCAAAACCATTGAGGATCAAATTGGCGCCGGCCTTGGCCAGGCTCAGGGCGATGCCCAGGCCGATGCCGCTGGTAGAGCCGGTGACCAGGGCAGTCTTGCCCGAAAGAGGGGTTGTCATAGGAACCTCACACAATGCCAGTGGCGTAGAACACACCGATCACCACGAAAACCGCGAGGGTCTTGATCAGCGTAATACAGAAAATATCTTTGTAGGCTTCCCGGTGGGTCAGTCCGGTCACCGCCAGCAAGGTGATCACCGCACCGTTGTGGGGCAGGGTGTCCATGCCGCCGCTGGCCATGGCGGCCACCCGGTGCAGCACCTCCAGCGGAATATTGGCGGCGTGGGCGGCGCTGATGAAGGTTTCGGACATCGCCGCCAGGGCGATGCTCATGCCGCCCGACGCAGAGCCGGTGATGCCCGCCAGCAGGGTTACGGTCACAGCTTCGTTGACCAGCGGGTTGGGAATGTTCTTGAGCCAGTCGGCCAGTACCAGGAAGCCTGGCAAGGATGCGATCACCGCACCAAAACCGTATTCCGAAGCGGTATTCATTGCCGCCAGCAAGGCACCGCCCACTGCGCTCTTGCTGCCTTCGGCCAGCTTGCTGCGGATGGCACGGAAGCCGAACAGCAGGACCATGATGATGCCCACCAGCAACGCGGCCTGCACGGCCCAGATCGCGGTGAGCTTGGCGATGTCGCTGGTCACCGGCGTTGCCATGCCCGGCAGTGCCAGGCTGTGGGTCTTGCCATACCACTGGGGAATCCACTGGGTGAACAGCAGGTTCATGATCCCCACCGCCAGCAGCGGCGAAACGGCGAGCCATGGATTGGGCAGCTTGATGTCTTCGGCGGTCTCCGGCTCGTTGCGCAGTTCGGTGCCGTAGCCTTCGCCCACGCGCTGGGCCTTGTTGCGCTGGCGTTGCAGGAACAGCATGCCGAAACTGAACACGAAGATTGTGCCGATCACACCCAGCCATGGCGCGGCCCAGGCGGTGGTGTTGAAGAAGGTGCTGGGGATGATGTTCTGGATCTGCGGCGTGCCGGGCAGGGCGTCCATGGTGAACGAGAACGCGCCGAGGGCAATGGTGGCCGGGATCAGGCGCTTGGGAATGTTGCTCTGGCGGAACATCTCGGCGGCGAACGGGTACACCGCGAACACCACGACGAACAACGACACGCCACCATAGGTCAGCAAGGCGCAGACCAGTACGATCACCAGCATGGCCTGGCGTGTGCCCAGCAAGCGAATCGCCGCCGCGACGATGGAGCGGGAGAAGCCCGACAGCTCGATCAGCTTGCCGAACACCGCCCCCAGCAGGAACACCGGGAAATACAGTTTGATGAAACCGACCATTTTCTCCATGAACACCCCGGTGAACGCAGGGGCGACGGCGGAAGGGTCGGTGAGCAGGACGGCGCCGAGGGCGGCGATGGGGGCAAAGAGGATAACGCTGTAGCCACGGTAGGCGGCGACCATCAGCAGCGCGAGGGCCGCCAAGGCAATGATCACACTCATGGTGTGTCTCCTGGATTGTTATTGTTGTGGTGAAGCGGTGGGAGGGCTTTAGCGAGTTTTGTGCCAGGTGTGTAATTGATTGAAATATAAGGGGATTATTGATTTTGGTGTAAGAGGGTCGAGAGTTTTGTCTCTGTTTGGAGATTTTTATGGAGTGGGCTGGCCTCATCGCGCGCAAGCTCGCTCCCACAGTTGTCCGCGTACGTCAGGAGAACACCGTCCCATCTGGGAGCGAGCTTGCTCGCGATGAGCGCAAAGCGCCCCAAAAGAATTGTCTATTTATGGAGATATGAGTCTCATTATTGAGACTCTGCAATCCCCAGCGCCACCATCTTCTTATACAAAGTCGACCTGCCGAGCCCCAGCCGCTCAGCCGCTTCAACCACCTTGCCCCCGCATTGCGCGAGGGTGGTTTCGATCAGGTGCCGGTCGAATCGCGCCCGGGCCTGGCTGAAGGTTTCGTGCGCCAGCGGCTCCAGGCTTGGGCTGGCCGAGCGGGTAACCGGTGTGAAAGTGCCGATGGCGGCGCGGATGTCGGCAGCGGTGAGCAGCAGCTTGTCGCTGAGCAGCGCGGCCCGTTCCAATACATTGCGCAATTCCCGGATGTTGCCCGGCCAGGCATGTTGACCCAACAGGTCCAGTGCATCGCGGTTCAATTCGTGCTGGCTGCGCAGTTCTTCGAGGATCGCCTCGCTCAGGGCCGGCAAGTCATCCAGGCGTTCGCGCAGCGGCGGAACCTGGATCGGCAACACATTGAGGCGGTAATACAGGTCGGCGCGGAACTCGCCGCGCTTGATCGCAGCCTCCAAGTCCATGGAGGTGGCGGCGATCACCCGCACATCGCTTTGCAGCACCTCGTTGGAGCCCACCGGTTCGTATTCCTTTTCCTGGAGCACCCGCAGCAGTTTGCTTTGCAGCGGCAACGGCATGTCGCCAATCTCGTCCAGGAACAACGTACCGCCTTGGGCGATCTGCAATTTGCCGGCGCGGCCCTTGCGGTCGGCGCCGGTGAAGGCCCCTGGGGCGGTGCCGAAGAACTCGGCTTCCAGCAAGGATTCAGGGATCGCCGCGCTGTTGATGCTGACGAAGGCCTTGTGTGCTCGTGGTGACGCACTGTGGATCGCCTGGGCCAGCAACTCCTTGCCGGTGCCGGTCTCGCCGAGCAGCAGCACCGGTGAATCGGCGCTGGCGCTGCGCCGGGCACGGCGCTTGACCTCCAGGCCGGCGCTGCTGGTGCCGATGAAATGGGCGAAGTTGTACTTGGTCTGCCGCGCCCGCAGCAGCGAACGGGTGGACGCCAGTTCTTCCTGCATGCTCAGGTAGCGCTTGAGCATTGGCGACAGGCTGCGCAACTCATCGAACAAGGCAAAGCCGATGGCGCCGATCACCGCGCCCGCGCTGTCGTGGATCGGCAGGCGCATCACCACCAGCGGCTCCTTGGGCGTGTCCTGCATGTCCAGCAGAATCGGCCGCCCGGTACGCACCACTTCACGCAGCAGGCTGCCGGGGATCACACTCTCGCAGGCCCGGCCGATGGCTTCCTGTGCCGAGTTCAGGCCGAAGCGCCGGGCGTAGCGTTCGTTCATCCAGACGATGTTCGCGTCACGGTCGACAATCACCGTGCCTTCGCTGGACTGCTCGATGATCTCGAACAACGAACGGATCGCCAGCGTGCGTACGCGCTTGTAATCCTTGAGGCTTTCGGTGGAGTTCATGGTCGAATCCGAATTGTGTATTGCCTGTCAGGCCGCCATCGCGAGCAAGCTCGCTCTCACATTGGTCTGCGTCGCGCTGAAGATCAAACGTGGGAGCGAGCTTGCTCGCGATGGCGGCGACTCGGTGTCATTGCATTATGCCCACCCCGTATGCGCCGCCGCCAACAGCTCCTTGGTATAAGGATGTTGAGGTGAATCGAACACATCATGGCTGGCGCCTTGCTCGATCACTTTACCGTCCTTGATCACGATCATGTCGTGGGCCAGGGCGCGGATCACTGCCAGGTCATGGCTGATGAACAGGTAGGTCAAGTCGTACTTCTCCTGGAGCTGGCGGAGCAGGGCGACTACTTGCTTTTGCACGGTACGGTCCAGGGCCGAGGTCGGCTCGTCCAACAGGATCAAGGCCGGCTTGAGTACCACGGCCCGGGCAATGGCGATGCGTTGGCGTTGGCCTCCAGAGAATTCGTGGGGGTAGCGATGGCGGGTCAGCGGGTCGAGGCCGACTTCCTTGAGGGCCTGGATCACCCGGGCTTCACACTCTTGCGGGCTGGAGGGCTGGTGGACCTCAAGGCCTTCGCTGATGATCTGCTGCACCGACATCCGTGGGCTGAGGCTGCCGAACGGGTCCTGGAACACCACCTGCATCTGCTTGCGCCACGGCCGCAAGGCTTTTTGCGACAGTTGATCGAGGGCCTGGCCCTGGAAGCGAATGCTGCCTTCGGACTCGATCAGGCGCAGGATCGCCTGGCCTAGCGTGGACTTGCCGGAGCCGGATTCGCCGACGATGCCCAAGGTTTTGCCTCGCTGGATGGACAGGCTGATGCCGTCCACGGCGCGCAAGTATTCCTTGCGCCGGAACAGGCCGCCACCGAGGGGGAAACTGACGCGCAGGTCCTGCACCTGCAACACCTCTTCCCGGTCGTCCCGGGGCAGGGCTTCGCCTTCCGGTTCGGCGTGCAGCAGCTCGCAGCTGTAGGGGTGTTCCGGTGCGCTGAAGAGGGTTTCGCAAGGCGCCTGCTCGACGATTTCCCCATCTTTCATCACGCACACCCGCTGCGCGATGCTGCGCACCAGGTTCAGGTCGTGGCTGATCAATAACATGGACATGCCAAGCCGTTGCTGCAGCGACTTGAGCAGCAGCAGAATCTTGCGCTGCACGGTCACGTCCAATGCGGTGGTCGGTTCATCGGCAATCAACAGTTCCGGCTCGCAGGCCAGGGCCATGGCGATGATGACCCGCTGCCGTTGACCGCCGGACAGTTGATGGGGATAGGCCTTGAGTCGCTCGACAGGGTTCTGAATGCCAACCAGGGCCAGCAGTTCCAGAATGCGCTGGCGCGCGGCTTTGCCCCCCAGGCCCTTGTGCAGCATCAGCGTTTCGCCAATCTGCTTTTCGACGCTGTGCAGCGGGTTCAGCGACGTCATCGGCTCCTGGAAGATCATCGCGATCCGGTTGCCGCGTATCTCCCGCAGGGCCGTGGTATCGGCGCCCACCAGTTCTTGGCCGCGATAGCGAATGCTGCCGGTGGTGCGGGCTTCTGTTTCGGGCAGCAATTGCAGGATCGAGTGGGCGGTCACCGACTTGCCGGAGCCGGACTCGCCGACCAGGGCCAGGCATTCGCCGGGACGGATGTCCAGGCACAGGTTGCGCACTACCGTGTTGTCGTTGAAGGCCACGCTCAGGTCGCGGATTTCGATCAGGTTGTCGCTCATCTCAAGATTCCGCTTCATGATCGTGGGTCGAACGCGTCTCGCAACGCCTCGCCGATAAATACCAGCAGGGAAAGAATCAGCGCCAGGGTGAAGAACGCCGTCAGCCCCAGCCATGGCGCTTGCAGGTTCTGCTTGCCCTGGGCGATCAGTTCGCCCAGGGAGGCGCTGCCGGCCGGCATGCCGAAGCCGAGGAAGTCCAGGGCCGTGAGGGTGGAAATCGCCCCGGTGAGGATGAAGGGCAGGTAGCTCAGGGTGGCGTTCATCGCGTTGGGCAGGATATGCCGCACGATCACCTTGCGGTCATTCAGGCCCAGGGCCCTGGCGGCTTTCACGTATTCGAGGTTGCGCCCGCGCAGGAATTCGGCGCGGACCACGTCCACCAGGGCCAGCCAGGAAAACAGCGCCATGATCCCCAGCAGCCACCAGAAATTCGGCTCGACGAAACCGGACAGGATGATCAGCAGGTAGAGCACCGGCAACCCCGACCAGACTTCCAGCAAGCGTTGTCCCAACAGGTCCACCCAGCCGCCGTAATAACCCTGCAATGCCCCGGCGGCGATGCCGATCAGCGCGCTGATGGCGGTCAGGGCCAAGGCGAACAGGATCGACACCCGCGCGCCGAAAATCACCCGGGCCAGCACGTCCCGGGCCTGGTCATCAGTGCCCAGCCAGTTCACTGATGAGGGCGGGCTCGGGGCCGGTTGGCTAAGGTCGTAATTGGGCGTGTCGTCGCTGAACGGGACGGGCGGAAACAACAGCCAGCCGCCGTCCTTGTGGATCAGGTTCTGCACGTAGCTGCTGCGGTAGTCGGCCTGGAACGGCAACTGTCCGCCAAATTCCTGCTCGGTATGGCGTTTGAACACCGGGAAATACAGCGAGCCCTGGTAGCTCACCACCAGCGGTTTGTCATTGGCGATCAACTCACCGCCCAGCGTCAGGATGAACAGGCCGATGAATAGCCACAGCGACCACCAGCCCCGGCGGTTTTTCTTGAAACGTTCGAAGCGTCGGCGGCCCAAGGGTGAAAACTTGAACATCAGGCGTTCCTCGCAGCGAAGTCGATGCGTGGGTCCACCAGGGTGTAGCAGAGGTCGCCGATGAGTTTGATGAGCAGGCCGAACAGCGTGAAGATGAACAGCGAGCCGAACACCACCGGGTAGTCCCGCGATACAGCAGCCTCGTAGCTCATGCGGCCCAGGCCATCGAGGGAGAAGATCACCTCGATCAGCAAGGACCCGGCAAAAAACACGCTGATGAACGCCTGGGGAATGCCTGAGACCACCAGCAGCATCGCATTGCGGAACACGTGGCCATACAGCACCCGGCGTTCGCTCATGCCTTTGGCCCGCGCCGTGACCACATATTGGCGGGTGATTTCATTGAGGAACGAGTTCTTGGTCAGGATCGTCAGGGTGGCGAAGCCGCCGATCACCAGTGAGGTCACCGGCAGCACCAGGTGCCAGAAGTAGTCGGCGATCTTGCCCAGGGTCGACAGCGACTCGAAGTTATCCGACACCAGCCCGCGCACCGGAAACCAGTTCAGCGACGTGCCACCGGCGAACACCACGATCAGGAACATCGCAAAGAGGAACGCCGGCATCGCATAGCCAATGATGATCGCCGTGCTGCTCCACACATCGAACGCGGAACCGTGACGCACGGCCTTGCGAATACCCAGGGGAATCGACACCAGGTAGGTGATCAGCGTGGCCCAGAGCCCGAGGGAAATGGTCACCGGCATTTTTTCCAGGATCAGGTCGGTGACCGTGGCGCCACGGAAGAAGCTCTTGCCGAAGTCCAGCCGGGCGTAGCTGCTGAGCATCAGCCACAAACGCTCGTGGGCCGGTTTGTCGAAGCCGTACTGTTTTTCGATGTCCTTGATCAGCTGTGGATCGAGGCCGCGGCTGGCCCGGGAGCTGCCGGTCATGGCGTTACCCGAACTGCCGACGGTGGCGCCGCCGCCAATGCCTTGCAGGTGGGCGATGGCCTGTTCCACCGGCCCGCCTGGTGCGGCCTGCACGATGACGAAGTTCACCAGCAGGATGATCAGCAGTGTCGGGATGATCAGCAGCAGGCGTCGCGCGATATAAGCCCACATCAATGCTGCCCTCCGGGTGAGCCACGTTTGAGGCGTTCGGCGGTCATCTGCTCGTTGGTCAGCGGTGTGGTGCTCATCTCCCACCAGCTTTCGATGGCTTCATCGTTGCTGGCCTGTACCTTCGGAATGCCGAAGCGGTTCCACCATACGGTCGAGCTGCCCGGCGGGTAATAGTTGGGGATCCAGTAGTAGTTCCATTGCAGCACCCGGTCCAGGGCGTGGGCGTGGCGGAGCATGTCGCTTTTGGTGGTGGCCTTGACCAGCCCGTCGATCAGGGCATCCACCGCCGGGTCCTTCAGGGCCATGTAATTGTTGGCGCCCGGGTCGTTGGCGGCCGCCGAACCGAAGTAATTGTAGAGTTCCATGCCCGGTGAAGTGCTGACCGGGTAACCGGTGATGATCATGTCGTAGTCACGGCTCATCAGGCGATTGACGTACTGGGAGGCGTCGATGCGCCGGATGCTCATGTCGATGCCGATCTGCGCCAGGGTTCGTTTATAGGGCAGCAGCAGGCGCTCGATGCCATTCTGGCTGTTCAGGAAGGTGAAGCTCAGCGGTTCGCCCTCGGCGTTGACCAGGCGGTCGCCGTCGGGTTTCCAGCCGGCCTGTTCCAGCAGTGCCAGGGCTTGCAGTTGTTTGTCGCGGATCACGCCGCTGCCGTCGGTTTTCGGCGCCTCGAACACTTGGGTGAAGACTTCGTCGGGTATCTGCCCGCGCAACGGCTCGAGAATCGCCCGTTCGCCGGCATCGGGCAGTTGTCGGGCGGCGAGGTCGGTGTTGGAAAAGTAACTCTGCTGACGCACGTAGAGGTTGCGCATCATCTGGCGGTTGCTCCACTCGAAATCCCAGAGCATGGCCAGGGCCTGGCGTACACGGCGATCCTGGAACTGCGGCTTCTGCAGGTTGAACACGAAGCCCTGGGCGGTCTGGGGCGCCTCGGTGGCCAGGTGGGCCTTTTGCAGGCGACCGTCGCGCAGGGCGGGGCTGTCATAGCCGATGGAATAGCCGGTGGCGGAAAATTCGCGATTGTAGTCGTAGGCGCCGCCGCGCAGGACCTGTCGGGCCACATCGGTGTCGCCGAAGTACTCGATGCTGAAATGGTCGAAATTGTAGAGGCCGCGGCTGACCGGCAGGTCCTTGCCCCACCAGTTGGCATTGCGTTCAAAGGTGATGCTGCGTCCGGAGTCGATCTTGCCCACCCGATAGGGACCGCTACCCAAAGGCGCCTCGTAGCCGCCTCCATTGGCAAAGTCGCGGGTTTTCCACCAGTGCTCGGGAAAGACCGGCAGGGTGGCAATGTCCAGGGGCAGGGTACGGCTTTCGTTGTTCTTGAAGTCGAAGCGAACAGTGCGCTCGGATTCCACCTCGACACCTTTGACGGCCGCGAACTGAGTGCGGTAGCGCAGGCTGCCCTGGGTCATCAGCAGCTCGAAGCTGTAGCGCACGTCCTGGGCGGTGATGGGTTTGCCATCGGCGAAGCGGGCCTTGGGATTCAGGTAGAAGCGCAGGGACAGGCCATCGTCGGCGCGTTCCATCTTCTCTGCCACCAGACCGTAGACGGTGTAGGGCTCATCCAGCGAACGCAGGGCGAGGGGCGAATACAGCATCCCGTCGATCTGGCTGACGCCGATGCCTTTGTCGATATACGGCAGCACATGGTCGAAATGGCCGATCTCGATGGCCGAGCGGCGCATGGTCCCACCTTTGGGGGCCTGTGGATTGGTGTAGGCGAAGTGGCCGAAGCCCTCGGCATATTTAGCCGGTTCGCCATACACGGTGAGGGCATGTTGCGGTGCGGCATCCACACCGGTGGCGCCTGTCAGCAGGGCCACGGCAGTGAATAGCAGAGAAGGGAACGCCAGTCGCATTGTCAGCCTTAAAGCCGGGTGATCGATGACCACGATTTGTACGCGAGCGGCGTACGGATCGCCAGCCCTTCGCATGACGCAAACACAACGGCCCACCGAAAGGCGGGCCGTCATGTCGAAAAAACGGGATCAGTCCTGGCGGCTGGTCACTTCCAGCAGGTGGTAGCCGAACTGGGTCTTGACCGGACCTTGGACCACATTGATCGGGGCGCTGAACACCACGGTGTCAAACTCCTTGACCATCTGGCCTGGACCGAACGAACCCAGGTCGCCGCCTTGACGGCTGGACGGGCACGAGGAGTTGGCCTTGGCGACTTCGGCGAAATCGGCGCCGGCTTCGATCTGGGCCTTGAGTTCGTTGCACTTGTCTTCGCTGGAAACCAGGATGTGGCGGGCAGTGGCTTTGGCCATGGGGAAATTCCTTTCAATATTTTTAAAGGTGATGAGCCTACCGGATTCATTGACGGGTTGTTGTCAAAATTGCGTCAAAACCTTGAGCCTGGCGATCAAAGGCCGGCTTTGCGCAAGCGCTCGGCGTGGTGCAGGTAAAGCGCTACCGGGTCGGTACCCTTGCGTACGTTCTCGGTCCCTGGGTGAATTGCCTGCATGTGATCCATGGGATAGTCGGAGCGAATGACTTTGCCCAGGTGCGAGCTGAAACGCCCGACCAGGCCGTCGTTCTGCCCGGCTTCGGTAATGAAATATTTGGAAAACGCCCGGCAGAAGGCATGGGAGGGGGGCATCGCATTGAATCCTTCGCCCGACGCCTCTGGCAACGTGCCGCTCCATGAGTAGTAGCGCACACCGTTGACGATGCCCGGACCGCTGCTTCCCCAGTTCTTTGGCAGGCCTTGGGGGTATTTGTCATTGAACGCACCGACGCCTTCCGTGGTGAGTGCGGCCAGCGCTGCAATGGCCGTCTGGGGGAGCCGTGCCTGGCCGCTTAGCAGCGAGATAAAGTCGGCGAACAGCGTGGCCACCTTGCTCGCCACGTGCTCCGGCAGGCGTCCCGGGGTCAGGGCCTTGTGCAGGAAGTCGGCCAGTTCGGAACCGTGGTTGGGGCCGCTGACCGAAGTCACCGAGGCGGCCCTGTCGGGTGCCAGTGCCGCGGCGTAGCGAGCGGCGAGTGCGCCTTGGCTGTGGCCGATCAGGTTGACCTTGGCAGCGCCGGTTCCGCTCAGGACCCGATCCATCTGAACCAACAACTGTTCGCCGCGGGCTTCGTTGGAATGGGTGGCCGACAAATGCGGGATGAACACCCGGGTACCGGCGGCGCGTAATGCCTGTTTGATGCCGTGGAACAGTTCGAAGCTTGCGACCCTGTCAAACCCGAACAACCCATGGACCAACAGGATGGGATATTGAGTATTTGCATTCCGTTGCATGTTCGTACCTTTTTCGAAGAGGTTCACGTTGAATTTGCCACCTCACTCTAATGCAGCCCGGAGATGGGTGGTGTAGGAAGAAACCTCAGTGACTTACTGAAAGCGGAATAAAAAAAGCGGGAATAATCGGATAAGCAGCCGGACGGCGCGCAAGGTGTCGGGATACTTCTGATAGCGCCTGGCGTTTGCAGCTACAGCTTCAAGTGCAAGCGACCACTGCTGTTGTGGCCTTGTCTGACTGTGGATTTACAGCGGTCGGGCTTTAATGGGGTGTCGGGCACCGTCAGGTAAAAGCGGTGCCGTTAATCCAAGGACTGGAGCCTATACATGATCACTTACCGATCCACCCAACGAGCCCGGTTCACCTCAACCGCGACGCTACCGGCACCGTCTCTTCCAGCTGCCAAGGGAGGGGTGATCAACCCCGCCTGGAGAAAAGTCGTCATCACCGTCAAGCCTTATCCACTGATGGCGTGTGGGGACGAACTGGTGCTGTTTTGGCACGGGCTCAACTCGGACGCCCAGCCCTATCAGAATGAAGTACGCAGGTTCGTGACAGAGCGGCAGGTGGGGCGGGACGTCGTTTTCGTCGTGCGTGAACCTCATATCGCCGAGCTTGATGGCGGCTCGCTGGAAATCTCCTACCGGGTGACCGGCAAACAATTACCGGCCACGCTGGTTTCGGAGCCCCTGCAACTGGAGATCGGTGATGCGCCACTGCTTCTGCTGGCCGCCGTTGCCGACGATGCGGTGGGCGCAAGCCTTGATCCGGGGCGGGTGCCAGAGGGGACCTGTTTGACCATTCGGCCTTATTCCAGGATGGCTGTCGGCGATCGGCTGATCCTGACGGCCAGCAGGGATGCCAAGGCCCTGTGGCGTGACGTGCTGGACATCGAGGCCCACGCGGTCGGCCGTGAGCTGTCGTTCTGGATCGATCATGCGCAAATAGCGCCCCATATCGGCCATAGCCTGAGTCTGGCTTATGTCGTCAGGCGCGGACATTCAGTGCGCCGTGGCGAACCCTTGTCGTTGCACATTGGCCCTCTGGTGCGCCCTGCGCTGAAGGCGCCCCGGCTTCTGGGATTGGACGAGGGGAGGTTGGACATCGATGATCTGCACAATGGGGTGACGGTCGTCATCGAGGGTGCCGGGCTCGAGGCCGGGGAGGTGGTCTGGCTGCAGTGCAACGGCAACTACGCCCATGTCGAGGAGCGGGAAATCACCGAGGCCATGGCAGGTCAGCGGGTCACTTTTGTCGTGCCAGCGGCGTATTGGCAGGACCAGCGCGGCCGCGCGGTGCGGCTGTTCTATCAGGTTGAGCGCCTGGATGACGTCAGCCAGCAATCCAGCTGGGTGACGGTCCAGGTGCGTTCCAAGGTGCCAGGCTGAGTGAAGGCCCTCCCAGGGGAGGGCTCTTGTGGGGGCTCAGGGCAATTGCAGTTTGCGATGGGCCTGGCGCAGCAACTGCTCGGTAGCATCCCAGCCCAGGCAACCATCGGTGACCGATACACCGTAGCGCATCGATGGGCTTAATGGCTGGCAGCCTTCGAACAGATGACTTTCCAGCATCATGCCAACGAGGGCGCGGTTGCCTTGCAGGCGCTGCTCCAGCACGTCATTGAACACCTGCGGCTGGCGCAGCGGGTCTTTGCCGCTGTTGGCGTGGCTGCAGTCCACCATGATCCGGGCCGGTATCTTCAGGCGGGTCAGGTCACTGTGTATCTGCGTGACGCTCTGGCGGTCATAGTTCGGTCCGCGATGGCCGCCGCGCAGCACCAGGTGGGTGTCGGGGTTGCCCGGGGTCTGGATGATTGCCGGATGCCCCTGGCTGTCGACGCCGAAATGCCGATGAGGATGGGCCGCCGAACGCATGGCATCGCAGGCAATGCCGACACCGCCGTCGGTGCCATTCTTGAAGCCCACCGGCATGCCCAGGCCGCTGGCCATCTCCCGGTGGATCTGCGATTCGGTGGTGCGCGCGCCGATGGCGACCCAACTGAGCAGGTCATCGAAGTAGCTGGCGGCCATGGGTTGCAACAGTTCGGTGGCGACGGGCAGGCCCAGCTGGAGCATCTCGCGCATCAGCTCCCGGGACAGCGTCAGGCCGGCGGCCATGTCATCGCTGCCATCCAGGCCGGGATCGTAGGCCAGGCCTTTCCAGCCCACGGTGGTGCGCGGTTTTTCCACATAGGCGCGCATCACCAGCAGCATGCTGTCGCTCACCTCATGGGCAACACGCGCCAGGTTGGCGGCGTATTCGAGGGCCGATTTCGGGTCGTGGATGGAGCAGGGGCCGACGATGACCAGCAGGCGGGAGTCCTCACCGTCGAGGATCGCGCGGATGGCCTGGCGATGGGCGCTAACCTGTTGGCTCAGCGCAGTGCTGAGGGGCAATTGATGCTTGAGCTGCAACGAGCTGGGCAGACGCAGGGTCAGGGCTTCATTGGCAGGGTTGAGCGTGGACAGCGGCAAAGCAGAGACGGACGAATTCATGATCTGGCTTCCTGGACGGGCAGCGGGCTCGTTCCCGCGTGCCGGTCCTATTGGGGTGTTCGACAATTGGCCGTATTGGCCCGCAATTGAGGCTTGCCACCGGCAGGTGACCGATCGGAGGCGGCAGGCTGTCCCGAGCGGTGGCTGGTAAATCGCCAGGCGGAAAAACTGTCGTAACGGTAATAAGTGGCGTAGTTCATGGCTCAATCCTCAAGTTGTCGGGTGCTGCAAATGTTTGGGGCCTGAAAAACAAAACCCCCGGTCGGGAGGCCGACCGGGGGTTTGGAAAACTCTGGAAGGCGACCCGTTTAAAGTGGGCGCCGGTTGGGTATCAGGCGCGCCAGTGGCTAAACCAATACCCAAAATAAAAGTTGACCGGAGTTTGAACGCTGTTCGCCCAGGCAGCCGCAACCGAGCGCGGGGCGCTGGCGGTTTGAAGCGGTGAGAGGGCGTTGAACATGGTCTGTCTCCGATGAATGGCCCTGAGCTTACGCGAGGCTGGTGCGTCGGTTCAATCAGAAAATTCTATCGTCGTCATGCAATTGTTCCGGTTGGCTTGAGTCCGCCGGGCTTTATGACAAACTTCGAGTTTGCGCCATCTTCCAGGGACGAACCATGACCGCTCCAATCTTCGCTGCTGCCCAGTCGATTTCCGTCGCCGGGGATATTCGCGCCAATCTCGTCCGCCATCAGTGTTTCATGCAGGCCGCGGCTGAACAGCATGTGCAATTGCTGGTGTTTCCTGAGCTGTCGCTCACCGGTTACGAACGGGGCCTGGCTGCGGAGCTGGCCATCCTGCCGGAGGATGGCGTCTTGCAACCGCTGCGTGACCTGGCGCGCGAACTTGGCTTGAGCGCAGTGGTCGGCATGCCGATTCGCCTGTCGGCAGACGCGCCGGTGTTGATCGGTGCACTGGTCCTCGGCGCCGACGGATCTCTCGGGGTGTACAGCAAACAGCATCTGCACCCCGGCGAAGAAGTGGCCTTCGCCCCAGGCCATGGCGGCTCGATGCTGGCGATGGGGCCGGAGCATGTCGCATTGGCGGTATGCGCCGATTTTTCCCACGCCAGCCACGCTGCCGCCGCCGTCGAGCGGGGCGCTACGCTGTATGCAGCAGGGGTGTTGATTACCGAAGGTGGCTATATGACGGATACGACGATGCTGCAAGGTTATGCCAGGCAACATGGCATGACCGTCTTGATGGCCAATCACGGTGGCGCCACCGGTGGTTGGGAATCGGCCGGTCGCAGCGCGATCTGGGGCCCGGACGGTTCGCTGATTGCGGCAGCGCCAGGTACGGGCGATCTGTTGGTGATCGCTCGCCGCGCCGCCGAGGGTTGGGCCGGGCACGTCGTGCCGGTGGCAACGCTTTGATGAGGTCCGCATGAGTTTCCACTGGCGTGCGGCAACGGCCGGGGACATCGACTTCGCCCGGCAACTGACTTGCGACAACATGCTGGCTTACTATCTCAAGCATGATTTGCTGTGGCAGGACGAAGCGTTCGATGTGGCCTGGATTATTCGCCAGAACTGGATAATTTGCCGTGGCGACCAGAGGCTGGGTTTTGCCAGCCTCAGCCGTGATGCCCGGGCGTTGTATATCCGCGAACTACAGATCGATAAGGCGTTTCGCGGGCAGGGTGCTGGTACTTGGGCGATCGGACAGGTTTGGGGCATGGTGGCGCTGGAGCGTCGGCCGGCGCTGCGCCTGACGGTTTTCAAGAATAATCCGGCCAGGGCGCTTTACGAACGCATGGGGCTGCGCGTCGTGGGCGAGGATGAGTGCTTCTTGAGAATGCAGCGAGACGCCGGTGCTTGAGACCTCGGATATTGCGGCGATCAAGAAGTGTTGTAACTTTTATCTGTCCCTTTGCGCTAGGTCTGTCGGATGCTTTTTGCTAAGGTGTGGGGCAACCCAAATAAGACCAAATCGTGAGGTGTCTGCTTGATTAGGGTGTTAGTGGTCGATGACCATGATCTCGTCCGTACGGGCATTACACGAATGCTGGCTGACATCGATGGCCTGCAGGTAGTTGGCCAGGCCGAATCCGGGGAAGAAGCCCTGATCAAGGCCCGTGAATTGAAACCCGACGTGGTGTTGATGGACGTCAAGATGCCTGGCATCGGCGGTCTTGAAGCCACGCGCAAACTGTTGCGCAGCCATCCGGACATCAAGGTGGTCGCGGTAACCGTCTGCGAAGAAGATCCGTTCCCGACCCGGTTGTTGCAGGCGGGCGCAGCGGGTTACCTGACCAAGGGCGCTGGTTTGAACGAGATGGTCCAGGCCATCCGCCTGGTATTTGCCGGGCAACGCTACATCAGCCCGCAAATCGCCCAGCAGTTGGCGATCAAGTCGTTCCAACCGACCAACGATTCGCCCTTCGACGCGTTGTCGGAGCGGGAAATCCAGATCGCCTTGATGATTGTCGGTTGCCAGAAGGTGCAGATCATCTCCGATAAGCTGTGTTTGTCGCCTAAAACCGTCAACACCTACCGTTACCGTATCTTCGAGAAACTATCGATCAGTAGCGACGTCGAGTTGACGCTGCTGGCGGTGCGCCACGGCATGGTCGATGCCAGCGCCTGATAATGACTGAACTGTTTGATCCAAGCGCTTTCCTGTCTACATGCAGTGGCCGCCCAGGCGTGTACCGCATGTTCGACAGTGATGCGCGCCTGTTGTATGTCGGCAAGGCCAAGAATCTCAAGAAACGCCTGGCGAGTTACTTCCGCAAGACCGGTCTCGCACCGAAGACGGCAGCCCTGGTGGGGCGCATCGCGCAAATCGAAACCACCATCACCGCCAATGAAACCGAGGCGTTGCTGCTCGAGCAGACGCTGATCAAGGAATGGCGCCCGCCGTACAACATCCTGCTGCGTGACGATAAGTCCTACCCGTACGTGTTCCTGTCCGACGGAGCGTTCCCGCGCCTGAGCATTCATCGCGGGGCGAAGAAGGCCAAGGGCCGGTATTTCGGTCCTTACCCCAGCGCCGGGGCGATCCGCGAAAGCCTGAGCCTGCTGCAGAAGACCTTCTTCGTTCGCCAGTGTGAGGACAGCTACTACAAGAACCGCACCCGGCCCTGTCTGCAATACCAGATCAAGCGCTGCAAGGCCCCTTGCGTCGGGTTCGTCGAACCCGAGGTCTACGCCGAGGATGTGCGTCACTCGGTGATGTTCCTGGAAGGGCGCAGCAATGCGCTGACTGATGAGCTGTCAGCGGCGATGGAAGACGCGGCGGTCAATCTTGAATTCGAACGGGCCGCCGAACTGCGCGACCAGATCGGCCTGCTGCGCCGGGTACAGGACCAGCAGAGCATGGAAGGCGGCAGTGGCGACGTCGATGTGATCGCCGCGTTCATCAACCCAGGTGGCGCCTGTGTGCACTTGATCAGCGTGCGCGGCGGTCGGGTGTTGGGCAGCAAGAACTTCTTCCCTCAAGTCGGCATCGAGGAAGACGTCGCCGAGGTCATGGCGGCCTTTCTGGGTCAGTACTACATCAGCAGTCCGGAACGCGACCTGCCGGCCGAGTTGATCGTCAACGTGGTCCATGAAGACTTCCCAGCCTTGATCGAAGCCATCGATACCCTTCGCGGTCGCGAACTGACCATCAGCCACCGCGTGCGTGGTACGCGGGCGCGCTGGCAGCAGCTGGCCGTGACCAACGCCGAACAGGCCCTGGGTGCGCGCCTGGCTAACCGCCAGCACGTCGCGGCGCGGTTCGATGCCCTGGCCGACGTTCTCAACCTGGACGAGCCGCCGCAACGGCTGGAGTGCTACGACATCAGCCATTCCAGCGGCGAGGCCACCGTGGCGTCCTGCGTGGTGTTCGGTCCGGAAGGCCCGATCAAGTCCGATTACCGCCGTTACAACATTGAAGGCGTCACACCCGGAGATGACTATGCGGCGATGCACCAGGCGTTGATGCGCCGCTTTGGCAAGCTGAAGGACGGGGAGGGCAAACTCCCGGACATCCTGCTGGTGGACGGCGGTAAAGGCCAGCTGTCCATGGCCCGCGACGTGCTCAATGAGCTGATGGTGCCCGATCTGATCCTGCTGGGCGTGGCCAAGGGCGCAACCCGCAAGGCCGGCTTCGAGACCCTGTACCTGAACGATGCCGCCCATGAGTTCACCCTGAAGGGCGATTCGCCGGCGTTGCACCTGATCCAACAGATCCGTGACGAAGCTCACCGTTTCGCCATCACCGGTCACCGCGCCCGCCGTGGCAAGACCCGCCGCACGTCGACGCTGGAAGGGGTGGCCGGGGTCGGTCCGACCCGACGTCGCGACCTGCTAAAACATTTTGGTGGATTGCAGGAGCTGTCTCGTGCCAGCATCGAAGAGATAGCCAAAGCACCCGGTATCAGTAAAAAGCTCGCTGAGTCGATTTATGCAAACCTGCACAGCGAGTAGAATGCCCGTCAACCTCGTAGCCAGTTGTGCCGATGAATATCCCAAACCTGATTACCGTTCTACGCGTCCTGCTCATCCCGATCTTCATATTGCTGTTCTATTTGCCGTACCACTGGAGCTACGTGGCCTCTGCCTCGGTCTTCGCCTTCGCCGCCGCGACCGACTGGCTCGACGGCTACCTGGCCCGCCGCCTGGAGCAGAGCACGCCGTTCGGCGCGTTCCTCGACCCGGTGGCCGACAAGCTGATGGTGGCGGTGGCCCTGGTGCTGCTGGTGCAGGAACACGGTAACCTCTGGCTGACCTTGCCGGCGGCGGTGATCATCGGGCGCGAAATCGTCGTATCGGCACTCCGGGAATGGATGGCCGAGCTGGGTGCGCGCGCCCAGGTCGCCGTGTCGAATCTCGGTAAATGGAAAACTGCCGCGCAAATGCTGGCGCTGGTGATCCTGCTGGCCAACCCGTCGGACTTCAGTTTCTGGGTCCTGTTGGGCTATGCATTGCTGCTGATTTCCGCTGGTTTGACGCTGTGGTCGATGGTCCAGTACCTGCGCGCCGCCTGGCCGCATCTGCGCACTGACGTGGACCCGAAATAAACTTTTTTGAATCAAAGGGTTGACGGCGTAATCTGAATCTATAGAATGCGCCACACCAAGACGCGGGAATAGCTCAGTTGGTAGAGCACGACCTTGCCAAGGTCGGGGTCGCGAGTTCGAGTCTCGTTTCCCGCTCCAAGATTCAGAAAAATGCCACTCAGATGAGTGGCTTTTTTTTGTGCCTGAGAAATGCCTCGGCGTTACTTGATGACGCGGGGCTGCGATACGGCGGTGGCATCTGCATTAAATATGAGCCTGAATTTTAGATCGGGTAGAGTTCCCCGCGCGCGGCCGAGCTACTACCGATACTTAGACCACCCTGGCTTCCCATCGAGCTCTTCCAGCAGGTCATTGTCGTCATTTCTCTCCCGATAGCCGTTCGACACCGGGCGAGGATTGAGCTCTTCGAAATTCAAGATCGCTTGAGTCTGCCTGGTCGGCGCGTGGTAGGTGGCTTGTTCGTAGCAGGAGAACCGCCGAGCATCATCGCTGGTGCTCCAATCCGTCCCATCAATGTCTGCCTCATGAAGGCCGCTTATTCCGTCCCTGTGCGCTTTGGCAGCAGCAGAGTTTTGAGGAAGGGGAATTCCTTTGGTGATCCACACCCTGGCATCGCGCAAGGCCTTCGAACCAATTGAATACTTGACCACACCATCCTCCGCGCATTATCTACTGTCGCCGGAGCGATGGCCTGACAAGGCGTACGCGCTTTATCAGCATATCTTCGGAATGGGTAACTCTTATCCCGATGATGGCTTTTTCTACGTTGGGATCACGAAGCGGCGATGGCAGACCAGGTGGGCTGAACATTTTCGAGCAGTGAAAAAGGGAAGCAATCTACATTTCCATCGAAAATTCAGAGAGGAGAGGGACGCGGGACGGATTACTTACATCCATCATAAGGTGATGGCGATCACGGACGACCTGGATAAACTCTACAACGCTGAGAAATTTTTGATCGAAGGTCACTGGGATGATGAACGACGGCTCAACATGATCCCAGGTGGCAAAACTGGCCTCCGATACCTTCAATACTCAAGGAGGGAGAAATTGCTACACCGGATGAGCGAGATGGTGTCGTGGACGCGTGGCTCACTGGCCATCGAGGGGAAAGCCTCCCACCCATAACTATCACCGACAGGTGGCAGGATGAGACTTGGGCCGCCGCCCAGGTATGTAGCCGTTCAGACCGCCTCTCGATAGACCAAATCACGGCCATTCGTGACTTAGCCACCAGCCATTGTCTGCAAGAGATTGCTGAGAGAATAGGGGGGAGAGTCGACCAAATTCAAGGCATCATCAGTGGGAATACTTACTCGGGGGTGAAGGGGCCTCCATAGGCTAGACGTGATTGTCGTCGCCGCAAATGAGCAGTGAAACCCCAGGTTCAAACGTTGAGGCAACACGCCATCAGATAGTGCAATCCGCAGGGATCCTCGATAACCGGCAACTGCGGCCTGCACGTTGTGCTTGCTTGTTCTACGGCTTGGAAAATTCGCTGGACGGCTTCAACCAGGACCTGGCCGGGGAGAGTTAACCGAGTGCCTCGCGAGTTTCTATCAAACAATTGTGTGCCTATGTCTGATTCGAGTTCTTTGATGGTCCTGGACAAGGGAGATTGCTCTATGTGCAGTCGTTCAGCCGCGCGCGCAAAGTGCAGCTCCTCCGCAACCGCGACGAAGCTGCGCAAATGACGAAGTTCCAAGTGTTTTCCTTAGCTTTTAACAGATGATATGGGAGTTGATGATTATCCGTTTGGAATGTGTTTCGACTATTGTTAGCAAGCCAATCTTGAGTGGAATCAGATCCTTGAGTGAAAACTCTCCGCAATAGGTAGATAGCTGAAGCGAGTAACTCCAGCATGGTTGGGGGATGTGAATGTTAAGATGTTCATTGGCTCCGTGTGGTTCGACTGTTTGCGCTGGAAGAAGAATTGTTATTCAAGCTTGTCGTATTAGTTGTCGTGGGCTGTAGTCATGATCTATCTCGTATAGAGGAAATTGGAAATTGATCGGCCTGCCTGTAATATTTGGACATTATCTGATTTGGTGCAATTGCTCTCATTGTTCGAAAGTGGTGCGAGTTGCTGCTACTTTGACGTCTTCCAGTGTCTTCGCGAATAAGTAGTGATTGAAGTGCGTGAATTTTTTCCTGCCAATTTACAACAGCTTTGCCGCTACTACCGTTCTATTGCGGAGGTCTGTCGGAAGCTAAATATCAATCGTGGTCAATTCAACAAATATTTGAGTCGGCACAGCTTCCCGGCTGCATTCAACCTGAAACGCATTTGTGATTTTTTTGGGGTGGAGGAGTATGAGATCGCCTTGCCGACGGATCAGTTCATCAGTCTCATCGGGGGACGAGCAAGGCAAACGGCGTCGGCGATACTGATGGCTGCTCCCCAGCGAGCTATAGAGCACCTAAGGCAGCGCTCTTCACCTCAAGCACCCCCCTTGCCGATCGTACTTTTAGATGGGCGCTGAAAGCTAAATTTTATCAGCTGGTTTTTGGCGATTTGCGTTGAAGGAGCCGAACGATAATCGGCTAGACGTTGGTCTCATTAAATCCTGAATGACGCGGATTTACGTAGGGTGCTGACGTGAGTGAGTCAGTGCGTTTTTGTTAGTCATATATCTTGATGCGTTAAAAAACAGGATTTAAATAACCGTTGGGCAGTTGATGTGCGTATATTGGCGCTTCTCTGCAGAGATTAGCGGTTGTTTTTCTCATGCGCGCGCCGGTATTACCTCGAATTGCGAAAATACGTACGCTGTTTCACATAACTCACCCAGAGTGGACAATAAACGAGCAATAAGCGTGTTTGAGTGAGTGGCCTTCCATGTTAAGCGGTATTTAATTCAACGAGCAACAGCAGGAATTATTCGGATGGCTGCCTTGAGCATTCGCGGAGTGCTCCCGTGACAAGTTGCTCAACAAGAAGTATACACGCCTCGTCACCTAACTGGCGATCATCAAGCCAGTCCGGTAGGCAATTGAGAAATTTTATAATCACATGCACAGCCATCGAGCCCGTATCTTTGGCAAGGAAAGTACCGTTGAATACTGC
This sequence comes from Pseudomonas viciae, assembly GCF_004786035.1. Classification (NCBI taxonomy): domain Bacteria; kingdom Pseudomonadati; phylum Pseudomonadota; class Gammaproteobacteria; order Pseudomonadales; family Pseudomonadaceae; genus Pseudomonas; species Pseudomonas viciae. The sequence continues at coordinate 2,352,994 of NZ_CP035088.1, forward strand.
GGCAATAAATGCGCTTTCATATAGCTTACGCTTGTGGACGATCCGTTGCTGCTGAGCGTCATCTAGATAGACGAAGCCATGTAGCGCCAGTCGAAAGAACTGCGGGCGCCGACGGTGCAAGCGCAGATGTGCAACGATAAGACTCGACAGAGAACGAACTTGAGTAGCTCCTTGCCTCGCAGGTTGAACAAGTAGATAGAGCTCTTCATAAATTTCCTCTATTAGATCGAATAGCAATGCTTGCTTGCTTGGGAAGTGGTTGTACAGTGAGCCGGGAGCAAGGCCTACATGGCGAGCCAATTCCCGCATGCTAACTTGACCGAATCCTTTGTTGACAAAAAGCTCTAAAGCTTGAGCACGTATAGTGTCGTACCCCCTATGAGCTTCAGCTGTAGACATGAAAGCCTCGTCCCGATTTTTTGCCCAAGAAGCCCGCGCTGACAAACTCCCTAAGTAAAGGTGCAGCACGGTATTTCGGGTCACCAAAACCGGTTTGCAAGCTTTCCAGAATGGCCAGCACGGTATCCAATCCAATAAGGTCGGCCAATGCCAAAGGTCCGATCGGCTGATTGCACCCCAGGCGCATGCTGGCATCGATTGCTTGAGCGTCGCCATTTTCCTGAAGGACGAAAATGGCTTCGTTGATCATCGGAATGAGGATTCTGTTGACTATGAACCCAGGGCGATTTTGAGTGTGGATCGCGGTTTTGCCCAGCTGTTCGACCAATGCCTGGGCGATGGAACAGGTCGCGTCGCTGGTCTGCAAGCCACGGATTAACTCCACCAAGTCCATAACGGGCACTGGGTTGAAGAAATGAATACCCATGAAACGTTCCGGATGGCTGATGCTGGTTGCCAGTTCTGTGATCGACAGCGATGAGGTGTTGCTGGCGATCAGGCAGTCCGGACAAACATGGGCAGCGATCTGTTGTAGGATCGAGCGCTTGAGGGCAAGGTTTTCCGTTGCTGCTTCAATCACCATATCCATGTCGTTCAAATCGATGTAATGAGTCGAGGTGTGGATACGTTGCAGCGTGTCGGTGGCTTGCTCGCAGGTGAGAGTACCTTTGCTCACTTGTCGGTCCAGATTCTTCTCCACTACGTGCAGGCCTCGCTCGAGTGCCTGTTCGCTGATATCGATGAGCAATAGGTCGTGGCCGGCTGCCGCGCACGTCTGGGCGATTCCACTGCCCATCGTGCCTGCGCCGATCACTGCAATGTGACGCAGGGTCATGTAGATATCCTAGATTCAGCGTTCGGGAAAATTTTGGTTAGTCGCGTTTCGCACCGATCATCACAAACAGTGCTCGGGCGACTTGATCACTTTTGTTACGCCAGGCGTGACGGGTTCCACGCTGGATGACAACCTCACCGGGCCGGATCAGTTTCTGTTCGCCATTGTCCAGCTCCAACCAGAGCTCGCCCTGAAGCAGGATGCCGTAGTCGATGGTAGGCGTCGTATGCATGCCCGGATGATCTGGTTCGAAACATTCGAACAAGCCGGGCAGGGCGCTGCCCAGTTCCTCGATCATCCGTCCGACATCCGTCGGGTTCTGCATCACCATGTCCGGCGGAAAATCATAGATTGCCAGACTGGTTTCGCCCGGCTGGGGTATCAGGGAAGGGTGCCCCAGGGTGGGGTCCTGCTGCGCGCCGGCCGTTGAGCCGGTGGACCACAGGTGCGCCATGGCATGGCCGGGAATGGACTCAAAGGCGCAAGACCGCGGGGCCGCGTCATCGCTGATGAATACGGATTGGCCTGAGGCATCCAGGCCGGTGACGACTCTTCTAATTTTCATAGCATTCCCTGAATCAGTGGCGGGCCTTAGCGTGCCCGCCGTTGTGTTGAACCTGTCTGGTTGATGTCAGGGGCAGATGACGTAGTTACTGAAGCCACCATGACGATTTTCAATGCCGGTTATTGCGCCGTTGACGTCTTCCAGGCTAAAGGCGGTGTTTTCGAAGAATGAAAGATCCAGTGTCCCGGATTCCACCATGTCCGCCATGGCTTGTCCTTGTCCTGTAGTGAACCAGGCCGAGCCACTGATCTGGATGTCGTTGTCCATGATCCAGTGCAGATCGATGGGGACCTCACCTGCGATAGCACCGATATTGACCAGATGCCCGCCGCGGTGAATGGACTTGAGGGCTTGGGTCAGGGTCTCGTGTGGTGCCCCTGGGCCCAGGGCATCGATAACCACATCGACGCCTTCACCGTGGGTGACTTCACTGACCCATTCATTGGTGGGTATCGTGCCCAACGTGTGAATTTCAATCCGGCCTGGTGCGGCGAGGTCTTTCACCCGCTGGAAGAGCTCCTGGTTACGAGCCGTGCCGAGGATCTTGCGAGCGCCCATGGCCAGCGCCAGCGCGACGGCACCCAAGCCGAGCGTGCCACTGATGCCATTGATCAGCAGGGTGGTGCCGGGCCCGACATTGGCCTTGAGCATTGCCTTGTAGGCGGTACCCAGGTAGCCCAGTCGCGCGGCCGTCTCGAAACTGAGGTTCTCGGGCAGTTTCACCAGACTGTATTGTGGAGCAGGGATGTACTCGCAAAGGCCACCGTAGGGATAGTCTTCGAACATGCGCGGGCTTTTTGACGTGAAACCGAAATAGCCATTGAAGGTGTAGGCGGTGCAAGCGATGGTATTGCCCGCTCGACAAGCCCGGCAGGAACCACAGTGGCGGCCCGGATTGACATAGACCCGGTCACCGACCTTGAAGTCGTAGACCTGTTCGCCTATAGCCTCGATGACCCCCGTGGGGTCGAGGCCGAAAGTCGCCGGCAGTTTCGGTAATGGGTTCTGGGGGAACCATTTGACCCAGTTGGTCAGAATGTTGTGAAGGTTCGGGACGATCCCGCACGCCTTGACCTTGACCAGCACCTCGGTCGGGCGAATCTCGGGGACGGGCATTTGCTCGATGACCATGGGTTTACCGCCTTCATACAGACGTGCGGCGCGCATAGTTTTTGCAGTCATGATGTTCTCCAACACACATATTGTTTTTGTAGTGGTATGTAACCCTGCAGCACGCTTCAAATCGTCGCCCCTAACGCAGCCCGTCTTCGCCCTTCACCTCGCTGGCAGCCAGACCACCGAGTCGCGCATGAATCCGTCCGCCCGTGGCCATGGCCAGGCCAAAAGCGATTTCGCCGCGACGAGGGCCGTCCCATACGCTCATTTCAGCCACGCCGAAGTGGCTGCGAACATAGGCCGCCTGGATGTGCCCGAGCGGGATCATCACCCGGCAACCAGGGCCGCCGATGGTCTTCGCCGCCGGCACGATCGCCTTCGGATTGCCGAGCGCTTCACGCATTGCCCAGCCACCGGCTTCGTGCCAGACCGCACCGTGTTCCAACTCGCCGTCTTCACCGACGATTGCACCTTTGCCATAGGCCTGCACGTGTTGGGCACCGCCCAGCGCGAGGATCAGCCGCTGGGACAGCTCTGCACCCAGCCCTCTCAATTCCTGCATGAACGGCAGCAGGTCTTCTACATATTGACCCGCGTAAGGGTTGGCGACCACGGCGGTGGCGACCGCAATCCTCAGTGGGACCGACGAGCGATGCCCGCCTTCGTGGAACACTTCTTCGATGTCCAGTTTTACCTTACGAACCATCACAAGCGACATGCCTAACCTCCAGAACCGTGAGCTTTACGTAGCTCGTTATTTTTTTAAACCGGCCTTTTGCATTATGCATTTAATGATGTATGGTGCAAGAAATTAGTTTTTGTGCATAAAAAATAGGAGAAGAACATGAAGCTGATTTCGTACCGTAAAGAAGGAAAGGCCCATTTCGGCGCCGTGTCGGGTGACGGGGTGGTCGAGCTGACCCGTCGTTTTGCGCAGGTTCCGGACCTCGCATCCTTTCTGGCCAATCCGCTGTTGGTGCAGGAGGCACGCAAAATCGTAGAGGCCGTCCAGCCCGACTACCCGTTTTCCAGCATTCAACTGGAGTCGGTCATACCCAATCCCGGCAAGGTGATTTGTGTGGGGATCAACTATGTGGCTCACGCCGAAGAGGCGGGCCGAAAGGTTGGGGAGTTCCCGGTGATTTTCCAGCGTTTTGCCGAAACCCTGCTTCCCCACGGCGAGCCGCTGGTCAGGCCTCAGGTGTCAGAGCAATTTGATTTTGAAGCTGAACTGGCCGTGGTGATCGGGAAGGGTGGTGCGCACATCGATCCCGCCGATGCAATGGATCACGTCGCGGGTTACACCTGCTTCAACGATGCTAGCGTTCGCGATTGGCAGTTCCATACGCACCAGTACGGCATGGGCAAGACCTTCAGAAAAACCGGCGCGTTGGGCCCATGGGTCATTCCGGCGTCGGAAATTCCCGATTACCGTAAGCTAGTGGTACGGGGTGTACTCAATGGCGAGCAATTGCAGGAAGGCAGCCTTTCAGAATTGGCATTCGACATTCCGCATTTGATTTCGTATGTGTCGAAGGCTCTTCCATGGAACCCGGGCGACATTCTGGCAACCGGTACGCCGAGCGGGATTGGCTTCAAGAGAAATCCACCGATTTTCCTGAAACCCGGTGATGTATTCGAAGTGGTCATCACCGAGATCGGGACACTATCCAACGGCGTTATTGACGAAGCCTAAGCGTTGTCCTCTACACAATCATAAAAACCGGAGGTTCCAAATGCCCGCCTTACCAACCATCAATTTCACCCACACCGGCGTGTTTTGCGCAGACCTCGATCGTATGGTCGATTTTTACTGCCGCACCTTGGGCTTCATCGTCAGTGACAAAGGTGTCGCCTCAACGGGGCATCGGCTGTTCTTCATGACGCAAAACCCGGAACTGCATCACCAGGTCGTACTCTTTGACGGCAAACCTGTTGACCTGCCATTCAACCCGATCAATCAATTGTCGTTTCTGCTCAATTCCCTGGACGACTTGAAGACTTACTACCAATTCGCCAAAAAAAGCGGCATCGAAGGGATTCTCCAGGTGGATCACGGGAACGCCTGGTCGATCTACTTCAAAGACCCTGAAGGCAACCCCATCGAAATGTATGTCGATGCGCCTTTCTACACCGCTCAACCTTGCAAGGAGCCACTCGATCTCGAACTGCCGAGCGAGGTCATCCTGGCCCAGACCGAAGCCATGTGTAAGCGCCGCCCCGGTTTCCAGACGCGAGAGCAATGGATGGATTCCATTCGGGCGAAGATCGCAGAGCAGCGGGTTCGAATCGGCTGATGGTTCTTGAGGCCTGGTTGATGGGTGTGTGCAAGCCCGCTCATCAACCAGAAGTCACACGGGATAAAAACAAAAAGCGGAGTAGACGATGGACTACGATGTCATCATTGTTGGAATGGGGCCGGTGGGTGCTCTGTGCGCAAATCTGGCCGGCATGTGGGGGCTGGATGCGCTCGTCGTGGACAAGACCGAAACGGTGTACACCAACCCCCGGGCCATGGGCTTTGACCATGAAGTGATGCGTGTCTTCGGCAATATTGGCTTGGCCAATGAGATCGCCGAGCATGTCATGCCTTATCGTCCCTCGGAGTACCGAACTACCGGATCCCGGCTGATCAAGCGCATCGATGCCGCCAAGCCGCCCTTTGCGCTGGGGTGGGCGCCTAACTATGTATTCTCGCAACCACCGGTCGAGCGTGCACTGCGCGGTAAAATTGCCGATTTGAAGTCCGTCACCGTGGAACTCGGTTCAGAGGTTCTATCTGTCGATTCCACAGGCTCGCAAGCGCACGTGCGCATTCAGGCCAAAGACGGGATTGAGCGTACGGTCACGGCGGAGTATGTGCTGGCATGCGATGGTGGAACCAGCCCGATCCGTACCCGTCTGGGGCTGAAAATGGAGGATCTCGCGTTCGACGAGCCGTGGCTGGTGGTCGACGTGATCCTCAACGACGGGGCGGGCGAGCATCTGCCGAAGACCAACGTGCAGTTTTGCGAGCTGGCCAGACCGTGCACATTTGTCGTCGGCCCTGGTCGGCATCGTCGTTGGGAATTCATGATCAATCCTGATGAGCAGCCTTCGGAAATCTCGCAGCCTGAAGCGATCAAGAAGCTGATCGCTCGTTGGTTGCCGGAGGGTGACTACCAACTATGGCGGGCCTCTGCGTATAGATTCCACGCGCTGATTCTGGAGCAGTGGAAAGCCGACCGAGTGTTCTTCCTCGGGGACGCGGCCCATATGACGCCGCCGTTCCTGGCACAAGGCATGTGCCAGGGGATCCGCGATGCGCTGAATCTGGTCTGGAAGCTTGCGCTGGTAAAAGGAGGGCTGGCAGCTCCTGCGTTTCTGAACACCTATCAGACCGAGCGAATTCCCCATGTCCGCCAAACCACGATGGCGGCCAAGGAATTTGGCGGAGTGATCTGCGAGCGCGATAGCGAGAAAGCCGCGATTCGGGATGCGCGTTTGATCCAGCAAATGACGGAGAACCCTGACGGGATCATCAGGCAATCACTGATTCCCGGTTTGTCTCAAGGCTTTGTCGCGCAAGTCGCGCCGGCCGGTGAGCTGTTTCCTCAACCGATGGTCATCAACCATGCCGGCAAGCAGGCGCTGCTCGATGAGTTTACCGGCCAGTCCTTTCGCGTGGTCATTGCGCCCGGATTCGACGCCAGCGCTTTGTTGAGATGTCTGCACAGCAGTCAATCGCTAAAAGGTTTGCCCATCCATGTCGTGCGGTTGGTCAGCGCTCAACAGCCAGGGACGCGCACTGCCGATGATTATCAGGAGGTTGATGGCGTACTGGCGCAATGGCTTGAGCGTCGAGGCTGCAATGTCGTCATCGTACGGCCAGATCACTACGTGTATGGCGGGGCGGTCACGGTGGCCTGGGCGATGGAGTTGCTTGAGGGCATGGAGCTTGCGCTGTGGTGCAAGGAGCCGGAGCAGGCTGCACAGGGTCATGGCGGTACGTGCGATACGACGCTCAGGTTTGCACAGGCGCTAAGCCAGTAAAAGGAAAAGCCCTTCGCTTCGCACTGTCCACGAAAGCAGTGACGAGGCGAAGGGCTTTTTTCTGGACATTACTTGGCACCCTATATCCCACAGGTATTTGCGCTGAATTCAGTTCTGATTGATCTATTGAAGCGTGGCTTGTTGGCGTTCGATCGCTTCGACGGTTCGGCCCAGGGTCTCCTGAATGTGATTGCGCAACAGCGTCACTGCTTTTTCGGGGTCACGCGCCAAAGCAGTCTCCATCAGTTGCTGATGCTCATTGCCCTTGTGTCTTGGGGTGATTCGCTGCTTGGCTGAAAAACGTCGGTAGCGCTCGGCCCGGTCAAACAGGGAGTCGATCATCTTCAACATCAACGGTGAAGGGCAGGCGGCGAACAGCGCAAAGTGGAATGCCTTGTGCCGGGTGGACCACTCATCATCGAGCACGAGCTCGCCGCTTCCGAGTTTTTTCTCGATCAAATTCAAGCGGTGAAACGCACCCAGTACGTCGGCTTCCCACGTGTCATCGCCATACTGAATGGCATCTGCCAGCGCTTCGCATTCCAGCAGACAACGCATTCGCGTGATGTCCCGGAAGTCCGTCGTGGAAATAGGCGCAACCCTGAACCCCTTGTTATCGCTGGCTTCGACAACGCCATCCTGGGTCAGTCGATTGAGCGCTTCACGAATAGGGGAGCTGCTGAGTCCGTAGGTTTTGGACAGCTCTGCGACTTTGAGTTTTTCGCCGGGGGCCAGCTCACAGCAAACAATCGCTTTTTTCATCTTCGTCAGCGCGACATCGATCAGCGGACTGTTGGGAGAGGGGATCATGGTCGTGGTCATCCTGAAATTTGCACTAAACGGATTTTATGCGCAAAAAACAGTTTAGTGCAAAGGATGAATTCCGCCTCTTGCCCATAAAATTTTCCTCGTCGCAAGGAGAAAATTTCAGAACAGTCTTTGCAGCGCTCTAGTCCGGCCCTGAGTCTGCATCTCTTCCTCCTCCTGCTTCCCATCTTGCCACACCCATGAACCTGCGATCCCGAATCTGCTTGACATTGAATTTGCGTAGGAATATTTTTTGTGCATAAAATTATTTTAAGTGCAGCAAAATATTTTTTACGCACAATGTTGCTGGGCGTAAAAACAGGCAACGAAGGAGCTCACAGCGGTACGCAACACCCAGTGGTATTCGCAGCCGATGTTGCGAGTGGATGACCTTTTACAAAAACAAAAAAACAGGAACATCTCCATGAAAACAGCCAACCAGCGGCTCTGCCCGTTGCCGGTTTCCAGCCTCGCTTGCGCGGTTAGCGCAACGGTCCTGCTAAGCCTCTCGACGCCATCGCACGCCTTCCAGATCGACACCGGCAATCCCGATCTTTCGGCGAGCTGGGACAATACGATCAAGTACAGCAACGCCTGGCGCGTGAATAAACTCGATCACAAGGTCGCGGTTGGTCCGGGCACGGCCAACAGCAACCCTAACCTGGATGATGGCGACCGCAATTTCGATCGCGGGCTCATTTCCAACCGCCTGGATCTGCTGTCCGAATTCGACATCAAGTACAAAGATGTCGGTGCCCGTCTCAGCGCGGCGTCCTGGTACGACAATGTCTACAGTCACGACAACGATAACGACTCACCCGGCACCGCCAACTCCGTGAGCGTCGGTCACGATGAGTTCACCAGCGACACCCGGCGCATCCACGGACAGCACACTGAGATCCTCGATGCCTTTGTCTACGGCTCAAAGGAAATCGGCACCACCTCGTTGTCCGGGCGCCTGGGGCAGTTCACGCAGATCTACGGTGAAAGCCTTTTCTTCGGCGCCAACGGCATCGCCAATGCGCAATCCACGGTTGATCTGGTGAAGCTGCAATCGGTGCCCGGGTCTCAGTTCAAAGAGATTCTGATGCCGACCAAACAGGTGTCCGGCAACTGGCAGTTGAATGATAAGGTCAGTGTCGGCGCCTACTACCAGTTCGAGTGGAACAAGACCCGTCTGCCCGCAGCGGGCAGCTACTTCAGCGGTGCGGATTTTGTCGGTGAAGGCGGGGAACGGGTGTTCTTCCCGACTGGCGATCTGCTCCACGGCAAGGACAAGGATGCGAGGAACTCAGGGCAGTTCGGTGCACAACTCAAGTTCGCCGTCGAGGACTGGGAGTTCGGCCTGTACGCCGCCAAGTACCACGAAAAGACCCCGGTGTTTTACTTCCGTCCGGCCGCGTTGGTGCCGGGTGCGGATGACACGTTCATCAACGTGTATCCCGAAGACATCAAGGTCTTCGGTGCAAGTTTCAGCACCCTGGTCGGCGAAGCGAACATCGCCGGTGAAACCTCGATCCGGCTTGATACGCCGCTGGCGGGCGTCGGCGGTACGATCATTACCGGCATGGATTCCGACAACGATTCGAACCCCGCTTACCCGATTGGCCGGTCGTGGCATGCCCAGGTCTCGATGGTCAACGTCTATGGCGGATCGGCGCTGTGGGATGGCGCCTCTTTCGTCGGTGAACTGGCGTTCAACCGCCGCCTGAGCGTGACAAAAAATGCCGACCAACTGGATCCCAACACCACCCGCGATGCCTTCGCGCTGCGCTTCACGTTTGAACCGCAGTACTTCCAGGTGTTTCCCGGGATCGATGTCCAGGCCCCGATCACTATTGGCTACAACCCTTCCGGACGTTCTTCGGTCACGCCCCAGGCATTTGGCCCGGAACATGGCGGTGACCTGACGTTGGGACTCAAGGCCGATTACAAGAAGCAGTGGTACGCCTCGTTGAGCTACACCAACTTCTTCGGTGAGGCCGGGCCGGTCATCAACTCCGCCAACTCATTCACCTATCAGCAAAACATGAAAGACCGGGATTTCGTGGCGTTCTCGATCCAGCGAACCTTTTAAGCAATGAACAGGCGGGCCCTGATAATGACAAAAATTAAACTGCTGCTTTCCACTCTGTCGATTTCCATCTGCGCCGGCTCCGCATTTGCGGCGGTGAGTCCTGACGAGGCGGCGAAGCTCAAGACCACGCTGACGCCCCTGGGCGCCGAAAAGGCCGGTAATGCCGATGGCTCGATTCCCGCGTGGACCGGAGGGCTGACCAAGGACGTCGCGGGTGCCAAGTTCGGCGATGTGCCGGCAGATCCGTTTCCGGGCGAGAAACCGCTGCTGCAGATTACCGCCAAAAACGCTGCGCAATATGCGGACAAGTTGAGCGAAGGCACCAAAGCACTCCTGGCCAAATACCCGGACACGTTCCATCTGGATGTCTACCCGACTCACCGCACGGCGGCGGCGCCTGACAGCGTTTATCAAAACACCTTCGCCAATGCGACCAAGTGCAAGACCACCAGCAACGGGTTGTCGGTGGAAGGTTGCTTTGGCGGTATCCCGTTCCCCATCCCGAAAACCGGGAACGAGGTCATCTGGAATTTCCTGCTGCGGGTCGAAGCCGAGTCCATTCAGATGGGCTATGCCAACGTCATCGGCAATGCTGACGGCACCCGGACCCTGGCCAGTCGGGGCGTCGAGAATTGGCAATACCCGTATTACTACAAGGACGGCGCTGCCGATAAGTGGTCGGGTCAATATGCTCTGCTGCGCTTCTTGACCAACGAGCCACCGTTCAAGGCCGGCGAGTCGCTGGTGACGCACGACAGCATCAACGCACAAGAACCACGGGAAGCCTGGCAGTACCTGGTCGGCCAGCGCCGTGTGCGTCGCGCTCCAACCGTGGGTTACGACACACCGGACTTCGTTGCTTCGGGCGCCAATTACTTCGATGAGGTGCATGGTTTCATTGGCCATCCGGATCGTTACGACTGGAAACTGGTCGGCAAGAAAGAACTGTACATCCCGTACAACGACAACAAATTCAATGCCGAAAAACGCGACGACGCCTTTGTCGCTAACCACCTCAACTCGGACAAAGTGCGCTGGGAACTGCATCGCGTCTGGGAACTGGAAGCCACCGTTGCCGCCGGCAAACGCCACGCGGTGCCCAAGCGCAAATTCTTTATCGATGAAGACAGCTGGACAGTTTCGCTGGTCGATGGCTACGACGCCGAGGGCAAGCTGTGGCGTGTGTCCCAAGTGCTGCCATTCGTTGTTCCCTCCATTCCGGCGGTGGTGGTGAAACCGGTGGTGATCTACAACCTGCAAGCCAAGACGTACAGCGTCGTGCAAAGCCTGAACGGCGAAACCTACAGCGTTATCCCGCGCAAACCTGAGAACTTTTTTACCGGTAACTCGGTAGCGTCCGGGTCGGTGCGCTGAGCCTCGCAACAGCGTGTGCACACTTGTGTTCCAGGGACGCCGTGCCACTGACGCGGCGTCCACCGAACCGCATCATCGAGGCTCGAAAATGCGTATTCAAACTCCCAGGCTTTTACATCTGCATCCGTTCAAGGCGTTCGTGCTGAGCGTGTCGATCATCACGGCGCTCACCGGCACGGCTGCGGCGGCACAAACCGAAGGACTGCCGGTGCAGCCATCGATCACCAGCGCCATGGCGGCCCAATCGGTCATGCTGAGTGTTGCGAGGGCAGGGCAACGCCTTGTGGCCGTTGGCGAGCGAGGTTTCATCATTGTTTCTGAAGACAATGGCCGTACCTGGAAGCAAGTCAGTTCCCCAGTCAGCATCACGCTGGTCAAGGTTCGCTTCATTGATGACCGCGAAGGCTGGGTGGTCGGGCACGCCGGGGTTGTCTTGCACAGCCAGGATGGTGGACTGAGCTGGCGCAAGCAGCTCGATGGCGTCCAGGCAGCCGAGATCGAACTGCAGGAAGCGAAACGCTTCGACGATGCGGAAAAAATCGCTCAAGCACAGCAACTGGTGGACGATGGCCCCGACAAACCCCTGCTCGATCTGCTCTTCCTCGACGCCAAAAACGGGCTGGTGGTAGGCGCTTACGGTCTGGCGTTTGTCACCCGTGATGGCGGGCTCAGCTGGCAATCGATCCGCTCCCGTCTCGATAACCCGAACGGATTGCACCTCTACAGCATCGAGCGTGTAGGGGCGGACCTCTTCGTAGCCGGCGAACAGGGCACGTTGTTGCGCTCAGTTGACGAGGGCCAGACATTCGAGTCGCTGACATCACCCTATGAGGGCACGACCTTCGGCCTCCAGGCGACCAGCAGTGGTTCGATTCTGGCGTTCGGGCTGCGTGGCAAAGCCTTTGAGTCCAAAGATCGCGGCGATACCTGGCAGCGTCTCGACACCTTGCAACCCGTCACCTTGACCAGCGGCCTGCGGCTTGACGATGGCTCGGTACTGCTCACCGATGAGTCCGGCCGAGTGCTGCGTTTCGCGGACGGCGATACCAAAGCCTCTCTCCTTCAAGTGACTCAACCCGGTTACTTCACAGGCATGGCGCAAGCCGCGAACGGTGACCTGATCATCAGCAGCGCACGCGGCATGCTGTCGTCCGTGGTTGCCGTGGAATCGTCGGAGCACGATCAATGAACAGCTTTACGCGTACTGCCGAGCCTCACGCCGTCCCTCAATCGGACACCTTCGATACTTCTTCCGGCACCCTGGTTGAACGGCTTTTGTTCAATCACCGCCGCGTCATTTTGGGCATCTGTGTCTTGCTTAGCGTGGTGTTCGGCTACCAGGCGCTGAGTTTGAAGCTCAATGCCGCCTTCGAAAAAATGATCCCGACGGATCACCCTTATGTGCAGAACTACCTGAAGAATCGCGGCCAGTTGGGGGAGGGCGGCAATACCTTGCGGATTGCGATCGAGGCCAGGCAGGGCAGCATTTTTGATGCTGCCTATCTTGAGACGGTCAAGAAAATCAACGACGAGGTCTTTTTGCTCCCTGGTGTCGACCGGTCGTACATGAAGTCCCTGTGGACCCCGGCGACCCGCTGGATCGGCGTGACGGAGGAGGGTTTCGACGGCGGCCCGGTCATCCCGGACAACTACGATGGCTCTGCCGGCAGCCTGGAGCAGGTTCGACAGAACGTCGAACGGTCGGGCGAAGTCGGCCGGCTCGTGGCCTCTAACTTCAAGTCCAGCATCGTGCTTTTGCCGCTTCAGGACATCACCTCGGACGACGGCAAACCGCTGGACTACAACGCGCTCTCAAGCCAGCTGGAGACGATTCGCGCGAAGTACGAAACCGACAACATCAAAATCCACATCACCGGTTTCGCCAAGGTGGTGGGCGATCTGATTGACGGCATGCGGCAGATGCAGTTGTTCTTCGCCGCGACGCTGGTGATCTGCGGCATCGTACTGTTCTGGTACACCCGCTGCGTGCGCAGCACGTTATTGGTATTGCTGTGCTCGATCATCGCCGTGGTCTGGTTGCTGGGATTGCTGCCCACCCTGGGGTTTGATCTCGACCCGTATTCGATCCTCGTCCCGTTCCTAGTGTTCGCCATCGGGCTGAGTCATGGCGCCCAGAAGATGAACGGGATCATGCAGGACATCGGTCGCGGTGCGGACAAACTGGTGGCGGCACGCTTCACTTTTCGCCGGCTGTTTTTGACCGGGCTGATGGCGCTGGTGGCCGACGCCGTGGGTTTCGCGGTGTTGATGATCATCAAGATTCCGGTGATTCAGGATCTCGCCGTCGCCGCGACAATCGGCGTTCTGACATTGATTTTCACCAACCTGATTCTGTTGCCGATTCTGTTGTCGTACACCGGTGTCAGCAAAGCGGCGGCTCAGCGTGAAGCGGCTAACGACAAGTTCTCACAGCTGGACGCGCTTCACGCTCGGCACCCATTCTGGGCATTTCTGGATCGATTCACCGAGCGTAAATGGGCGAGCGGTGCCATCCTTATCGCCGTGATCCTTGGGGTGGCCGGTTTTGCCGTCAGTCTGCACGTGAAGATCGGTGACTTGAATCCCGGGGCGCCGGAACTGCGTCCGGAGTCGCGCTACAACAGCGACAACCGCTTCATGGTCAGCAACTTTTCCGCCAGCAGTGACAAGTACGTGGTGATGGTGAAAACACCGCAGTACTTCTGCGCCAACTATCAGACATTGGTGTCGGTCGATGCGCTGGAGGCGCAGCTTCAACAGTTGCCGGGGGTTGTTTCAACCACGTCGTTGGCGGCGCTGAGCAAGCAGGCCGCAGCGGGCATGAATGAAGGCAGTATGACCTGGTATGAGATACCCCGTAATCAGGGGCTGTTGAACGCGATCATCACCCGCGCACCGCGAGAACTGTTCAACCAGAACTGCGACCTGCTGACGGTGTATGTCTACCTCAAGGACCACAAGGCCGACACGCTCACCAGTGTGGTGCAGACCGTCGAGCAGTTCGCGGCGACCCATAACAGCGACCAGATCCAGTTCCTCAATGCGGCGGGCAATGCCGGGATCGAAGCGGCCACCAATATCGTGGTGAAGCGTTCGAACGTGCAGATGCTCTTCATGGTATATGCAGCCGTTATCGCTCTGTGCTTTATCACCTTCAGATCTTGGCGAGCTGTCGTATGCACGGTATTGCCGCTGATGCTGACGTCTATTTTGTGCGAAGCCTTGATGGTAGGGCTGAACATCGGCGTCAAGGTCGCGACGCTGCCCGTGATTGCGCTGGGGGTAGGCATCGGGGTGGATTACGCGCTGTACATCCTTAGCGTAACCCTGACCAACCTGCGTAATGGCTCAAGCCTGTCCGATGCTTACTACCTAGCCCTGCTCTCGACGGGAAAAGTGGTGGTGATGACGGGGATTACCTTGGGTATTGCCGTACTGACCTGGGTATTGTCTCCCATCAAGTTCCAAGCAGATATGGGCATCCTGCTCGGCTTCATGTTCATCTGGAACATGGTGGGTGCATTGATACTGGTGCCGGCGCTCGCTCATTTCCTCCTCAAGCCAAAACCGCAGATTGTGAGCATTTAAATGACGGCAACGATAAATATCCTCGGCCTGTCAGGCAGCCTGCGTCAGCATTCGGCCCATACTGCGATCCTCAATACAGTGGCTGAGCAATTGTCCGGGCAGGTTCGATTGACGCTCCATGGATTGGAAAGAATCCCGCCGTACAACGAAGATAACGACGGCGTCCATGCCCCGCAGGCCGTGAGTGACCTGCGTGCAGCTGTGGCGGCGGCCGATGGGGTATTGATCGGCTCGCCGGAATACAACCACGGAATGTCTGGCGTATTGAAAAATGCGCTGGACTGGTTGTCCCGCCCCCATGGTAAGTCGGCCCTGACTGGGCGCCCAGTGCTGGGTTTCACGGCTTCGCCTGCGTTTACCGGAGGGGTTCGAGCTCATCAACAACTCAACGAAACTCTCTGGGCCGTCAAGGCTGCCTTGGTGGTTTATCCGCAGATCGTCATTGGCGACGTACACAGCAAAATAGAACACGGACGGTTGGCGGACGGAGCCGCCCAGACTTTTCTGCTGGATGGTATAGGCGCGTTGATTGAGCTGATCAACAAGCAAGAAAAAGTCGACTCGAATAGTCCGAGGCGCTGAATGGTTAGATTCGCTGCCAATTTATCGTTGCTCTTCACTGAATTCTCCTTCGAAGATCGATTTGATGCGGCGCGCGACGCGGGTTTTGGGGCCGTTGAGTTCAGCTTTCCGCAAGGCATATCAGCCGTCGCCGTCGCAAAACATCTGCATCGCACCGGCCTTCAGCAGGTTTTAGCAACCGCGCCATTGCGATCCGGCAGCAAAGGGTTGGCTGCTGTAGCCAGTCGAACAGGCGAGTTTAGGGATGATTTCCTGCGGGGACTGGAGTATGCCGTAGCGGGCAACAGTCCGCTTCTGCACGTATTGAGCGGTGTTGTCGATAGTGCTAGCTATGAGGTGGGATGCAGTGGATTTGAAGAGAACATGAGCTGGGCTATTGAAGAGGCAGGACAGTACAGGGTTAAGCTGGTTATCGAAGCGATCAATCAAATTTCGGTACCCAGTTATTTTATTCGCTCTTTGAGTGACGCCATTCGATGGACGGAACGATTGGACGGGCTAGGATTGGTCCTTGACATTTATCACGCGTCTATGGAGCAGCTCGATCCAGTCTGTTGCACCACGCGCTACCTTGCCCAGACTGATCATATTCAAATTGCTGGATTTCCAGGTCGAAATGAGCCGGATGTAGGGAGTCTCAAGACACGAGGAATCCTAGATTTACTCAGCACACATTCATATCAGGGCTGGGTTGGTTGTGAGTATAAGCCCATTGCCAGAACCCTCGACGGCCTAGGATGGCTTAATTGTTATCGAGATCATCAGGTACAGGTAAGTAAGCAGGATGACTCGAGGGCGCATCGGATAATCAATTCCCCATGATAGGTCTGCGCCCCACCGGATTGTGTTCCATCTAGCAACACATCCAAACCAACGAGCCGTTGCAGGGCGCGACCTTGAGGTAACAGGGTTGGCGAAATCGGTCGTTTTGAATCACACAATTTGTTCGAGCGTTAATACTCGACGCTCTATTCAATTCAGACATTGGGCGCCAGCCCGGGCTTTTTGCGCATCCTGCTCAGCATGTCTAGTTTTTACTTTTTTTTGCTACTAGATAGGCCTCGGCCATCTTTTTGACGGCGGGTTCGATATCAGTCGTCCTGACTCCTCCATACCCCAGGACATAACCTTTCATTGAGTGCGGCAGTTGGTGATAGAGGCTTATGTCGCGCAGATATACGCCTCTCGTTCTGGCTTCTGCTGTCATTCTGGCAAGGTCGATGTTGGAGGTGAACTGTATGGTCAGGTGCAGTCCGGTGTTACCGGTTGAAACTGTTATGGTGTCACCAAAGTGTTCGTTCAACGCACGTTTCAGTTCGCGCTGACGCTCAGCGTAAATGCCCCGCATTCTTCTGATATGGGTCGCGAAATAACCCTCGCCGATGAAGTCGGCCATGGCGGCCTGAAGTCCAAGCTGGCCTGGTCGGTACAACTGAGTCAGGCCACTGGCGAAGGCGTCGGCGAGTGCTTCGGGCACCACCAGATAGCTCATTCGCAATCCTGGGTACATCACCTTGCTAAAGGTGCCCAGATAGATGACCCGCTCATGTTCATCCAGTCCTTGCAGAGAGGGCAGGGGACTGGAGTCATAACGGAACTCGCTGTCGTAGTCGTCTTCAATAATCCAGAAGTTGTGTTCCCTGGCCAACTCAATTAACAGTCGCCGCCGATGCAAGCCCATCGAGCCCCCCATCGGGTATTGGTGCGACGGTGTCGTGAAGAGTAATTTTGGCAGGTCTTCAGGCTTGGTTTTCTGAAAAGGAAAGAGCTGAGCAGCGACACCATCCTCATCGATCGGAACAGGCACTACTCTCAGACTTGCCGCTTTCCAAATAAGTGCCGTGCTCCAGTTGCAGGGCTCCTCGATCAGTGCGACGTCGCCCGTGTCGGCCAGCATATGCGCGCACAAGTCCAGGGACTGATTCGTTCCCATCGTGATCAGGATCTGGTGCGGGCTGCATTTTACTGAGCGCGATATCTGCAAGTACTCCGCCAGGGCCTGACGCAGAGGCAGATAACCACCGTCGCTGCTGTAGCCGGTCAGCGCCGAGAAGGGCTTCTTGGCGTATCGATTCTGCATGCGTTGCCAGATATGGAAGGGGAAGTTGGTGGTATCGGCAACACCCGGGACGAATGCCCCTTCATGCTCTGTCGCCCCGTGAGTCCCACCCACCAGTTCGACCGCCCGGCGTGACAGTCCTGGTCTATCCTCAGACGCTGAAAGCTCCGTTGCCATCTGTATCCGGCTGACGGCAGG